>JAILIG010000186.1 GCA_024695445.1 Oscillospiraceae bacterium
AGCATATACTTGGAGAACCTTAGGGGATAGGGGGAATGGAGCTGCGCCAGCAGCGGTTTTCCCCCTGTCCCCTGTGGTTCTCCCCTCGCATTCGCGCCCCGCGGCCGGCAGTTCCGGCGGCCAATGATCTAAAGCCCGCCGGGAACGCCCACAAATCATATTTCTCCTTTCTCCTCCATTGCACAAAAGACAAGGGCGCTCAATTTCAGCTTCTCGTAAAACGCCGGCTTATGGAGAATAATGTATCCGCTTCGCGGATGCTATTTGAGAATGGGGACCTCTGATCGCACAGGTTTCGCAAGCGAAACCGCTCAGTTTGCCTTCGGCAAACTGGGAGCCCCAAGCCCTCAGAGCTCTTCTAAGGCGGAGAGAATTTCGCGCTCTGCGGAGCGCGACTTAGGGTTCCGCCCTAAGAGCCCGCGAGCTTTTTGAAAAAAGCTCGACCAAAAACTTTAGTTTGGGCTGCCGGAGCGCTTTAGATCAATGCCGGCGCGGGCTCCGCGCAAAAGGCTTGACCGAAACTTTAGTTTGACTTCCGGCGCGCTCCGCCCCGCTCTTTTTTCAATTTTCACCCTTCTGCCATTGCATTTCCGCCCGTAATGTGCTATAATGTAGAAAAACCACGCAAAGGAGAGGGCTATATGCGTCATTCCATGCTCCGCCGTTCTGCGGCGGTTCTCTGCGGAGCTGTACTGCTCCTGACCGGATGTGCCGGCGGCAATTCCTCGTCCGCTGCACCCGCCGAAACACTTCCCTACGGCTCCACTTTGACACACAATGTCAAGGCTTCGCCGTCCATTCAGTATGACTCCCGCTTCCTGCCGGAGGGTGCGGCAGACGCGATCTGCCGGTATTACCGCGCTATCCAGTCGCAGGATGTCAACCTGTTCATCGGCGTCCAGTATCCGCTCTGGCACGACTACTTCCTGAACGAATACCTCGAAAAAAAATACACCGATGCCGATATTCTCAAGAACACAAACAAGTCGATGCGCGATTTCTTCGGCGGCAACTTCCGCTATTCGCTGATTGATGTCACCGACTGCGAAATGAACACGACTCATATCGAGACGGAATCCGTCGTCTCCGTCATAGACGACCTTGCGCAGGAGCAGGGGCTCGACCGTGTCTCGAAGGATATTGACGCCTTTGCAAAGGTCACCGTCACACGGTATTTCACCGAGCCGTCCTCCACGCACAACGACATCACCGATATCGCACTGAAGGACGAGGTGCTCTATCTGATGCACCATCAGCAGACATGGTATGTCATCTACCAGTGAGGCGGCAGCATGAAAAAACGCGTACCTGCAATCATTTTCGCCGCGCTGCTCCTGACCGGCTGCCGCGGCGGGGAATCCTCCGGCAGTGAAACCGTTCCGGCCGACGGCATCACGATGCACGCCGATGAGAGTGTTTCCGACGAATACACCGAAGCGGTCAAAACCTATTTCACCGCGATCGAGCAAAGCGACTTTGCCGCCTATGCCGCCATGATGCACCCCGTTTACAGCGAGGCATTCGGCGAATACCTCAGGCAGAAGGGCAGCAGCCTCGAAGAAAACTTTGCGGCGCAGCACAAGCGCTTTGACGAGGACGGCTACGACAGCTGGCGGATCACCGACATCTCGCTGACCAAACACACCGATCCCGACTACGATTATTTCTTCAAACAGTTCGTCAACGCCGGCATCCTCACGGATGCGCAGGCGCAGTCCGTCCGCGACGGTGCGGAGGCGCTCGAAGACCTGAAATTCTCAGTGGATGTGCTGTACGCGGGCGACGACGCGCCCGTGACTGCCGTCACGAACATGGAGCTCGTTCTGTTCAAGACCGCAGACGGCATCAAGCTCTTCGGCTGAGCAAATCCATTCAGACAAATACGCCCGATGCTTCCGGCTTTCCGGTACATCGGGCGCTTTTTGTGTCCGCCGGAGCAGCCGGCAGACAAAAAGAGACTGCCGCATTTGCAGCAGTCTCTTTCGTATTGCGTAAGGTTTGCGCAGCGGAA
This sequence comes from Oscillospiraceae bacterium, assembly GCA_024695445.1. Taxonomy (GTDB): domain Bacteria; phylum Bacillota; class Clostridia; order Oscillospirales; family Ruminococcaceae; genus Firm-04. The sequence goes on from JAILIG010000186.1 coordinate 2,012, forward strand.
TCAGGAATCAGCCCTGCTTCTCGTATGCAAACGGCTCGCTGTGCAGTCTGTCAAGAACCTTGACATCCGGACCGCAGAGATCAGGATCCGTCCAGTCAATGTCATCGAAGCCGGTATTGTACTTCCAGTTGAAGTAGGTCAGAATTTGCTGTGCATCAAGTGCAAAGATCATGCCGTCGCCGTTCACATCGCCTGCATAGTGTGCATACTTGCCGACTGCCTGCATGGAAGCCGGAAGTGCGTTGAAGGTCGGATCCTCGGTGTAGGTGAGGATTTCCTCCAGCGAGAAACCGGTGTTGTAGAGCTGGTTGAAGAAGGTCAGAGCGCAGGTTGCGTCGAACGCGGTAACCATGTTGTCGAGGTCGAAGTCGCCGCGGAGGACGAGGATGACCGGCAGCACGCCGTTGGTGTCAGCGATCTTGCCCGCCTCAACCTTGTACTTCTTTTCCAGTGCGGAGATGATGTCGGCAGCGACGCCTTCATCGGTCAGTGCCTTCTCGATCGCAGCAACATCCTGCAGTGCGATCTGGATGTTGTAGTTGCCGAAGCCCTTGAACTCGAAATCCTGCGGGGACTTCTTGTCCGGAGCAAATGCAGCCGTCACATCAGCGGTCTTGTCGGTCTTTGCGCCGTTCTTGTCGATGACGGACAGAACCATCTTGACAGCCAGGTTGGTGAAGTCGAACTCTTCCGTCTCTTCGGACCAGTAGACCAGCTCTTCTGCCAGACCCTCAGCATCGAAGCTCAGCTCGTAGGTGTTGCCCTCCTTGTCGGTGACAGGAGCGGTCTCATCGGTGGTAGCAGTGGTGGTCGGCTCAGTGACCGGCTCAGTAACCGGTGCGGTGGTCAGCTCAGTCGTCGTGGACTCCGAAGTCGTAGACTCAGAAGTGGTGGACTCGGTGGTGGTCTCCGAGGAAGTGGTGGACTCGGTGGTGGTCTCCGAAGTCGTAGACTCAGAAGTGGTGGACTCGGTGGTGGTCTCCGAGGAAGTGGTAGACTCGGTGGTGGTCTCCGAGGAAGTAGTGGACTCGGTGGTGGTCTCCGAGGAAGTAGTGGACTCGGTAGTGGTCTCCGAGGAAGTAGTAGACTCAGTGGTGGACTCGGTGGTTTCCTCCTCGACCTTCTTCAGCAGGACCTCGTCGATGATACGGACGACATTGTAGTACAGCTTCTCGCTGTCGGTCAGTCTGTCCGTCTCAGCGTTCAGGGTGACTTCCTTGTGGGAGGTGACGGAAACGAGCTCGTAGCCTTCCTCTGCCCACTGGTCGCCGTATGCCTTCTGGATCTCGTCGAAGACCTCGTCGTTCTTGTCATCCTCAAGCTTGAACTCTGCGTCTGCAGAGAAGCCGTTCGGAATGGTGATCTCGTAATCGTAGCCTTCCTTGATGATGGAAGCGAAATCGTCAGCGGAAAGATCCACATCGACCTTATCGGCAGCGATGCGCTTTGCGCCTTCGATCACATAGTCGATCCATGCCTGACCGCGGTCACCGGTCAGAGCGCCCATGAAGGTCTCAGGCAGGCGATACATCTCAGCTCTTGCGCGCTTTGCGAAGCGGACAGAGGTCTCAGCATCGCCGATTGCATCGTAGACAGCCTGCTTGTAGTCAGCATAGACTGCATCCGGATCAGAACCGCTCAGGCTGATCGCGTTGATCGTATCGACAACGGACTCAACCTCGCCCTTCAGCGTCTCATAGCGGCCTCTGTAATACTGAATGTCCTCAGCGAGCTGCGGAGCATTCTGAGCAGTTGCCTCGTCAGCGATGAAGTCAACAGCAGCGTTGAACTCCTCGGTGACATACTGGGTGAACTCATCGTAGCCGTCATAGGTCTTCTTGCCGTCGGTAAACACGACATTGTAGGAAGCGGTCTTGTCGTACTTGCTGTAATCGACCTCAACCGTGACCTCGCCGGTCATCGGGAACTTGTTCCAGTCCAGAACGACCGGATCGCCGTCTGCATTGACGAACTTGATGCCGCGTCTGGTGAGCGCATCCTCTGCCACGGAGCCGACGATCTCGTTGACGCCCTCGACGCTCATCACAGCGATGATCTTGCCCGGTGCTGCAACCTTGACATCAGCATTGCTGAAGCCGTTGACAAATGCGGTTGCCTCTGCGCGGGTCATGTAGGAGGTTCTTGCCAGGTTTCTGATGACAAGCTCTCTTGCCTTTGCGCCGAAGAAGCTTGCCTGGACGGAATCCTTGTCGCCCAGCAGGGTGTTCATTGCGCTTTCGAGCTGATCGTTCCAGTCGGACTCACCCCACTGAACAGCCTCAGCATCGGACTCCTCGCCTTCGATAACGACAGGGAGCTCGTCGATGGCCGGAAGCGGGCAGACATCGGTATCCACAGGGACATCGGTCAGCCAGGCCTTGTCAAGGACGGTGCCGGAAGCGCTGTCAGCTGCGTTGATGTTGATGCCTGTCGCGGCAAGCTGGCTCACGAGGAGCACGGAACCGGTTGCGGTTGCGAGCACACGCTTAAAAAGTGATTTCATTCAAACCTCTCCTTAGTATGAAATTTATGTAAGGTGCGGCGCGGCAGACTGCGGCTGCAAATCAGCGGGGTACGGCAGACGGCACTTCGCCCACGGCACATATACATATTGACATTATAGCATTGTTTTTTAGAAAATGCAAGCCCTTTCCCCCAAATTGTAAATATTCAACAAACGCCCCTGTCCATATTTGTTCCGTTTTGCTGAATCTAACATTTTGTATACTAAAAGTTGTGATTTTGCGCGGATGCGGGCTGTTTTTTATGCACAATTTCTCCAATTTCCGGTAATTTTCTGTATACATTTTGTTTTATAATAAAAATATATAAAACTTTCACAAAACCTCTTGACATTCTTTGAAACTTGTGGTATAATACAATCAAACCAAAGCTGTACCGCGTACAGCCGGAACGGAGGAGAGACCAATGGGCTGACCGCACAAGATTCACCAATCAAACGCTGAAAAAGGATGTGTTTCCCATGCAGAAGTTGATTTCCCGCTGAACCCCTGCAAAGCATCAGGGAAAGCGGCTGTCCGAAGATGAATTCAGGACATTCACGATATAAGCCCTGCGGCTGCTGCAGACCGGCACCGCAGTTCACGAAAAAAGGATGTGTTTCCGATGTACAGGAAATCAGGGCTCGCAGAGCCGTAAAAGAAAGTCCATTCAAGACTCCGAAAGGAAGTGCTTCCGATGCAGTCGGAACCGGGTGCGGAACGGCGCTGAGGCGCACCGCACCGCTCAATCAGGGATTACAACAGGGCAGAGCCGTCACCCGTGCAGACGGCTCTGCCCTTCCTTTTGTCCGGCGCCGGAAAACCGGACAATGCCCCATATAAATGGTATAAAATCGCGCTTGCATTCTCGCGCATTTTGTGGTATGATAGAGGGAGCAGCGCAGACTGCGCGGATCATCCGAAAGAGAGGAAACTGCTATGGATATTTTAGACGCACTCAGCCGCGGCATGAACCGGCTCGCAGACCGGCTGGACGCATACACCGGAAGCCGGCAGCCGGCCGGCGGTGACACTTCCTTTTCCGTCCTGGACAAGGCCTACTGCTGGGAAGACCTCGACTACGCCGGGGATTTCACGCTTCAGCGCCATGTCGTGGACGGCTCCTGCCGCATCATCGACAAATTCGGCACGGTCGTGGACCGCGGTACGCAGGAGCAGCTGGAGCAGTCTATGATCCGCCGTGCAGCGCAGTCCGCCGCGATCCGGGATGCAGGCGGTGTTCCGCCCGTGAGCGGCAATGCGCCGCAGCCTGTGCAGGCGCAGTACGGCGACATCATCGGTGTTGTCCGCAGAAACGGCGCATACGAGCATTACGGCATCTACCTGAGCGACACCTGCATTGTGCATTACGCGATTCCGGCGAGCATGACGATCGGCCACGCGACGGTTCACGCGACCGATCTGCGGAACTTCCTGCGCTCGGACACGGAATACTTTGTGCTGGACTTTCCGCGGCCGTATGAGCCGCCTGTCCGCATTGAAAACAACGGCTCCGTTCCGCACACCGAGACGGTTTCGGAGGAGCTGGCGCGGCATTTGCAGCAGCGGTTCGGGTATCATCTGTACTCGCCGGAGGAGACGGTTGCGCGGGCGCGTTCGCGTCTGGGCGAGACAAACTACAATCTGCTGACGAACAACTGCGAGCATTTTGTGATCTGGTGCAAGACGGGCGTGAGTGAGTCGATGCAGATTTCGGGGATGTTCCGGTCGCTGCTTGGCGCACAGGGCTGGCAGTTCCGCAAGCCGGCGTATCACTGAGCGGAGAGAATCCGCAACCATTGACGAAAGCCCGGCGGAAAAATTAAAGTTTTTGGTCAAGCCTTTGAAAAGGCTTGACCGAAACTTTAGTTTGGGCTGCCGGAGAGCTTTCGATCACTGCCCGCCGCAGGCATCGTACTCCGCCTGCAAAAAGGCCAGCATCTGCTCAAAGCCCTCCTCCGTCAGCGGAAACTGCTCCGCTGCCTCGATCTCTCCGCGGTCGCGCACAATCTCGTAGCAGAGATCCTGCCGCCAGACCGATACCAGCAGCTGCCCCTCCTCCGGTACCACAATGTACCGCAGCTTCCCGCGGCTGCCTGTGTGCGTGTTTTTGCTCTCAAAATAAAACAGTTTCGGGATGTCAAATGCATTGCGCGGCTGATGTTCCTGCATAATCTGCTCCTTTCATTTCAGCTCAACACGGAACAGCCTTGCGGCGTTTTCCGCGGTGATGCGGCACATTTCTTCTGTCGTGACGCCCTTTTCCCGCGCCATGACGGCAGCAGTCTCGGTCAGCATCGTGCTGTCACAGCGCTGCCCGCGGTACGGAACCGGCGCCATGTACGGGCAGTCCGTTTCCAAAAGCAGCCGGTCCGCCGGAACCGCCCGCAGTGCCGCGAGCGGCTTCTTCGCGTTTTTGAAGGTAATGACGCCCGTGAAGCCGATATACAGCCCCATCGCCAGCACCTCCGCTGCCGTCTCCGCAGAGCCGGGAAAGCAGTGCATTACGCCCTCCAGAGGCGCAAACTCCCGCAGCAGCTCCAGCATATCGCCGATCGCGTCGCGGCAGTGCAGAATGACCGGCAGACAAAGCTCCTTTGCGAGCGCGAGCTGCTCCCTGAGGACGCGCCGCTGCAAATCGCGGTCGTAGCCCTCGTAGTGATAGTCCAGCCCGATCTCCCCGACGGCCCGCACGGACGGATGCTGCGCCATTTTCCGCAGCCGCTCCAAATAATCCGGTTCGGGGGACGGGCATTCCGGATGCACGCCGACTGCCGTGACAATCAGCTCCGGGAACTGCTCCGCCAGCGCGATACTGTCCGCGGCATTCGCGGTATCCGTCGCGCAGACCATGAGCTTCACGATGCCCTTTTCCGGAAAAGACGAGAGCAGTGTCGTCCGGTCGGCGTCAAATGCCTCGTCCGTATAGTGAGAATGACTGTCAAAAATCATGTCTTTGACGGGGCTCCTTTCCGTTCATAGTTTATTCATAGATTATTGAGAAAATCTGCTATTATTCCGCGGCAAAAAATGATATACTGATTCCGTAATCATGATAAATAATACCTCTCTACCTAATCTGTGAACGCACGGCTGCTTGAGCAACAGCCGTGCGTTCCTTTTTTTGCCCGGATTTACGCCGTTCAGAGCAGCAGGCCGGTAAGGTAAGCCGCAAGCGAGGCGGCCAGTGCAACCGCGATCAGCGGCAGCCCGAAGAAGGCGAGACACAGCGCGGCAGCCGTACCGGCCAGTGCCGTCAGGACACTTCCGGTGCTGTAAAAAATCGCCGGAATCGTCATCGCGCTCAGCACGGCATAGGGAATATAGTAGAGGAAGCTCCGCAGAAAGCGTGAGCGGATTTTTTTGCGAAAAAATCCAAACGGAACCGCACGGATCAGATAGGTCACGCCCGCCATCACGGCGATGTAAACGGTGTGATTCACGGCCGGCCCCCTTTCTCCGCGGCGTCCTCCTCCGGACGCGGGAACAGCAGCGCCGCCGCGGCCGCAGCCGTCACTGCACAGAGGATGACCGCAAAGCCCTCGGAGAGCGCGGGGAGCAGGTATCTGCAAAGAACGCTCAGTGCGGCAGCCGCCAGCACCGTGCAGAGGATTGCCCGGTCTTTTCTCGCAGGAGGCACGATGATCGCAAGGAACATCCCGTAAAGCAGGATGCCGAGCGCTGCCGTCACAGAAGCCGGAAGCAGTGATCCGGCAAATGCGCCGAGAAAGGTCCCCAGCACCCAGCCGGTCATGGAAATCAGAGTCATGCCGAACAGGTACGGCGGTTCGAGCGCGCCCTCCTGCGCCGCACAGACGCCGAAGATCTCATCGGTGATGCCGTGGGCGCCGAGCAGACGCTGCGGCAGCCGGAACCGCGGGCTGCATTTCTGCGAAAGAGAAAGCGCCATCAGCGCATAGCGGATGTTGACGGTCAGCTGCACGAGCGCCATTTCCGCGAGCGTGCCGCCCGCCGCAATGACATTGACGCCGGCTGCCTGTCCCGCAGAGGTCAGGTTGAGCAGAGAAATCAGTGTTGCTTCGAATACACTCATGCCGACGCGCACTGCCATGATGCCGAAGCCGAACGAGACAGACAGGTATCCGAGCCCGATCGGCAGACCGTGCAGCAGGCCGCGCCGGAAAAAGTGCGGTTGTGTATCAGTCATGAGGTTACTCCTTCGTCCCCTGCCGCGGCAGCGGACAGATCGTGTGCCGGGTACGGGTTATTCCGCGGCATTCCTGGCGGCGGTAAGGGTGTTGCGCATGAGAATGGCGCGTGTCATCGGGCCGACGCCGCCCGGCACGGGCGTAATGGCGGACGCCTTCGCGGCGACCTCCTCATAGCAGACATCGCCGCAGAGCTTGCCCGCAGCGTCGCGGTTCATGCCGACATCAATGACGACAGCCCCCTCCTTGACCATATCCGCGGTGACAAAGCCCGCCTTGCCGACGGCCGCGACGAGAATATCCGCCTGACGCGTCTGCGCGGCGAGATCCTTCGTTCTGGAATGGCAGATCGTGACGGTGCCGGAGCGGTGCAGCAGGAGCATGGCCATCGGCTTGCCGACGATGTTGCTTCTGCCGATGACGACGCAGTGCTTTCCGGCAATCTCAATGCCGGAAGCGTCCAGCATCTCGATGACGCCGGCGGGCGTGCAGGGCAGAAACTGGAAATCGCCGATCATGATGCGGCCGACATTTTCCGGGTGAAACGCATCCACATCCTTTGCCGGCGAGATCGCGTGCAGAACGGTCTGCTCGCAGATCTGCTTCGGGAGCGGGAGCTGCACCAGAATGCCGTTGACGCTGCTGTCCGCATTGAGTCTGTCAATCAGTTCGAGCAGCTCTGCCTCGGTCGTCTCCTCCGGCAGCGCGTATTCATAGGAGCGGAAGCCGCACTCTGCGCAGTCCTTCTCCTTGTTGGAAACATAGACGCGGGATGCGGGGTTGTTGCCGACCAGCACCACCGCGAGGCCGGGATTTTTGCCCGCTGCCCTGAGCTTTTCGACCTCTGCGCGGACTTCTGCCTTGACATTTGCGGCAATCTTCTTGCCGTCGATGATCTGTGCCATCTGTAATTACCTCCGTATTTGAAAATCTGTCCGGCTGACCGCAGAACGGCCAGCCGGTTTTTGTCTGAAAGCTGTTTGCAGCCCTGCGCTTACGACTCTGCTTTGCCGTCGGCATCCGCCGCGCCGGTCAGGGCGTCCTTTGCGGATTCTGCGGCATCGCTGACGGCCTCTTTTGCTGCATCCGTTACGGATTCTGCCGCATCGCTGACCGCTTCTTTTGCGGATTCCGCCGCGTCACTGACCGCGTCCTTTGCTGCATCCGTTACGGATTCCGCCGCATTGCTGACGGCTTCTTTTGCGGATTCTGCCGCATCCTTTGCGAGCAGGACATCGGTTTTCTCCTCGTCGGGGCTGATCTGCGCCTTTTTGCGGGAGCGCTTTGCCTCATATTCTGCCGCCTTGCGGTCGGCCTCCTCGAGCAGCGCCCTGGATTCCGCCGTCTGCGCATAGAGCTGATAGTCACTGCCCATGCGCTTTGCGCGGCTCAGTCCGACGAACAGCAGCACCAGCGCCGCGGTCACGGAGACCAGCGCGACGGCCTGCGAAATCTTGACCGTGCCGAGATAGAGTGAATCCGTGCGCAGACCTTCGATGAAGAATCTGCCGGCACCGTACCAGATGACATACATCAGGAAGATCTGGCCGTCAAATTTCCGCCACTTCTTCGAGACAAAGTGCAGCAGCAAAAAGCCGAGCAGACACCACATGGATTCGTAGAAGAAGCAGGGGTGAACGGTCTCGTTTGAGACCACGGAACCGTCGGCATAGTTGCGGGCGATCCAGGTCTGGATCCTGCCGCTGGACATTCCGAAGATATTGTCCGTGTTGCCGCCGAAGGCCTCGTGATTCATGAAATTGCCCCATCTGCCGATGCACTGGCCGATCAGGAAGCCGAGCGACACGACATCGAGCATCGGGAGCAGACGCACCTTGCGCAGCTTGCAGACGACCGAACCGACCAGCAGCGCACCGATGATGCCGCCGTATATCGCAAGCCCGCCGCTGCGGATATTGAAAATGGATTTCCAGTCACCGGCATAGCTGCTCCAGTGGAACGCGATGTAGTACAGCCGCGCACCGATGATGCCGCCGATCACGCCGCCGATCACGCCGTCAATCGCCCGGTCGGGATCCAGACCGAAGCTGCGCATCCGGCTGAAACCGTAGACCATTGCCAGCAGCATACCCGCCGTAATCAGCACGCCGTACCAGGTCACGGTCAGCCCGAAGAGCGTGAATGCCTCGCTGTGTACGCGCAGGTCGAGGCCGAGGCGCGGGAAGACGATCTGATCCTGTTCCAGAGCGCCGACAGTTTGGAAAAGTACAGGGAACATAGTGAAATACCAGCCTTTCGTTTGTGATCTGAAAACCGCAGCTGCGGAGTATCAGCAGGGATCAATGACCGCAAGACAGACACGGTCCGGACGGAGCCGTTCTGCTGTCAGGGCTTCTGCCTCCGCCGCGGTCAGAGCGGGGAGCAGCGCCGTCACCGCATAGGGTGAGGACAGTCTGCGGAGCATGGCGTCGGTCATCGCCTCCGCTGCCGCCGCAGGGGAATTTGCCGAGAGGATCGCGTCGCCGTAAGCGGCCCGCTTGAGCGCCGCAAAGCGCTCCCCGTCGATGCCCTCCCGCCGGACGCGGGCGATCTCGGCCGTGAGGGCGTCCCGCACCGCCTCCGGTGCATCGGATTCGCCCTCTGCCATCAGCACAAACCAGCTTTCGCCGGTAAACGCGCTGACGGAGAATGTATCGTTGATGAGCCCCTCCGAGAGCATCCGCTGACAGCACGGAGAGGACGGTCCGGCAATGTAATCCAGCACCAGCTCGCCGAGCAAGGTCTGGCGCAGCAGCGCCTCCCCCGTGACGGGCGGGCTCTTGAAGCCGACCGCAAACTGCGGCTTGCTGACGGTCATGCGCTCGCGCACCTCCTGCCGGAACACGGTCTCCGGCTCGCGGACGGGCTCCGTAACGGTCTGCACGGGCGGCAGAATCTGCACGGTGCGGTCTGCGATCTCCAGCACCTCCTCCGCCGTCAGATTGCCCGCGCAGCAGAGCACGAGGTTTGACGGGTGATAAAAGGCGCGGTGACACTGATACAGCAGCTCCGGTGTGATGTCCTGAATGCTGCGGAGCGTGCCGGCGACATCGCAGCGCACCGGATGCCGGTGAAACAGCCCCTCAAGCAGCAGGAAGAAGATGCGGTCCTCCGGCGAATCCAGCGAATACTCGTGGATTTCCTGCGCGATGATCGGGCGTTCCTTTTCGAGCGATTCCGCCGTGAAATACGGCCTCTGCACGAAGTCGAGCAGCAGCGCGAGCGCCTCCGCAAACCGCTGCTGTGCGGAAAAGTAATAGACCGTGCGGTCAAACGCGGTGTAGGCGTTGTCCGAGGCGCCGAGGCGCGTGAACTTCGTCACGGCATCGCCGTCGGCACTGTCATAGAGCTTGTGTTCGAGGAAATGCGCCGTGCCGGCGGGCAGCGAGACGGACCTGCCGTCCGCGGTAAACTGCCGGTGAACCGAGCCGAAGCGCACGCCGAGCAGCGCGGACGCCGTATGGAAATCGGGCTGCTCCGCGATGCAGACGGTCAGGCCGCTTTTGTGCGTGACGGTCATGCAGCGGTCGCCGGTAACGGGATCGGTGAGAATGTTCATTCCGCGTCCTGCCCCCCTTCCTCCGTGCCGCAGAGCCGGTAAACGGCGCTGAGCCGGAGCCGGTTTGCCGCCGCCCGGAGCTGTTCATCCGTTACGGCGCGGAGCCTGCCGAGCCATGCCGCCGGATCGTAGGGAATACCGGCACGGTGTGAGGCGGAAACCGCCTTGGCGATGCCGCCGGCACTGTCCAGTGCGGCCGCCGCCGAGAATTCCTCATAGAGCTTGCAGGCGCCGGGCAGTCCGGGCGGGTAGTCTCCGGTTTGCAGCGCAGTGATCTGCGCCCGGATGGCCGCCTCTGCCGCCTGCTCCGTACCGGGACGGACGCCGCACTCGATCATCAGCACCTGCTTTGCCGCCGAAAACGAGGCGGTGCAGTCATAGCAGAGGCCGAGCTGTTCGCGCACATTTGCAAACAGCAGCGAGTCGCCCGTACCGGAAAGCATCCGGCAGAGCAGTGTCATGACATCGCGGCCGGCGCGGTCATACTGATAGGTCAGAATCAGTCTCGACTGCGTCATGTCCATTTCTTCCGTCACAGTCTGCACGGTCTGACGCAGCGGAGAGGGTGCCGAAAAGGATACGCTCTGCGGCGCACGCGGGATGCCGGAAAACGCTGCTGTCAGCCGCTCGCGCAGAAGCGGTTTTTCCGCGGGCAGAACGGCGATCAGATCAACCGGCGCCGTACACAGAACCTCCTGCCAGATGCGGAAGCAGTCTGCGGCAGTCACGGCTTCGGCCGCCGGCCGGTTTCCCTGCGGCGGAATCGCGGCGGGCTCGCCGGCAAAGGCAATTTCCGTTGCGCGGCGGAGTGCAAAGGCGCGTTTGTCGTTGACAGCCGCGTCAATGTCGTCGAGCAGATTCTGCCGGCAGATGCGGAAGCGCTCTGCATCAAAGGCGCCGTTTGCCGCGTGCGGGCGGAGCAGGCAGCCCAGCACGAGTGAGAGCATCTCCTCCGTGACGGATTCGCCGTTCATCGCGTAGGCGTCGTCCAGCCATGAGGCGGAAAAATACAGATCGGCCGCGTCGCCGCAGAGGTGCAGCGAGCCGGGAAAATCCGCCGCATAGAGCGAATCGAGCTGCGCGGAAAGCGCACCGGGCGCCGGATAATCCGCAGAGGAGCCGGTCAGCAGATCGGTCAGAAGCGCGTGGACGGGCGCGGTGTTTTCATCGCGCCGCAGCGCAAAGTGCAGCGAAAGCAGACACCCGCGCAGCTTGCTGTCACAGACCTCGGTGCAGCGCACGCCGTTTGCGATTTCCGCAGTTTCCAGCCGCATATCCGCACCTCCTTCTGTCCGCTGTTCCTGCATACAGAACTATTATACCATATTATGCAAAAAAACGCAATGGGCAAGCGCAAGAGAATGCGGAATTCCAAATCAGGAGTGCGGAGCTGTTCCGCAGATACGCGATGATCGGAAGCGCCCGGCCTTGACACCCTGCGCTGCACCGTGCTATAATAAACCCGGTACAGCATCCCGACGGCGGGGCTCTGACACCCGTCCGCCACCGGAAAGGAGGGCATCCGCATGGAGACGCCGATTTGTGATTTTGCACGAAAATACGCAGAAAGCGGCAGCACCCGGCTGCATATGCCGGGGCACAAGGGCAGCGGCCCTCTGGGCTGTGAGGCCCGCGACCTGACCGAAATCGAAGGCGCGGACAACCTCTCCGCACCGGCCGGAATCATTGCGGAGAGCGAGCGGAATGCGTCGGCGCTCTTTGGCTGCCCGACTTATTATTCCGTGGAGGGCTCCTCGCTCTGCATCCGCGCCATGCTGTATCTCGCGGTGCTGCACGCGGCGCATCTCGGCAGAAAACCGGTCATTCTTGCGGCGAGAAATGCGCACCGCACCTTTCTGACCGCGGCCGTGCTGCTCGGCTTTGAAACCGTCTGGCTGCCGCCGTCCGGTTCCTATCTGCGGACGGAGCTTTCGCCGGAGACTCTGCGGGACGCGCTGGATGCACTGACGGAACCGCCCGCCGTGCTCTGGCTGACCTCGCCCGATTATCTGGGGAATCTTGCGGACATCCGCGCCGCCGCGGAAATCTGTCATGAGCGGGACATTCTGCTGCTGACGGACGCCGCGCACGGGGCATATCTGCGCTTTCTGCCGGAGTCGCTGCACCCCGCCGATCTCGGCGCAGACCTCTGCTGCACTTCGGGGCACAAAACGCTCCCCGTCCTGACAGGCGGGGCATATCTCCACTGCGCGCCGAACCTGCCGGCGCACCTCGCAGAGCGTGTCCGGACGGCGCTGTCGCTCTTTTCCTCGACCAGTCCGAGCTATCTGATTCTGCAATCGCTGGACGCCTGCAACGCGGAGCTGGAAACAGCATTTCCCGCAAAAATCAGGACAATCTTGCCAAAGCTGGACGCCGTGCGCACGGCACTGACGGCGGCGGGCTGGGCGCTCTGCGGCGGCGAACCGATGAAGCTGACGCTGCTGCCGAAATCCCGCGGGTACACCGGCACAGAGCTGGCAGAAATTCTGCAAAAAGCCGGAATCTACGCGGAATTTGCGGATCCGGACTACCTTGTGCTGATGCCCTCGCCGCACAACAGGGCCGCGGATCTTCGGCATCTGACGGAGCTGCTCTGCGCTCTGCCGCGGCGTCCCGCGGTGACGGAAACGCCCCCGCCGCTGACGGTTCCGGCGCGTGTCTGCACGCCGCGGGAAGCGATGTTCTCGGAGGCGGAGCGTCTGCCGCTGACGGCGTGTATGGGGCGCGTCTGCGCGGAGCTTGCTGTCAGCTGTCCGCCGGCGGTTCCGGTGGTCATGTGCGGGGAGCGGGTTGACGCGGGCGTCATGCGCGTACTGGAATATTACGGCATCCGGGAGCTGACGGTGCTGAAAGCCGGTACCGCCGGCTCCCAATGACAAAAGCGCTCCGGTCAGCGCAAAGGCGGCGGACAATGTCCGCCGCCTCGGCTTGTCGATCAACCCGCCGGCAGTGCAAACTAAAGTTTTTGGTCAAGCTTTTTTCAAAAAGCTTGCGGGTTCTTAGGGCGGAGCCCTAAGTCGCGCTCCGCAGAGCGCGAAACTCTCTGGACTTAAAAAGAGCTCCGCAAGGGGGTGAATTGCCGCAAAGCGGCAAGAGGGGGACGCCCTGCGATAGAGGGCGTCCCCCTAAAAAGACAGTGATGACCTTTTTTGATAGACTGAGGCGGCGGACAATGTCCGCCGCCTTCCTGTCAGTTCGCGTACTTCGATGTAATACCGAGGTACTCCTCCAGCGTCAGTCCGCTGTCATACACCTTCTTCGCAAGGTCCTTGCCGAGATACCGGACATGCCACGACTCGTACATATATCCCGTGATGCTCTCCTTGCCCTCCGGATACCGGATGATAAAGCCGTATTTCCAGCAGTTTGCCGCAAGCCACTTGGCCTCCTTCGTCCCGTTGAAGGACGAGCTTGCACGGTTGATGTCCATGCCGAGGCCGGACTGATGCTCGGAATGTCCCGGACGCGCCGAATACCGGTCTGCCTCCGCCTTTCCGTCACGGGCGCAGTAACGGTCGTAAAGCGCCTTCTGCGTCGTGTAGCTGCGGAATCCGGAGCAGATGTTCAGGCTGATCTTCTCCTTTGCCGCCGCGGCCTGCATCTCGTTGAACGCAGCCTGCGCATTCTTGTCCAGGCCCGGATTGTAATTTGCCGGCAGAGAATAGGTCTTGTTGACAATCAGAATGCCGTTGACATAGGTGATGCCGTTTCTGACCTCGATTGTCGGCTTCGGCTGGTTCTGGCCGGCGCCGCCGGACGATGCCGTCGTGCCGGTCTGGGACGAGGCGCCGCTGTCTGCCGCCGACTCGCCGGAGGCCGTTGTTGTTTCCGTCGCAGTCGTCGTGGACGAGGCAGACTCCGACGCGGAGGAAGTCGCGTTCGGATCCACAACATTCACTTCAATTTCCGCGAACACGAACGGATTGCTGACCGATGTGACGCGGATCATGCACTTGCCCGCGCCGACACCCGTGATGCGGCCCGCCTTATCGACCGTGGCCACCTTGTCGTCGCTGGTCGTCCAGAGCTCGCTCTTGTCGGTCGCGTCCGCCGGCGTCATTGTGACGAGTGCATAGGGATGCACCTCGCCGACCTTGACATTCGCGGAATAATACGAGAGGGTGATGCCGGAGACCACGCCCGCCGGAACGGTCGTTGTCTCGGTTGTCGTCAGTTCTGTTGTCGTTGTGGTCACCTCCGTGGTGACAGTGTGCCGGACAGTCGCGCCGGGGTGATCGGGATTCTCCACGACCGTCACGACAAAGGTTTCGCTCGCGCCGGTGACGCTGTCCTTCGCAATGACCGTGGCTTCACCGGCGGCCTTTGCCAGCAGCAGGTTGGTGCCGGGCGCGATATACACCACGCCCTCCGCGGAGCTCGCGCAGGTGTAATCATGCTCCAGCAGCGCTTCGAGCGTCTTCTGGTCGCCGACCTGCATGGTGAAGGTGTATTTTTTCTCGTTTCTGCCGACATCAGCCTTCTTCTTGTAGACCAGCCAGACGCCGGCTGCGATTCCGGCCAGTGCAATCAGCACCAGCAGGAACAAGGGCAGTGACATTCCGCCGCTTTTTGATTCCTTTGTATTCGCCATGATCGTCATCCTTTCTGTAATTACGGCATTCCTTTTCTGCGACACGCGGATTTTTCCGCGCAGAACACTTCTGTATTATTATAGCACAGTTTTCCGGATTTGTCACTACTCCCCGCAAAATTTTCATTTTCCGCCGCCGGCGAGCAGATAAATCAGCCCGTAAACGGCGGATGCGGCGGTGCCGTAGAGGATGACCGGCCCTGCGATCGTGAAGATTTTGGTGCCGATGCCCGTGACGGCACCCTCGGTTTTCGCCTCGACGGCCGCCGCGGAGACGGCGTTGGCAAAGCCCGTGACCGGCACGAGCGTCCCCGCGCCGCCGTGCTTTGCGAGCTTTTCGTAGAGGCCGAGCCCCGTTGCGAGCGCCGAGCAGAAGACCAGAATCACCGAGGTCCACGCCGCGGCATCCGGCGCGGAAAGCCCCGCGGACAGCAGCAGCTCCCGCAGCTGCTCTCCCGCGGCACAGATGCCCCCGCCGATCAGAAAGGCCTTTGGGGCGTTGACGGCTGTGCGGCTCCTGACCGATGCGGCAGCGACCATGCGCCGGTATTCGGCAGCGTCCGGCAGACGCTTCTCCGGTTTCGTTTGCGGTATCATCTCCTGATGTTCCTCCCTTTCCGACGCGCCCTGACAGCGGTCTGTCCAAAATAGTCTGCCCATGTGCCGCAAAATCATGTATCTGTGCAAAAAATCCGCAATGACGGAAAATAACCGGTTTTCCGTCCGGTTTTGCTCTTGCAATCAAAGCGGAAAAGTAGTATAATAGAGATGTATGTGCGGACGGAAAAGCCGCACGGCAGAACGCAAGGGAGGCGGCACAGGTATGTGCGGATTTGTTGGCTTTACCGGGCATCCGGACGGCGCGGAGCAGATTCTTTCGGAAATGGCGGACCGCATCCGTCACCGCGGGCCGGACGCAGACGGCAGCTATCTTGACGACAGCATCGCACTGGGACACAGACGGCTTTCTATCATTGATCTGACAGAACAGGGCACGCAGCCGATGTTCAACGAGGACGGCTCGCTCGTGCTGGTATTCAACGGCGAAATTTACAACTACCGCGCACTGCGCGAGGAACTCAGGGCAGCGGGACATATCTTCCGCACGGAGACAGACTCTGAGGTGCTGCTCCACGGCTATGAACAGTACGGGGCAGAGCTGCTCCCGAAGCTCCGCGGAATGTTCGCCTTTGTCATCTGGGACAAGCAGGCGAAAAAGCTCTTCGGCGCACGCGATTTCTTCGGCATCAAGCCCTTTTACTACGCGCAGATGAACGGCACACTGCTCTTCGGCAGCGAAATCAAGGCGTTTCTGCCGCATCCGGACTTCAAAAAGGAGCTGGACACCGCCGTTCTGGAGCAATATCTGACCTTTCAGTATTCCCCGACCGAGGACTGCTTCTTCAGGGGCGTGAAAAAGCTCCTGCCTGCGCATTATTTCACCTATGAAAACGGCAGCATGACCGTCAGCCGCTGGTGGGATATGACCTTTGAGGCGGACGAGCAGCCGCTGCTCGGCGACTGGGTGCGGGACATCTCCGAGACCTTCCGCGATTCGGTCAGTGCGCATAAGATCGCGGATGTCGAGGTCGGAAGCTTCCTGTCCTCCGGCGTCGATTCGAGCTATGTCGCCGCCGTCGCGGATGTGGACAAGACCTTTACCGTCGGCTTCGGCACCGACGAGAAATACAACGAAATCAGCTGGGCAAAAAAGTTCTCCCACGCGATTGCGAAGGAAAACTACAGCCATGTCATCACCAGAGAGGAATACTGGGACGCGCTGCAGGCCGTGCAGTATCAGATGGACGAGCCGCTGGCGGATCCGTCCTGCATCGCGCTGTGGTTTGTCTGCAAGCTGGCGGCGGAGCAGGTCAAGGTCGTGCTCTCCGGAGAGGGCGCCGACGAGCTCTTCGGCGGCTACAATGTTTACAGTGAGCCCGATTCCTCGGACTACGAAAAGCTGCCCTTCGGTCTCCGGCGGGCGATTGCGGGGGCGGCGTCCCGTCTGCCCGCAAGGCGCGGCCTGAATTTTCTCGTCCGCAAGGGAACACCGCTCGAAAAGCGGTTCATCGGCAATGCGTATATGTTCACGCCGGCCGAGCGGAAAAAGCTGCTGAAAATCCGCACGGCCGCTCCGGATCCGACCGAAATCACAAAGCCCTTTTACGAGCGTGTGAAGGACGCCGATCCCGTAACGAAAATGCAGTATCTCGACATCCACCTCTGGATGATGGGCGATATTCTGCTCAAGGCAGACAAGATGAGCATGGCGCACTCGCTGGAGCTGCGCGTGCCGTTCCTCGACAGAGAGATCGCGGCGCTCGCGGGCAGAATCCCGCGCCGGTTCCGCGTGACGCGCAGAGTCGAAACTGATGCCGACACGCCCTATGTGACGAAATATGCGATGCGCCTCGCTGCCAAGCGCGACACCCCGAAGGAGACCGCGGACACCGCCGCCAAGAAAAAGCTCGGCTTCCCGGTCCCGATCCGCGTCTGGCTCAAAGAGGAAAAATGCAGCGAGACCGTAAAGCAGGCGTTCACCTCGCCCGCCGCGGAGCAGTTCTTCCATACGGAACAGCTCGTAAAGCTGCTGGACGACCACAAAAAGGGCAAGGCGGACAACTCCCGCAAGATCTGGACTGTATATATGTTCCTTGTGTGGTACAAGGTGTACTTTGAGGAGAATCCGGCGTGCGGAATGCGGAATGCGGAATAAATGTATCCGCTGTGCGGATGATTCTAAACGGAGCTTTGCCCCAAGTCCCCTGCATTCACCTTTGATTTCGCTCTCTGTATGATTTTACATGAGAGAAAGGATTATCAGATGATTTGTCCTTACTGTCTGAAGGAAATGAAATCCGGCTGGCTTCAGAGCGATCGCGGTGCCATACTGTTCTCCGAGAAGAAAAAAACCGTGCTCTGGCGGCTTTTGCCGCACGCCGCAAAGGATGATATCCGGTTATCGCACACGCAGTTCAGCTGGTTCTGTCCGGGCTGCGAAAAGATCGTGATAGATGTCAAGGGGAAAAGCCGGTACAACCCGGACAGAGCCCTGACGGATACGGATGTCAGCGAACGGAATATCACCATCGGGGAATGGTCTTACCGGATGCCGGATTTCAGCCGGGGCCCGGACGGCCGGTTGATTCTGATTGACCGGTATTCCTTTCAGTCGCCGGAGGCGTCCCTCTGGGGACTTGATGCGGACAACGAGCCGTTTGCGGAGCATCATCGCAGCGATGAAGGGGCATGGTTTGAGGATTCTGTCGAAGCGGATTTCATCACAAAGGAGCAGCTGGCAGACGAAATCGAGCGCCTGAGCGATTTCTTCGCGGAAAACGGCTGTCTCGACTGGGCGGGCGCCTATCAGAATATTCTGGTCTGGCTTCGTGCCGACTCCTCATTCCCGACTTCCAACTGAACAGAACAGAGAGGTATTGTTATGAGCGAACCGAAATACTCCCACCTGATTGACCTGAACGACTATCCCGTCGAATGGTGGAACAAGATCATCCGTCTGGGCGCGACGATCTGCGCGCATCCGCAGCGCTATGTGCAGGCCTGTGCCGGCAAGATCATGGCGACGCTCTTTTATGAGCCGTCCACGCGCACGCAGATGAGCTTTCAGTCCGCGATGATCCGGCTGGGCGGCAGCATCATCGGCTTCGACAACCCGATGAGCAGCTCCGTCGCCAAGGGCGAAAACCTGAAGGATACCACCAAGGTCGTCAGCTCGTATTCCGATATTCTCATCATCCGGCACCCGACTGCCGGTGCGGCCAAGGCCGCCGCCCTGACTGCGGAATGTCCGGTCGTCAACGCCGGCGACGGCGGCCACCTGCACCCGACCCAGACGCTGACCGATCTGCTGACGCTGCACATGGAAAAGGGACGGCTCGAACACCTCACCGTCGGGCTCTGCGGCGACCTGCTCTACGGGCGCACCGTCCACTCGCTGCTGAAGGCGCTCTCATGCTACGCCGGAAACCGCTTCGTGCTGATCTCGACGCCGGAGCTGCGCGTGCCGGATTACATCCGCAAGCTGCTGACCGATTCCGGCTGCGAATACCGTGAGGAGACCTCGCTCGACGCCGCAATCGGGGAGCTTGATGTGCTCTACATGACGCGCATCCAGCGGGAGCGTTTTGCCTCTGAGGCCGAGTATCTCGCGCAGAAGGACACCTACTGCCTCACGCCGGAGAAAATGTCTCACGCAAAGGCAGACCTCGCCGTGCTGCATCCGCTGCCGCGTGTCGATGAAATTGCGATTGCCGTCGATGACGACGCCCGTGCGCTGTACTTCCGGCAGGCAAAGTACGGAATGTATGTGCGCATGGCACTGATTATGAAGCTGCTCGAAAGCGAGGAGCATCTGCCCGTGCTGCACGGCACCGATGACGGCGCGCTGCACTGCGTCAACCCGAAGTGCATCACGGCAAAGGAACACTATCTGCCGCAGAAATTTCTCTGCCAGCACGGCCGAACGGTCTGTGAATACTGCGAGGAACGCGCTCTGCCGCGGTAACCTGATTACGGAGACTGATATGACCGACTTTACAAAGAAAAGCACCTATTTTTACGAGCTGCCGCAGGAGCGGATCGCGCAGACACCGGTCGAGCCGCGCTCCGCGTCCCGCCTGCTCTGCATGGACCGGCAGACCGGCGCGCTTGCCCACCGGCATTTCTATGAGCTCGGCGAGCTGCTGAGGCCGGGCGACCTGCTCGTCATGAACGATTCCCGCGTGATTCCGGCGCGGCTGTACGGCGTGCGCGAGGACACCGGCTCCCCGATCGAATTCCTGCTCTTAAAGCCCACCGCCGAGAAGGTCTGGGAGATCATCTGCAAGCCGGCGAAAAAGGCAAAGCCCGGCGTGCGCTTCCGCTTCTCGGACAAGCTGACCGCCGAGGTGCTGGGCAGCACGGAGGACGGCGGCCGCCTCGTGCGCTTTTCCTGCGAGGGCAGCATCTATGCCGTGCTGGACGAGATCGGACAGATGCCCCTGCCGCCCTACATCACCGAAAAGCTCAGGGACAAGGAACGCTATCAGACCGTCTACGCGAGAGAGCGCGGCTCCTCTGCCGCTCCGACCGCCGGTCTGCACTTCACGCCGGAGCTGCTCGAAGCCCTGAAGACACAGGGCGTGGATGAGGCCTTCGTCACACTCCATGTCGGGCTCGGCACCTTCCGCCCCGTCAAGGAGGACGACATCACCAGGCACCATATGCACATCGAGCATTACATGATTCCGGAGATCACCGCCGAAAAGATCCGCCGCACGAAGGAACAGGGCGGGCGCGTCATCGCGGTCGGAACCACCTCCCTGCGCACGCTGGAGGGCGCTGCCGCCGCACACGGTACGGTCTGCGCCTGCGAGGGCGACACCGGCATTTTCATCTATCCGCCGTATGATTTCAAGGTCATCGACGGGCTGATTACGAACTTCCACCTGCCAGAATCCACCCTGATTATGCTGGTCGCGGCCTTCGCCGGCTACGAGCACACGATGAACGCCTATCAGACCGCCGTCGAAGAGAAATACCGCTTCTTCTCGTTCGGCGACGCAATGGCCATTTTATAACACACCGGAAGGAGTGACAGCGGAATGCAGCAGGAGCTGAGAAAAACCAAGATCGTATGCACCGTCGGTCCGGCAACGGACAAGGAGGAGGTGCTGCGGCAGATGATGCAGGCCGGCATGAATGTCGCCCGCTTCAATTTCTCCCACGCGGACTACGAAAAGGACAAGCAGCGCTTTGACATGATCGTGAAGCTGCGCGAGGAGCTGGGACTCCCCGTGGCAACCATGCTTGACACCAAGGGTCCGGAGGTGCGGCTGCGCACCTTCCCGGACGGCCCCGTCGAAATTTCCGACGGCGACCTCTACACGCTGACCACCAGAGATGTCCCCTGTGACGGCAAAATCGGCAGCGTCAGCTATGCGCGCCTTGCAAAGGATGTCAAGCCCGGCGACACCGTCATGATTAACGACGGACTGGTCGAGCTGCGCATCGAGCATGTCACCGCCACCGATATCGAGTGCCGCGTCATCCACGGCGGCACGCTCTCGAACCACAAGTCCTGTAATTTCCCCGATGTCCACCTCTCGATGCCCTATCTCTCCGATGCGGACATGGAGGATCTCGAATTCGGCGCGAAGCTCGGCTTTGACTTCATCGCGGCAAGCTTTGCGCGAACTGGCGCGGATATCCGCTATCTGCGGAAATTTACGCAGAGCCTCGGCTGGTACGGCGTGCGCATCATCGCAAAAATCGAGAACCGCGAGGGCGTCAGCAACATCGACGAAATTCTCGAAGCGGCAGACGGCATCATGGTCGCCCGCGGCGACATGGGCGTCGAGATTCCGTTTGAGCAGATCCCCGCGATCCAGAAGGAGCTGATCCGCAAGGGCTACGAGGCCGGAAAGCAGGTCATCACCGCGACGCAGATGCTCGAAAGCATGGTCACGCACGCCCGTCCGACGCGTGCGGAGATCACCGATGTCGCAAACGCGATTTATGACGGCACCAGCGCGATCATGACCTCCGGCGAGACCGCCGCGGGACAGCATCCGGTCGAGACCGTCAAGACCATGGCGCGCATCGCGCTGACGACCGAAGCGAGCATCGACTACAAGGCGGACTTCATGGCGCGTGTCGGCGAAAAGGGCACTGTGGCCGACGCCATTGCACACGCGACCGTCACGACGGCGCATGACCTCGATGCCAGCGCGATCATCACCGTGACGAAGGGCGGCGAGACGGCGCGGCTGATCTCGAAATACCGGCCGATGTTCCCGATTGTCTCCTGCACGACCGAGCCGATGGTTCAGCGGCAGATGAATCTCTCGTGGGGCGTGCATCCGCTGGTCATCAGCGAGGAGACGAACACGGACGCGCTCTTCCGGCACGCCGTTGCGGCGGCCTGCGCGGCAGGCTACACCGAGCCGGGCGACATCGCGGTCATCACGGCCGGCGTCCCGCTCGGCATCTCCGGCACCACAAACCTCCTCAAAGTCGAAGTCGTCGAATAAGCCGGCAGCGAAGTCAAGCCTGTTTGTCCGCTTCTCTCCGGTGAATTTTGCAGATTGATGCTCTTCAAAGGCGAATGCAGGGGGCTTCGGGCAAAGCCCCCTGCAGAAGTATCCGCGCAGCGGATACATTCATTCCGCATTCCGCATTCCCTGTTCATCTTTGGTCAAAATGCCCCTTGAGAAGTCCGGCGATTTGTGCTATAATATAAGTGTAGCGATTGCGCGGAATTCCGAACAGAAAGGAGCGTCAGATCATGAGCAGATCATTTGAAGCCGGCAGCCATGTCCGGTACGGCGGAAACGGCATCTGTCTGGTAGACCGGATTGAGGAGATCGTCTATCCCGGCCAGAGCGCGGCGCGCCGCTGCTATGTGCTGCGCCCGATCCGGAATCCCGGTGTCGAAATCACCGTCCCGCAGGACAACGAAACCCTCTGCGAACGCTTGAAGCCGCTCCGCACCAAGGAGGAACTCGACGGGATGCTCCGCATTGCGGCCGGCGAAGCCGCGATGCCATGGCAGGAGGACCGCAAGCTCCGCGCACAGGAGTTCCGGCGGATTCTCGCCGGCGGTGACGCGCAGGCGCTGCTGTCGCTCGTTCACTGCATCTTAACGCAGAGCGCCGTGCTGGCAAAGCGCGGCAGACATCTCTCCGCCGCAGACGACACCGTCCGCAAGGACGCGGAACGGATGCTCGATGAGGAATTCGCCTTCACCCTCGGCACCACGCCGCAGGAGGCCGGCAGATATATCTGCGAACGGCTGGCACCGCCCGCGGAGTAACATCTGCGCAATTTCTTCCAGAAATTTCCGCCGCATAGACAGCCGCAGGTTCGCCCATACTACCAGCACGGGCGTGCAGCGATGCACTCCCTCATCACTCTCGAAAAGAGGACTTTTTCAATGTGGGATAAGCTTGCGCTGATTCTGCTGGTCATCGGCGGAATCAACTGGGGCCTTGTCGGAATCTTTGAGCTGGACCTTGTCGCGTGGATGTTCGGCGGCGCCGCATCTCTCGTGAGCAGAATGATCTACATTCTGGTGGCGGTTTCCGCTGTCTGGTGTATTTCGTTCCTGTTCCGCGACCGGACCGCCGTCCGCGCCGAAAGCTGACCGGCAGCCGTCCCCGGAATCGCAGAAAACCCGTGTGCAGTGCGCTGCATACGGGTATACATTTCCCGCCGGCGGCATTCGACCGGTTTCCCTCTGCGAACTGCCTAAATTTCGCGGTGATATTCGTACAGATTGCCAAAAATTGTGCGTTCACTTGCGTTTTCACCAAAAATATGATATACTGAATTGATGACAGTCAGAAATAGAATCGAGAGCAATGACAAGGAGGCTTGCAATTTTATGAACACAACGCAGCAGACCGTTCTGAACGGCACGCCCTGCATTCAGCTCACAGCGGGCGGATACGAAGCCTACATCGCGTATGAGATTGGCTCCAATGTGATCCGGCTGCGGGATGTCCGGAACAATATTGATGTGTTCCGCTTCTCGCCCGACAATACACCCGAAACACTCCGCGCTTCCGCAGAGGTCTGGGGACTTCCGACGCTCTACCTCCCGAACCGGTTTGCGGACGGTGTGCTGAAAACCTCGGATGCAGTCTACCACCTGCCGGTCAACGAGCCGGAACCGTGGCATAACCACATTCACGGCTTTCTGCACAAGCGCGTACATAATGTCGTCTCGCACTACGCGGACGAGAACTGCGCCGTCGTCAAGACGGAGTACATCTACGACGAAACCGATCCGTTTTTCCAGCATCTGCCGCTGAAATTCCGCGCAGAGCTGACCTTCACGCTCAGCGCCTACGGCCTCGAACACAAGATTGCAATTTTCAATCTGTCCGAGAAGATGCTGCCGATTTCCGTTGCGACGCACACGACGATTCAGGCGCCGTTTCTGGACGGAGCCAGAGCAGAGGATATGCGCCTGATGGTGCCGATCGGCAAGCGCTGCGAGCTGAACGAGCGCTGTCTCCCGACGGAGCGCCTGCTGGAGCCGAAGCTGTCCGATCTGGAATACAAGAACGGCACGAAGGTTCCGGTTCTGCAGAATATCGACAATGATATGTATCAGGCCGAGAACGGAATGCTGGACGGCCAGCGGTTCTACGGCGCGGTTGTCGAGGATGCGGCAAGCGGCAGAAAGATCTGCTATCAGATCAGCGGCGAATACCGGTTCTGGATCATCTGGAATGACAAGGGCTTCAACGGATACTTCTGTCCGGAGCCGATGACGGCGATGATTGACGCACCGAACCTCAGTCTGCCGGCAGATGTGACCGGTTATGTAGAGATTCGCCCGTATGCTTCGTTCGAGGCAAACCAGCGGTTCTTCACGGCATAAGACAGGGATCGGGGAATAAAAAAGAATGAACAGCCTGCGTACCAAGATGCGCAGGCTGCTGTTTTTGCCGGCAGTGCCGGGCGCATGAATGCGGAATGCGGAATAAACTAAAGCACGCCGGCAGCGGAGTGAGAACCTTTTGTCCGCTTCTCTACAGCAGAGTCAACGAAACAGCAGCCCATCGAGCGAAAGCCGGGCAATAAAGGGGTCAAAGGTAAGGAAAGGGGATGCGCGCCGTATATGCAAAGCATATACTTGGAGAACCTTAGGGGATAGGGGGAATGGAGCTGCGCCAGCAGCGGTTTTCCCCCTGTCCCCTAAGGTTTTCCCCTCGCATTCGCGCCCCGCGGCCGGCAGTGCCGGCGGCCAATGATCTAAAGCCCGCCGGAAACGCCCACAAATCATTTTTCGCCTTTTCCCTCCATTGCACAAAAACGAAGGCGCTCCATTTCAGCCTCTCGTAAAACGCCGGCCTATGGAGAATAAGGTATCCGCTTCGCGGATGCAATCAAAAAAAGGGGACGCCCTCTATCGCAGGGCGTCCCCCTCTTGCCGCAAGGCGGCAATTCACCCCCTTGCGGAGCTCTTTTTAAGTCCAGATTGTTTCGCGCTCTGCGGAGCGCGATGAGGGGCGCCGCCCCTCAACCCCGCGAGCTTTTTGAAAAAAGCTCGGCCAAAAACTTTAGTTTGGGCTGCCGGCTTCTTACCGGATCTCGATAAACGGGAACTCAATCAGGCCGCTCTCGTCCGTCTTTACGGTGCCCGCATCGGTCTCCGCGGGTTGCGCGGATTTCGTGCTGCTGCCCGCCGTGCTGCCGGTTTTCTCCTGCCCGGACTGCGCCGCCGTCCCCTCCGAGGCCGCGGTGCTGCCGCTGACAGCCGTCGTATTCTCCGACGCGGGCGCCGTCGTCCCGTCAGAGGCAGTCGTGCGCAGCTCTGTGCCGGTCGATTCGCTCTGCGCCGTCTGCTCCGTCACGGTGCCGGTCTCCGGCGCGGCGCTGCTGTCATTTGGCTCGGAGCACCGGACCGCCAGCATTCCCGCAGCCGCAAGCAGCCCGCAGCAGATTCTCCTGGTCCAGATCATATTCGTCCCTCCCTTTGCATTCATTATACCATATTGTCGGCGGAAATGCAACGGGGACGGCGGAAGTCCGGCGCGTGCCGCTGTTGATATTGTTAGAAACTGTTGAAAAAACTGTTGATTCCGCATTTGCTTTTATGAAATTTGTGCAGGAATGTTGTGCAAATCATATTGACAATCCCGATGCTGTATGGTATAATAATTTTATCCTGCTGCGGCTGACCGCGGCTTTATTTCAAAGGAGGGCTCTGTTATGGGACTGCTTTCTAATTTACTCGGCGGCAAAAAGCCGGACAGCCCGCTGCTCGACAAACTGTTCGATATGATCGAAAAAACCGCGGAAGAGGCACAGCAGAATGCGTCTGCCGAAGCGCCGGCGGAATCTGCATCCGCAGAGCCGGCAGCCGAGACTGCCCCTGCTCCGCAGGCCTCCGGTCTTCCCTGGGGCGGCGATTATCCGCCGGCGGAGGAAAATTCCTTCACCTTCCAGGGGACTTATCTTGAGTATTTCGACCGGATTTTCCGCGCTGAATTTCCGGAGTATGCGCTGGAGACCGAACAGTTCAACAACGGAAAGCGCGCCGTCGTGCGCTTCATGAAGGACGGGCAGTGTGCGCTGGTCGTCGAGCTGCTCAACGACTCTTCGAGCGTTTTCAAGCTGCGCCGGGATACCCTGCGCGCCGGCATTCCGTATCTGCGGTATTACTACGACCACGAGGGCTGGTGGAACACCCGCTCCTATGTGACCGAGCGTACCCGTGCAGCGCTGAACCGCTGAACCTTTGCGGCATTCCATATTGTCAAAAACAGAAAGAGAACGCTTTTGCGCCTGCGGCGGATCAGGCACGGGCTTTTATTGCACTTCGCAGGCAGTCTGCCCGTGTACGGTCTGGTACATTCCGGGATTTCCCGGAATTTAACGCCTTCTCTTTCTGTTTTTGTATCCGCCTGCCAATCTGCATTCATAAAAGAGGTGACATTCGCATGAACACGCTCTGCATGATGATCAAAGAGGTCGTCCGGCCGAATTTTATGAACATCCGGACTTCTATTCAGACCTATGACCGCGACGCACTCTGCTGCGGCGCTCCCTGCTGGCGCTGGGCCTATCATGCGCTGCACTCCGCCGACAAGTGGTTCATCAACCCGAACGACTACGAGGAGCCGCCCTTCCACGAAGCCGGCATGGACAATCCCGACAACCCGACCTCGGTTGTCCTGACGGACGAACAGCTCCTCGCCTATCTCGATGCCGTTGAACAGAAAACCCTGAGCTACCTCGACACGCTGACCGACGAAATGCTGTACGAAAAGCCCGAAAACTGCCGTTTTACGCGCATGGAGCTCGTGCTGCGGCAATTCCGGCATATCTCGTTCCACACGGGAATGCTGAACGGTCAGACCGCGCTGGCAACCGGAAAATTCCCGATGTGGGTTTCGCAGGCAGACCAGTATGTCGATGACGGCATTCTGTTCGGGCGTTACCGCAAGGGCCCGACCAAAATCTGAATCCGCCCGGAAGCCGGCAGAAAAGGAACAGTCATGATGTCCATGCTCGAACAACTGAAAGAACCCGCCGTCTGGGAACGGTTTTACGAATACAAAGCTTCGCTCGCAGTTCCGGGCTCGTTTCTGCCGGAGCTGCGCCGTTTTATCGACAGTCAGGGCTATCTGCCGGTCTGCGCACGCATCGAAGCGGGCGAGGCATTTCCCCTGCCGTCCAAAAGCATCATCAGCAAGCTGCACACGCAGAAAAAGCGCACGGTCTATACCTATCCGGATGCGGAAAACACCGTTCTCAAGCTGCTGACTTATCTGCTGCTGCGCAAATATGACAGCCTGTTCAGCCCGAATCTGTTTTCGTTCCGGCCCGCCCGCACGGCCAAGGACGCCGTCCGCCGCCTGACGGGGACAAAAGGCATCCGGCAGATGTACGCCTACAAGGTCGATATCAGCAATTATTTCAATTCGGTGCCGGTCGGACGGCTGCTGCCGATGCTGGAGGCCGTAATGCCGGATGATCCGGCGCTGTTCGCGTTTCTGTCGGAGCTGCTGACGGCAGAGGGCGTCCGCGACCGCGGGCGCATCATCTCCGAGGAAAAGGGCATCATGGCCGGAACGCCGCAGTCCTCCTTTTATGCAAACCTGTATCTGCGGACGCTGGATGCGGCGTTTTATGCGCGGGGCATCCCCTATGCGCGCTATTCGGATGACATCATCCTTTTTGCGCCGACACCGGAGCTGACTGCGGAATACGCCGCCGAGGTGCGGGACGCGCTCCGTGCGGCAGGGCTTCGGATCAATCCGGCAAAGGAATGCTTCTTTGCGCCGGAGGACGGCTGGAGCTTCCTCGGCTTTTATTTCCGGGACGGCGAAATTGACATCGCGCCGGCATCGGTGACGAAAATCAAGCATAAAATGCGCCGCAAGGCACGGGCGCTGGCACGCTGGAAAGCACGCGGGCGCTTCACGGGCGAGCAGGCGGCAAAGGCGTTTATCCGGATCTTCAACCGCAAGCTGCTGGAAAGTGCGGACGGCGGAGAGCTGTCCTGGAGCTGCTGGTTTTTCCCGGTCATTACGACGGCTGACAGCCTCCGCGTGATCGACCGCTACGCGCAGGACTGCCTGCGGAGCCTCATCAGCGGGAAGCACACAAAGGCGCGGTTCAATGTCCGGTACGGCGATCTGAAGCGTCTGGGCTACGAGAGCCTCGTGCATCATTATTATGCCGGCGGAGCGTCCGCACAGGCTTCCGCCGCAGCACCGCCGCCCGAAAACAGATAAAAATGAAAAACCCGCATCGAACCGATGCGGGTTTCAAGCTGTTTACTGGATTTGAACCAGCGACCTCATCCTTACCAAGGATGTGCTCTACCAACTGAGCTAAAACAGCATATTCTGCGCAGTTTTGCTTCGCAACTGCCCTATCATTATACAACAATCCGGATGAAATGTCAAGCAGAAAATGAAAAAATCCCATTTTTGTCGCTTTGTATATATTGCATAAATCCCATAACTTAAATTTTGGCACATGGATAAACTTGCAAAAAACACTTGCAATATGTCAGCGGATTATGGTAAAATAATAAAGAACAGTCGTAACCGCTGGCATAAGAACACTGGAAAAAGGTTGGGGGTTCTGTGAACCGAAAAACAGAAAATGCCGCGGGTTCTGTAAATACAAAGAAGAATCCGCCTGTCTGACTGCATCACAGGAGGTATATTATGATCCGGAAGCATTTCATGCGAAGAGTGGCTGCCGTATCCGCGGTAATGCTCGCTGTTACTTCCGTATTCGCTGTTCCTGTCTCCGCCGAAATGGAAATCGGCGACCGGAACGGGGACGGCGTGGTCAATGTCTATGATTACATTCTGATAAAGCGCGACTCCGTGGAGGCCTGTGCGCCGCTGACGCTCGCCGTCTCCTCGGCGGAAAGCTATGCCGGAAAGACCGTAAAGGTTCAGGTTTCGATCGAGGACAACCCCGGCTGCCGCAACGCCTCCTTTATCGTGCGGTATCCGAAGGAGCTGACACTGCTGAACGGGCGGGACTCCGTCCGGCTCGATGAGGAATGCTTCTGCGAAGCCTCGCCGAATATCATTTTGTCGGAAGAAAACCACTCGATTCTGTATATGACAAACAGCATCAGCCTCTGTGCGGACAACGGCAGACTGATGGAGCTGGAATTCCGGATCGAAAAGGATACCATGCCCGGCACGCTCTGCCCGATCACGCTCGAAATGATCAATCTGCGCGGCGAGAAGGGACAGCTTCCGAAGCTCACCGAGCGCGGCAAAATCCGCGTGCTCCCGCCGCCGGCCTCCAGACGCTCCACGGCCATCAAGGGCGCGGATGTTTCGCAGTGGCAGGGTGACATCGACTGGGAGGCCTTCGCCTCGAACAGTGACATCAATTATGTCATGCTGCGCGCCGGCTTCGGCAAGGCGCTGAAGCAGGAGGACAAAAAGTTCCGGAAGAACTACGAGGGCGCAAAGGCCGCCGGTCTTCCGGTCGGCGCGTACTGGTATTCCTACGCGATGACGCCGGCAGAGGCGATTCTCGAAGCGCACACCTGTGCAAAGGTCATCGAGGGCTGCACCTTCGAGTACCCGGTCGCCTTCGACTTTGAGGAGCCCAAACAGCTGAAGCTGCCGGTGGAAAAGGCCTCGGCCATCATCGACGCCTTTTGCAAGGAAATGGAGTCCATGGGGTATTACGCCACACTCTACTGCTCCTCCTTCTATCTGAACCACACCGTCAGCCAGGCGGTCCGGCAGCGCTACGATGTCTGGGTGGCGCACTACAATGTCGCCAAGCCGACCTATGAGGGCAGCTACGGAATGTGGCAGTACGGCATCGAAGAAGGCAAAGCGGGTGTCAACGGCGCCGTCGATATGAACTACTGCTACCGCGACTACCCGGAGATCATGCGGTATGCCGAACGGAACGGCATCACGATCAACTGAACGCAAAAACGCCTGCGGCTTCTCAAAAGGAAACCGCAGGCGTTTTTTTCTGCCGGAAAATAAACAGGGAACCCGCCCGACAGCGGATTCCCCGAACTGCTTGCATCTTCAATCAGCCGTTTGCACGCTCAACTTTACCGGAGCGCAGGCATCTGGAGCAAACATAAATGTGACAGGGCGTCCCCTTCACGATCGCTTTCACGCGCTGGACATTGGGCTTCCATGTACGGTTGGTACGACGGTGAGAGTGAGAAACCTTGATACCAAAAGTAACGCCCTTGCCGCAGATTTCGCATTTTGCCATAGCTGGCACCTCCTTTACAGACTTGTGGACATTCTCTATTGTAACAGATATCGCCGGAAAAAGCAAGCCCTTTTTGCAATTTTATGAAAATTTATCAGAATTCACGAAAAATCCCTCTGCCGGACTTGAAAAGCCGCGCAAAATATAGTAAAAGCGTCCAGCCGGACTGCACCCGGACCGCTGTGCGGCAGTCCGGAGCGGGAAATCCGCCGCCGAGAACACCGTCCGGCGCTTTTTTCGCGTTCGCCCATTGCATTTTACCGGTGAATATGGTATAATAAAATTCAGCGTCCGTGCGCAGTCTTTTCAACCGGCCGAAAGGAGCCTTTTATGTCACTCGCAGCATATATATTCCGCAAAAACTGTACCAAAAGCGATACCGAGCGCGACGCAGGGCTGACCACGCCGCCGCAGGTCGTCCGGTATGACAATCTGATCTACGGCAGCGACACGAAATGGCAGTCCCTTGACCTCTACTGCCCGAAGGCGCAGAGCGGCTCTCTGCCGGTCATCGTCAGCTTTCACGGCGGCGGCTGGGTGTACGGCACAAAGGAAACCTATCAGTTCTACTGCATGGACCTCGCACGCCGCGGCTTTGCCGTCATCAACTATAATTACCGGCTCGCACCGGGGAACCGCTTCCCTGCCCCGCTGGAGGACACCAATCTCGTGTTCCGCTGGCTGCAGGAGCACGCCGGGGAGTACGCGCTCGATCTGTCGCGGCTCTTTGCGGTCGGCGATTCCGCCGGCGCGCTCGGCATCGTCCTCTACGCCTGCATCCTGACCAATCCGGACTATGCCGCGCAGTACAGCTTCCGCGCACCGGACGGGCTCTGCATCCGCGGACTGGGACTGAACTGCGGAATGTATACCGTTCTGGACAAGGAACGGGCGCTCCGCGATTTCCTGCCGAAAAAGCGCCGCACGGAGACACTTCCGCTGCTGCACGCCGTCGATCATATCACGGCGGCCTTCCCGCCGAGCTTTGTCATGACTGCAAATGCGGATTTTCTCCGCCATGAGCCGCAGTATCTGACCGATGTCCTCGACCGGCTTCATGTGCCGTATCATTTCCGGATGTACGGCGACGAGGCACAGCCGCTCGGCCATGTCTTTCACTGCAATATCCGGACAGAGGCGGCCAGAACGGTCAATGACGACGAATGTGCGTTTTTCCGCTCGCTGCTCTGAACGCCCCGACCGAAAGGAGTTTTTTTCATGCTCTCACTGTTATCCGGCAATTTTACAACGAATGATCTGCATCAGCTGCTTGTGCGTCTGATTATCATTCTGCTGATTCTGCCGCTGCATGAATTTGCACACGCCTGGACCGCCCACAAGCTGGGCGACGACACCGCCAGCTACCGCGGCAGAATGACACTGAACCCGATCGCACACATTGATCCGATCGGTGCGCTGCTGCTGCTCTTTACGGGATTCGGCTGGGCAAAGCCCGTCCCGATTGATCCGACGCGCTTCAACCGCAAGCACAGCATCCGCTTCGGTGTGGCAATCACTGCGCTGGCCGGTCCGGTCAGCAATCTGATCGCATCGCTGATCGGCATGATCGCGCTGCGCCTCTATCTCGTTTCCGATGTGTACTGGAACTATCTGGAGGCGATGAGCGCCGGAGAATCCGTGCGCAGCACCCCGCAGACCGTTTATCTCTGCCTGACCTATTTCGTCATCATCAACATCGGTCTGGCGCTCTTCAACCTGATTCCGATTCCGCCGCTGGACGGCTCGAAGGTCGTCGGCTACTTCACCAGCGCCAAGGTGGACCGCTGGTTCATGCAAAATCAGCAGATCGTGCGCATCGTGTTCCTGGTGGTGGTCTTCAGCGGACTGCTCAGCAGGCCGCTCAGCTGGCTCAGCGGAGAACTGTTTGACCTGTTCTGGACGATCACGAACTGGATTCCGAGGGTGTTCGGCTGATGGCTGCACAGAGCCTTTCCTTCCGGCTACCGGTCTTTGAGGGGCCGATGGATCTGCTCCTCAGTCTGATTGCCAAGCACAAGCTCAATATTCACGATATTGAGATCTCGGTGCTGCTGGAGCAGTATCTGCTCTATATGCAGCAGTGTGCGGAGCAGGACTATGAGCTGGCGGGTGAATTTCTGGAAATGGCAGCCCGCCTGATCTGGATGAAAACCGCAGCGCTTCTGCCGCGCCCTGAGGAAGCGGAAGCGGCAAAGAAGGAACTGGAGGGCGCACTGATCGAATATTCCCTCTGCAAGCTCGCGGCGGGCAATCTGCGGGAGCAGTGGCTCGGCGATGTGCTGTTTGTACGCAGGCCGGTCGTGCTGCCGGTGGACATGACCTATCGCCGGACACATGAGCCGGAGCTGCTGGTCACGGTCTATCAGGGCATGGGGCTCAGAAAGATGCCGCAGGGCGTGCGCGAGGGCAATGCCGCCCGCATCCAGGCGGTGGTGCAGGCGCATCACCGTGTGACGAGCGTCGCCTCGAAGATCATCTATCTGCTGCGGCAGTTTTTCACGGCGGAGACGGTCAGCCTGACCACGCTCTTTGACGGGCTGACACGCCGCACCGACCGCGTGGCGCTGTTCCTCGCCGTACTGGAGCTGACCAAGGCCGGCAGAACGCGCATCAGCGATGACGGCACCGAGCTGATTATGCCGCACCGCGACCGGCTGCTAAACGGCCGGCGCCGGCCGGAAGAGCCGCGGCCGCTGACCAGAAGCTGACGGCAGCCCAAATGAAAGTATGCTGAACCGGGGAGTTCCTTTCGGAGCTCCCCGGCCTGTTTTTTGTCATCCCTTCGTTTCCCACAGAATCTGGACTGCACCGTTTGCAAGCGAAACCGCTGCGTGAGTTCTGTAGGTGTTTGCCGCCACGCTGACGATCACCAGGTCATCCCAGATGCCGTCCACGCATATGATCCGGCCTTCCCGGCCGAGCTCTGCCAGCTCTGCCTGCAGGGCGATGTTGGCACTGTCCTTTGCAGCTGCCGCATATGCGCTGCGGATATCCGCGACCGTTCTGGTCTCGCCGGTTTCCGGCAGATACTCTGCGAGCTTCGTGCCGTCTTGCGTCACGCCGTAGATCCTGCCGCCGGCCTTGAATGTCCAGTCCAGCTTGAAGTGCTTCTCTGTCGGCGTCTTGCTGCCTTCCGGCTCCACGGTAATCACATCACCGCTCGGGCTGCCGTCGCCGTTGTATGTCACCGGAATATAGATCGTGCCGTTCTTCAGGAATGCAGCCTGCCAGTCCGTATAGGTCTCCATCTGGTCAGTTCTCGCAGCACGGATTGCATCGCCGCTGACGATATTGACTGCGGTGTCCTCGAACAGGCCGGCACGGTAAATACCGTTCTCGTCGAGATAGTAGACGCAGGAGCCGTCCTCTGCGAGCAGCACCGTGTAGGACGGTGTGGTGTCTGCGCTGATCTCCACGGTCTTGCCGTTTCCGTCGCACCAGTATTCATTCTGCCAGCCGCCGCCGTTCTCCCAGGACTCGTTCATCGTCACGAGCCAGCAGCTGTTGTTGACCTTTTCGACCTTGCTCAGCGAGTAGTGCTGTCCGGCCGAGGTACGGATACCGGTCATCAGGACGCGGCTGCCGTCTGTGGAAACGATCTGACCGTCCTTCAGAATATAGGCCTTTTCGCCGTCCGAAACCGGATAAGTGCCGTTATAGATCGCGTCGTTCGGCTTGGTATCGGCCAGCTGCGTGACAGCCGTGCCGCCGCCGTTGAGCATCGCAGTCATTGCATGGCGGTTATCGTATACAAAGTCCTCCAGCTGAAGCTCGTCGCCGTCGCGGTAGAAAATCCAGCCCGAATAGAAGCCGTAGGGCTTTTCACCCTGCTGCCAGACTTTGGTCTCATCGGCCTGTGCCGTGGTCGTCGTTTCCGTCTTGTTGCCGGAATCGGTTGTGCCGGTTGCGTCATCTCCGTACTGCTTGGCTGCGGTCAGGCGGTTCCAGTTGGCCTCCTCGCCGTCCTGCGGCGCACGGAGCGAATCAAAGATCACTTCGATCTCGGCCGGATTCACATGGCTGCTCAGGCGGCTGCTCAGATACTGTGCCTGATAGATCGCATTGTCTTCATTCTGTGTGAGCAGGAAGGTCACAAGCTGTCCCTGCACCAGCTCCGCTCTCTTTTTGTACGGGTAGTATATCGGGAAGACCGACTTGTGATCGGGCGACTCCGCAACGACAAGGCAGCGCGCAAAGTCATTTGCTTCCGCTTCGGAGCTGCTGCCGAGGTCCGGATTCAGGACGCCGCGGATATATGCCGTGAGGCTGCCGCCGAGGCGGTAATAATTGTGATCGACATCCAGATTCAGCAAAACATCGCGGTAGCCTTCCTGATAGCCCCGGACATAATCTGCTGCGGTATTGCCGTTTGTTTCGGCGCGGCTGAAGGTGATGTCATCCTCGTAATCCGTGCCGCTCTCCACCTCTGCGGCGGAAAGGAAGCTCAGCGCGGGCACACCCTTATTTTCCTTCAGCGCGGAAGGATCCGTCTCGGTGATCCGCTCGTCGATCGTGAAGCGGTAGAACTTGCCGACTTCGAGGGAATCGGCCAGCGTGCGGCTCACATGGATGACTCTGGCGTAATCGTAAGCAGCGGCGCGTCCGAGCGCCACATACTTCATGTCGCTGTCCAGCGCATCGTCATAGATGCCGGCCACCTGATCGGTCACGGTGCCGGAGAAGATGATTCTGTCTCTGCCGGCTGCGACGGCTTCTCTTGCGGCAGCGGCGCCGGCCTCGTGTCCCTGCTGGAAGTCGCCGCTGATTTCGGTGGTGTCGGTCGCTGCGGTGACAGCGGTCGTCACCTCGCTGTTGCCCGGCTTGGTCGGAACCTTGTTCCGGAATTTGGAAATCAGCACGCCGCCGCCGATGACGACTGCAAGTGCTGCTGCGGTTGCAAAACCGGTCGTCACCCAGTGGGCGATCCGGTGCTGTCTGCTGCGGACATCCGGCAGCTCTTCTTCTGCCGGACGGAAGTCCGCCCCTTGATTGCCGGCGCTCTGCAGGCGCTTCGGCCTGGCTTCGGTGATATACTGTTCGGCGATGCGGGATGTCGCCTCAAACCACTCATTCTGTTTCATAAATACCCCTCCTGTTCCAGATAGGTCTGTAATTTTTGTCTGGTACGCATCAAAGTGACTGTAACCTTGCTCTTTGTGATGTTCAGGTCCTCGGCGATATCTTCAACCGGCATAAAGTACCAGTAACGCTGTACGAAGATTTTGCGGTGCTGCTCTGAAAGCGTTCCGAGAAAATCGTTCAGTGCATCACCGAGCGCATGGCCGTCCACCTCACGCTCCACATCGTCTGAGGCGGCAGGCATGGAGACCAGTTCGTCGAGTGCGACGGCGGCTTCTCCGCCGCCTCTCCGCTGCCGGTGAGCGCCCGTCCAGCGGTTGCGTGCGAGATTTCTGGAAAGCGCCGCGACATATGCGTAAAGATTGTCGGGCTTTGCCGGCGGAATTGCATTCCAGAGCTTGATGAGCATATCGTTGACGCATTCCTCTGCGTCCTGTGAATTGCCCAGAATATTATAGACGATCGTGTAGCAGTATCCGCCGAATTTCTCCTGTGTCTGTACCAGCGCGGCTTCGTCGCGCGCCTCGTACAGTGAAATGATCGCGTCGTCATTCATGCCTGTTTCCTCCTGTTCAACTTCCGTTTGAAGCGCTTCTAATCTGACAGACAACATTCCCGCCCGTCTGATTACATTCTGCCGAAAAAAATTTTTCGGCACCGCCAAAGCGATGCCTGAGGGGCGCCCCTATTATACTATATTTATACGGGATCCGTCAAGTGCTGCCCGCTGCGGGCACCGGGAGCACCGAAAAAAACACCCGCGGCAACTCCGGAGAGCTGTCGCGGGTGTGAAATGCAGTCAGCAGAAAGCTGAAAGATGCTGCAATGCTGCAAGCGGTTTTACCGCAGCTTCAATGTCAATCTGTAAGTACCGGAGCCGTCGGATTCCAGCTGAGACGGTTTGAATACCCGGTCACTCTGGTACTTGCCGGACGGCGAGCTTTTGATTTCGATCCGGTACCATCT
>JAILIG010000189.1 GCA_024695445.1 Oscillospiraceae bacterium
AGCGAAACAAACGGGATATTGTTCTCGTTTGCATAAGATTCCGCATAGGAGCCCGCATAGCCTTTGATTTTCAGATTCGGACAGTCATCAAAAGCCGATTCGTCGATGCTTTCGATGCTGTCCGGGAGCGTAATGTCTGTCAGTTCCGTACATTCTGCAAATGCCTTGATGCCAATTCCCTTGACGCCGTCCGGAATTACAATACTTTTCAGACTGCTGCATCGTTGGAATGTATAATTATTGATCATGTCCACACCGTCAGGAATCGTAATTTCAGTCAGGCTCTCGCATCCTTCAAATGCACATCCGTCAATGCTTGTGACACTGTCAGGTATTTGAACACTTGCCAGACTGCTGCATCCGTAGAAGGTACTCCCTGCAATCGCTTCGAGCCCGTCCGGAAGCACGATGTTCTTCAGACTCGTACACTCCCGAAATGCTCCGGAATCTATTCCCGCCATACTTTCCGGCAAAGCGATTTCAGTCAGGCTTTTGCAGTACTCAAAAGCCTCCTTTCCGATCGCAGTCACGCTCTCCGGAATAGAAACTCGCTGCAAATTGGTGCAACCTGCGAATGTTCCACCCGGAATGTACCATATACCGCTTGGGATTATCACTTCGTTCAAAGCGCTGCATCCGGAAAACGCATCTGCAGTGATATTTGTTACACTGTCCGGAATCGTGACTGTTTCAAGGCTTGTACAATTTAGAAAACACTTCCACCCAATGGATGTTACACCGTCCGGAATGACTATACTTTTCAGGCTGCTGCATTCTGCAAAGGCACTGCCGCCGATAACACCCTGAATACTGTCCGGCAGCTTGATTTCAGTCAGACCGGTGCATTTGTGGAAAGCAGACCCGCCGACTTCCGTGACACTGTCGGGAATCGAAATATCAGTCAGATTGCTGCAAGTCTCAAATGCAAAATCGCCAATATTTTCTGTACCTTTTTCAATCACAACTTTGTGAATGTCTTTCATGTATTCAAGCCAAGGAGTATAAAAATAAGATAAATAATCCTCCATTTTTCCGCTGCCGGAAATCGTCAGCGTGCCCTCGCTGTCGAGCGTCCATGTCAGGTTTTCGCCGCAGGTGCCTTCGGCGACGATTTCTCCCGATGCACCGTCAATCGCCACAAACGAGCGGTCATCCCGGATGCTCGCGTAGGTCTCCGCATAAGAGCCGGTATAGCCGTGAATCGTAATGTTGCCGCAGCCCTGGAAGGCGTCGCCGCCGATTTCCGTCACACTCGCAGGGACCGTGATATCCGTCAGGCCGGAATTAGAAAACGCCAGACTGTCGATCCTCTCTGCACCGTCCGGCACTGTCACGCTTTTCAGCGAGCCGCAAAATTCAAATGCACGGATGCCGATGCGCTTCAGATTCTTCGGCAGTGTGATGCTGTTCAGATTGCGGCAATCCGAAAATGCACTGTCTCCGATGTCCGTGACACCGTCCGGAATCGTGATGCTGCACAGCCCTCTGCATACGGCGAAGGCGTACTCGCCGATCTCGGTCAGACCGTCCGGCAGCTTCACTGCGGTCAGTGCCGTGCTGTCAAAGGCGCGCTTTCCGATCGAGGTCACGCTCTGCGGAATGGTCACGGATCCCAGAGAGCCGCATTTTGCAAATGTGTTGTACTCGATCTTCGTCACGCCCTCCGGGATCGTGAACTCCGTCAGCTCCAGACAGCCGCAGAATGCGCCCTCGCCGATCGAGCGGACGGATTCCGGCAGCGTGAGCTTTGAAAGCATCGCACAGCCGTTGAAGGCGTTTTTGCCGATTGCCGTGACACTGTCCGGAATGATGACCTCCGTCAGCAGGGATTTGTCCTTGAATGCGCTGCTTCGGATCTCATTGACCGGCAGGCCGTCGATCTCGTCCGGAATCACGACGGTATCGCCGCTGCCGTTCCAGCCCGTGATCTGGGTGGCGTCTCCGATCTGCGAGGTTTCAAACTCAGACGCGGGATTTGGGGTTTCTCCGGCGGCGGCTGTCAGCGCCGGACGGAGCAGGGACAGGGGTGTACTCTGCGGCAGAGAACAGCATGACAGCGAAGCTGCCGCAAGGATGCTCAGAATCCGTTTGGGCGTGTGTTTCATGTGGATACCTCCGTTTTCGTATTCATGCGGCTTTGATTTCGGTCGGTTTGTATCGTGCATTTATCAGCTTAATACAATTATCCATTTTAATTGTAGCATATTTTGGATGACTTGTCAAGGTGTTGCACCAGGCAGAGACGGTGAGACAGCCTGTTGGTATAGGAACGATTACAGCAAATGCGGCATATGATCCGGTTACAACACCCGGCGGCTCAACATATGATGCAGTGTTTTTCACCAATCACTATGGATACGGACACGCTGTTGTTGAAGCTGCGCGCACGATCGGCTATGACTGAGACACACAAAGAAAAACAGAAACGGGAGCAATTTGCTCCCGTTTCTTCTATATTTGTTTCATTATGCAATCAGGATCCTTTTCAGCAGCGCCAAGTCAATGGCATTGAGTCGGGTGTCATGGTTTATATCGCCCGCCTTCCAGTTCGGGAGAATGATATCCGGTGCAGCTAGCAGCCATTTTTGCAGCAGAACAGCGTCGGCAATATTGCAGGCACCATCCATATTGATATCTCCGATGACCTCAGGAACAGATTTTGTCATTTCGATGTTTCTAAACAGAACATCATAACCGTGTGTATTATCGGAGCCGATACGAAGATGCGTTACGGAATCATTGGACATATCCCAATCAGACAGATCAAACTCCGCTTCACAGACAGACCACTCGCCGTTTACAGTGACGGCTTCCATCGGTGTTTTCTGAATCAGCTGGTAGCCCTCATACCGCGTATTATGAATGCGTATCTGAACGGGATACTGTTTCCCGTCATAGCTTTTTGCCTCGAACCGGACCGTGTATTTTCCTGCTCCGTTCTGTTTCAGCACATCGGTGATGCCCGTAAACATTCCAGGATTATTTGAATCCTGATTGACATCGCATCGCAGCACGACCTCGCCCTGATCATTGTACGGAGACAGGATCACATTCGGATAGGAATATGGATTCCAGATTGCAGCGGATTCCTTTTCCGTGAGCAGATTCCTGCTGCTTTGACAAATCGGCGCAAGCAGGACAGCAGAACTGTGGCTGTCATAAATCGCATTTGCGTAGAAAACACTTGCCTGAGAAAGCGGTATATACTTTATGCCGCTGATGATTTCTCCCCTCGTATCCCTGTTGACAGGAATACCCCATGCAGCACATATCTCATGTTCAGGCAGATAAAACACGCCGTCCTTTTTTACAGGCTGGTTTTCAAGCGGCACCAGATAATCACCGATATACACTTTTTTGTTGTATACATGACTGACCGTATGCTTTCCGCAAGACTGCGTTTCAGGCGTGCCGTCATTCTGTATCAGAAATGAGACCTCGTTGCCCTCGGTAAGTTGGGGGTTCAGATCAGACGGAGATGTGATAAGCTTTCCGTCAACCGTACAGTTCTGAAACTCCATTTTATAGTTTGAGCAGTGCAGATTCTCTTTCCTGTTGATTACGAACACGGCCTGTCCCGCGGTGCTTTCCCATAACTTAATCACAGAATCACCGCGGATATTTGCAAAGCGGCAATTCCGGAAGGTGTAGTACTTCTCCGCATCGCCCATATTTTTACCGCTGAAAATCCATGGCGTATCTATGACATCGCTGCAATCCAGATTGTCAAATGTCAGGTGCTTCATTTCCGACTGTATCTGCGCACCGTTAAACCAGTTATTGACAATGCCTTCATTGGCGCGGAAAACAAAAATATCTCTGAACTCAATTTCATACGGTGAGCGATGCTGCGGAAAGACCGCTGCACAAGTCGTGCCGATGATGCAGTCACTGATATGATGAAATCCTGCTCCGCCGCTGTATACAATGGCATTGTCTCCGACATAGAAAAAGCAGTTGCGGATTTCAACATTGCCTGCGCCGACAGCAATTCCGTCAGTTGTGATCCTTGAACTGAGGCATTTGACATTTTCGACCGTGTGGTCAGTACCGCCTTCCAGGAAAACATTGAAATTCTGAGCATCAATTACCTTGATATCCCTGACGGCAACATGATTTGTCTGCACGCGCAGAACCATCTTGCTGTTCTCCTCCGATGTGATGGATGTATCATACACATTGCTGTACGGATCAAGCAAGATACCGTGACCGCAGACTGTCACATCTTTCGTTTTGACGAATAAGCGGCTGTACAGAACAGATCCAGGTGCAATATAGACGGTTTTAATATTCTTCGGAACAGTATAAACAGCACTGCTGTCGTCCGGATCATACCAGTTCTCATCTATATACAGAACAGAACTGTCATTTTTATCGATCTCATAATTCTCCGGAGCATCTGCAAAAACGGAAAGAATGCTGTCATCGTCATCATCAAGACGGAGAATAAAATCGGTATCATTTTCATTGAGCCAGACAGAGATGATACCGTCATGGTATTCATTGCGGTATTCCTTTGCAGACGGAAGAATGCTGTAGGATGAAAAATCACGATAGACCTCAATATCCACACGCACTGCTCCGGTAAAAGCAAACTCACAGAATCTGCGGTTGAAATCAGGCTTAAAGCAGCGCAGCGTCATCTGTTCTCCGCTTGTATTTCTGTTATAGACCGTCAGTTTTTCGGTTTTATTCCCCTGATGAACCGTGACGCCGTAATCACAGCTCCTTGGGATTCTTTCATCATACTGCGGATAAACAATCAGTTCGGAATCCGCAGAATGGCCTTGCATCATCGCCTGATGCGGCACGGAGAGCAACACCGTTACGCCGGCAAGAATCGCTGCAAAGAATCGTTTCATAGATATCAGTTCCTCTCACTCATCGCGTTAAGGGGATGTTCGCTGATTCCATTATACTGTATATACGAAGCTTTGTCAACAAAAAAGAGGGAGTCACGCGGGGCTCCCTCTTACTGCAATCTGCGATCACTTATCTTATGGCATTTGTTCGCAGCTCTGAATCTGTCAGCGAAAAGGAAAATAACCGTCATTTCTGATAAGTCAGCAATTGCCGGAAAGCATTCCTCAAGACCGGATTCCGGCGTTTACTTAAACGGTTCCCGGATTTTCAGCTGGGGCACCTCAATTCTCAGCAATGATTTGTTCAAACGCCTGCAAATACTCCGGATATTTTCCGCTGATCTTCCGGAAATACTGTGCGCAGTAGCGGCGGTGCTTTTTCAGAAAATCGTAGTACATATCCACCGGCGGCTCGTGCTCAAGACGGTCGCTTCGCAGCACATCCACTGCAATGAGTGCCTTGATTGAATTGGTGACTTCCAAATAGACTTGTTGTTTTCGGTGACATTCTCGCCAGCGTCTGTGTTCCCTGTCCCGCAGCACGGCAAGCGCCGTGTTATTGTCTGAGGTGATATGCCGGTGCGAAAAAATGGCGTCAATCATCTGCCTGTTATAGACGGTATGCCGGAAGCCATTTCCGGAAGGTACCTTGCAGGGTACGAACGGAAATGTCATGATCGTATGAATGTAACCGTTTACGAGTTCGCGGGGCGGGAGATACTTTGTATACATCTGCCCTCTGTAACGGAAGGACACCTTTCACGCAGCGGACATTGACCTGCCGACGAAGTATGTCCTTGGCAGCGGCAGTCTGAACAGCACTCAGGCACTGCTTGCGGATTTTGACCATGACAGTGTTCTGGATTCGTTCGATCTGGTTCTTCTGAAAAAGAAGTTCACAAAGCGCTTCGACATCAACAACGACGGTAAGGTCAACAATCAGGACCGTGCACTGCAGCAGTATTTCATTGTCAAGCAGGGCACAAAAGCAGAGCTGAAGCAGAAATCTGATGTCAACAATGACGGTGTCCTGAATGATTCGGATGCCATTGAGATGAGAAACTATCTGCAGAAGTACTGCGGTCTGACCAGCTCGTCCTATTACAGAATGGGTGACCTGAACCGAGACGGCAAGCTGAACAACAATGATCTCACGATGCTTTACAACCACCTGAACACCTCCGGAAACAAGCTGAACAGCATTCAGCTTCAGCTCGCGGATTTCACCAATGACGGCGTTGTAAATGCTGACGACCTGAAAAAGATGAACACGCTTCTGGACTATAAACTCGGCGATGTCAACCGTGATAAAAAGGTCGATGCCACAGACAAGGATCTGATCATGAAGCACGTTGTTGAAACGAAAAAGCTTGCTTCAACCGTGCTCTGGTACGCGGATTACAACGGAGACGGCGTCATCAATATGTCTGATGTCGTTCTGATGTGCAAAGACTATAATATCTCTTAATTTCCATCATGTAAAGAAAAACCAGCAGATCAGCCCGGCAGTTCGTTTGAAACTGCGGGGCTTTCTCTGTCGGCAAGCACAGAATTAATATGCCGCTATTGATATTTTTCACAGGTCGTGATATATCATATAGTATTGTGGGTATAGTAAATGAACATAACTGATAGCTATGGCAGTGCTTCTGATGCTGTGATGTGCTTGTGGAAATGTACGGTACTGCGTCCTGCATTGAAGCACAAGAAAAAACAGAGCCGCACAAGGCAGCTCTGTTTCAATTCAGTCTTCGTCCACATCTATGACCGTCAGATCGGTCCCGATTGTCAGGTCAGGCTTTTCGCCCGGCACATCAAATATCATCAGTCGGGAATATTGTAGTCAACTGCGAGTCTGACTGCATCAGCGACATCAATAGAGCCGTCGCCGTTATAATCTGCGTACCAAAGCGCATCATCGGAAAGCGTTGCGATATTGGCCAGATGTTTCAGAATCAGGGTTTTATCCGTTTTATTCACTTTACCGTCACGGTTGACATCACCGAGTTTATACAGCAAAAGCGACTTCAGCCGAGACAGGTCGGTCGCATTCAGCTTGCCGTCATTATTCATATCTGCAAGAACTGCCTGTTCTTCGTTCAAAGTGCCGGTTGTCAGCAAATATTTTTGAAGTTTATCCACATCTGCCTTTGTAAAATGACCGTCCATATTGATATCGCCCATTCTGTAACAGACGTCCGTTCCTTTGGCCTTCAGATATTTCACCATCAGTTCGGCATCCAGATAATTGATAGAACCGTCTGTGTTGACATCTGCCAGTTTTTTCTGTACAGCCGTTAAGCTGATCCGTTTGACAAGATACATCTGAAGCGGTGCAAAGTCCGTTCTTCCGAGATATGTATCTGAATCCATATCGGCGAAGGTGTATTTGCACAGAGTACCGGGTTTTTCAGTCGGAACCGGTTTGCAGTTGTCAGATATTTTCTCGAAATACCACTTATTCGTTTCAGAGAAAGTTCCCTGTTCTTTGCGATATCTCTGCGCACTGATCAAAAAGTAGTGGGCAGCACCGCTGGTCGGATCTGCAATATAATATTCTGAGCCGATCTTCACACAGTTAAATGCATGGGAAATATTTTTCCCGTACTTTGTATACGAACCAGAGGAAACATAATGGCACTCCAGTCCTGCTGCGTTCATGACCAGACTGTATGCACGGGCGTAACCGTCACACACAGTGTAGTATTTCCCGTCGCTTTTTTTATGCAGGAAAACAGAGGCGTTACAATGGTTTTTAGGATTATTCTTCTGCCGGATTGTTGTCTGACCGTTTTCGTCTGTAATATACGCAAATTCTTCGTGATCATATTCAGCTTGGTTGCGAACCCATTTGTAAATTGCGTAGGCTTTTTCAACCTGAGACAGATTCTCGATATTTGCTCTGGAATCAATCAGTTTTCCGTATTTGCTGTATGCGTCATTGACTGCGAATTTCGCGTAGGCATCAACATATCTGTTCATAAAATATGTCTTATCATAGTTCTCAAATACATCAAACATTGCATTCCGTATCGTGCTGTGGAAGGTCGGTTTCTTTGTGTTGTTATTCAGATTGTTCACGACAGGACTGCCGTTCAGTGTGGTCAAAGATGCGTTCATGAACAGATTGCCATACTTTTTCAGCACATTTGCACCGTTGGAGGATTTGTTTTCTGCTTTCGGAATCGTCAGAGCGGTAATGGCGCTGCATCCTGAATTAAAGTTGTTGCTTGCAATTTCCATTCCGGAAGTTGCCGAGAAATCAAGTGCCGTCAGACTGGACACATCGGAAAACGCGCGTTGTTCTATCCGCTTGGTCTCCGCAGGTGCGGTAAAGCTTCCAG
This sequence comes from Oscillospiraceae bacterium, assembly GCA_024695445.1. Taxonomy (GTDB): domain Bacteria; phylum Bacillota; class Clostridia; order Oscillospirales; family Ruminococcaceae; genus Firm-04. The sequence continues at coordinate 8,207 of JAILIG010000189.1, forward strand.
CCGTTTTCGCAGACGGGTACAGAATCAGCGTTTTGTAATCCTTGGTGAAAAGCACACCGTCTTTAGAAGCATAAGTTGTGTTCGCGGTGTTCACATTAATCGCGGTCAGTTTTTTGTCACAGCAAAACGCGTTGGAACCAATGGCTGTGACACCTTTTCCGATGGTAACAGATTTCAGAACATCCATCGATGCAAATGCGTAAGTGCCGATCGTTGTGACTGAAGCAGGAACAGTAACGGTTTTGATTGCTTTGCACTTATGAAAAGCATATTCGCCGATTGTTTTGAGAGCGGACGGGAAGGTCACACCGGACAGCACAGGGCACTCAGCAAAAGCATAATTGCCGATGGAGGACAGTTTGGAACCGGAAGCAAACTTGAGCGTTTTGAGCATATCACAGCTGTAGAATGCATAAGCTCCGACCGAAGTTACTGTCGCTGGCAGAGTTACACTGGCAAACTGCGCATTTTCAAACGCACGCTCTCCGATGGTTTTCAGCTTGGAACCAGTATCAAACGAAAGCGATTCCAGAACCTTGCATCCCCCAAATGCAAAGTCGCCGATTGAAGTCACGGTTGCGGGAATCGTCACTAAAGGGAGCTTTTCACAGTACTGGAACGCTTTATCTCCAATTTTCGTAATCACGGAGCCGGATTCGAATGATACACTGGTCATGGCGATATTGTCGAAAAACGCCTTTGAGCCGATTGATTTAACAGTCGCCGGAATTGTTATTTTTTCCAGCTTTTTGCAAGTCGAAAAAGCGGAATCCTGAATCGCAGTCAGTGCAGTCGAAAGATTCACCGTCGTAAGGTTGGAACAACCTGAAAATGCACCGGCACCAATTGTTTTTACAGTATTCGGAAGCGCAATCGAAGAAAAAAACAAGCTGGAAAATGCTTCCTTGCCGATTGTGGTTACCTTGGATCCGGAAGCAAAGGTGACTGTCCTCAGATAACGGTCAGAAGCAAATGCGCTTTCGCCGATCTGTGTAACATTCGCTGATTTACCGGACTTGTAGGTTACGGTCGCCGGGATCTCAACGGCTTCAATGATGCCATTGCTCGAATATTCCCGGTTCAGTCCCTTGACAGTTGCAGTTCCTTTGGTCTCATTGACTGTGTAAATCAGTTTGCCGATTTTGTAATCTTTGATCGTGTCGGCAGCCGAAGCCGTAATTGCGGCCTTCGGCAGGATGACCTGCGGAACGGCTGCAGCCGTTCCCATGAACAGCGCCATTAAGCCGGCCGCTGCCCAATTCTTTAGATGTTTGTTCATTGATAGATACCTCCTGAAATAATGTGTTAGATGATCTGTGTTTGAAAAAACAGCAATATTATTATATCACTGAAAGAATGGGGTGTCAATAGATTTCCGCAATTTCTAATACTTGAATGCGCAATTATTGCAAACGGTTATAATCACACTTTGAAACCGCAAACAGAGCAGACCCCTGCGAGGGGCGTGCTAGGAAATATTCATTAGACCGAATGTTTCAGGAATCCGCATATATTCAGGTTTTGGCTCCGGATAATCCTTTACCCTCTCAACAACCATTTTGGCCAGTGTCTTTCCGGCAATATTGCCCAGATCATTATCAGGAATGCAGGCAAACAACAGCATCGATGTCGATACAATTACCATCTGTCGAAACTGCATACTGTATATAATTATAGGTCTGCAGGGTATACTCCTCAAACAACTAATAGCGGAGCAATTCCTCGGGAACGCAAGAAGAGAGACTTCACTGCAGCTGCACCGTGAAAAAGCTCCTGACTGATATCACTGAAGTCCAGTGCGCAGACGAAAAGCTCTATATCTCACCAGTTCTCGACTGCACATTTCTTGACAATTCCAAATCGGCGATACTTATCAAGTTCTGAAGGACTGCATACATTTCCAAGCGGATTATCTCGTGTCATAGTTTCCTCCTCAAAAACTGCTAAACTATTTGGTGTTTTTTCCTTATATGCAGTCTGCTCGTCGCAGAAACTGCGAATCTACGAACAATTTGCAAGGAATGACAGTTTTTTCCTGCACAATCTAACATCATCCTTGAAATAATACCTTATCCGACCTGAAAACGCAACCGGCTTACCGTCGTGCGGCACAAGCCTGGCTGCTTGTTCCGCTGCATCAGAAGCTTCATAATGATGCAGCTTTGTATGTAAAGGATACCCGTTTCCGACTTCTGCCATACAATGTGTAAATTCATATTGACAGATTACATTTTGTATGGTAAACTGATACTGTCGGACGGTCTCGCATATGACGGCGCGCCGGCCGGCAAATCTAAAAGTAAGGAGAAGGATACTTTATTGTATCAAGGAATCGGCATATGAAACAGCGAAAAAATGCTTTCCCGTTCAAAAAGGCACTTGCGGTCTTTTGGGGGGCGATGCTGACAGGTAATTTCGCTGCAGGTACCCGGATCGGGATGTCTGCCGTGGCAGATTCTGTTTCAGAAGCAGAAAGCAATCAGATCCTGAAGCAGGCTGTGACTTATCTGGAAAACAGCATCAACAGCGACGGAAGTGTCGGAAACAGCACAACGGTAAATGATACTGCCGATGCAATGCGTGTGTTCCGGCAGGAGGGCGGATATGACCTCTCAGGACAGTATGCCTGGCTTGGTCAGAATCTCAAAGCCGGCAATACGGATATTTCCGCACGGATCGCGGCCGCATCAGGAAATCCGGCGTATCTCGCCGATGTGCTCGAAACACAGAATGATGACGGCGGCTTCGGCCTGAACGCGGGCTACCGCAGCGATGTGCCGGATACACGACTCTTCCTGTCAGCCGTCAACGACTGCGGCGGCGGCGAACTAACGGAGGCCGGAAAGAAGGCCGCACGCTATCTGAGCACGCAGGCGAGTTCTGACGGCAGCTTTTCCTATACGGAAGCATCCCCGGCAGATGCTTTTCTGACGGCAGCGGTTCTTTATGACCTCAGCCGCTTTTCCGCAATCGAACAGGATGCGGATTCTCCTGCGCAGCTGACCGCAGAGCAGGCAGCCGAGTACATCCGTGAAAACCTCACGGACAGCTATGCGGATGACAGCATTGAAGAAGCGGTCATCCAGCAGCTCGCGCTGTATACATATGACGGCAAAATTGATTGCGGTAGTGTCATCAGTAATCTGAAGCAGGCACAGAAGCCGGACGGCAGCTTTGCCGGGAGCGTCCAAACTACGGCACTTGCAATCCAGCTTGTGCGTGCCATCAACGCCGGAAAATACATGACTCTCACGGCATTCCGCACTGATCTCAGCGGGAACACTGTCACCACGGGCGAGCCCGAAGCCCTGACGGCCAGAACGCTGATTGCATATCAGTCAAACTGTTCCGGCGATTATACAGTGAAGCTCACCGTCAAAAACGGCAGTTCCATTGTGTATGAAAACAGTACAAAGGTCACGATTCCGGAAGGCGAAGACAGCATCACCGTCGAAACCGGTTCGTTCCGGCTGATTGAAGCGGAAGACCATGGCATTATCGTGACGGTCGATCTGCTGAACGGCGAAAAACTCATCCGCAGCGAGGTACTGACGATGACATTGCAAAAGCAAACGCCGGTTAGCGCATCCTCCGTCAATGCCTTCACCGTGGACCTTGACAATTACTACACGCTGACAGGCGTCCCGACAAAAGTCAAAGCAACCGGAAATGTTCTGTATTCGACCAATACAGATCAGAGTGTGGAGATCCGTGCGGAGATCCGGAAGGACGGTAAAACGGTCAAAGAGATGACCGGCAGTGTAAAGCTCAGCACGGAGAAAAATTCTGCGGAAATCACACTCTTTGACGAGGCGATCAACACCGATGCCCCCGGCGTGTTTGAATTCTGCGCAGACTGCATATATCAGGAGAAAACGGTGTTCAGTGACAGCAGAAAATTCACCGTCGTGGCCTGTCCGGAACTGAAGCAGACCGATCCGGATGCACCGGATCCGCAGCTGACTGTACAGTGGATGAGCCCGATTCTCAGCGATACGGTTGTGTATGCTGGACAAAAAAATGACATCTCCTGCAAGGCAGACATCATTTACGATTCCGTCGCACCGTTCACAGGAAAACTGACGCTCAGAGCAGTATCCGGCGACGAGGTGCTTCAGGAAAACTCGGCGGATGTTACCCTGGAGCCGATCGACCTCAGTGCGGCAAACCGGCTGCTCGACGTCCCGAAGTATGAATCCGAGAGCCTTCTGTCCTTTGTTGCGGACACTGTCGGCGAAATCGAAGTGACGGCCGTGCTGTCCGATGCGGATGGGACGGAAATCTACAGCGCGTCCCGCACGGTCAGCATCATCGAAAAGCCGGTGCAGGACCTGATTCTCTACGCAGAGACTGATGAGGCAAAGGGCAATGTCAATCTGCGCTGGAACGATATCAGCAACGAATACAAATCCTATGTATATCAGCTAAACCGCCGCGTGCAGGGTGGGCAGTGGGAGCCCCGCTCCATCTGGAATGAGGAGGAGCACATCCGCATTCTGAATGTGTATCCGGCAAGCGCATATCTTGCAGAATGGATGAATTCTCCGATCGGCGATACCGGCCTGACTGCCGGCATGGGCATTTTTGAGATTGATTCGGTGCATTTCCGCGACTTCAACCCGAACCCGCAAGAGGTCATGAAGAATCAGGACGGCAGCTGGAAATACGATGTGCTGTTCTTCGGCTCCTATGACTGCAACGGTCACTATGATCTGAGTGATGCGGCATATGAAGTTGTACAGGCATTTGTGGATGACGGCCGTGGCGTTCTGTTCGGACACGATACCATCTGCCCGAACTTCAATCTGGTCAATTTCACGCGGTTTGCCGATCAGCTCGGCATCATTGCAAAGCTGGATACAAGATATACGGCAACAACCTCCGTTTCCGTTGTCAAGATCGGCACGATGACGAATTATCCGTGGGTACTCAGAGGTACGCTGGAGGTTCCCGCCTGCCACTCCTACGGTCAGTTTGTCGGCGGCACGCTGAAGGGAACGGAATGGATGACGCTCAATGCAACGCAGTATTATGATGAAGAAACCGGCGCACATTCCAATTTCTATCTGGTCACGAACAACAACCTCGGTATGATTCAGACCGGACACAGCAACGGTCAGGCAACCAACGACGAGCGCAAGGTGCTTGCCAACACGCTGTTCTATCTGTATCAGATTTCCCGCCTGACAACGGCAAAGGACAGCTCGTTCTATGATACGGCAGCGCCGGACCGGCCGGATGCTGCGGTCACAGCGCTGTCTGACGGCTCATATGAAATCAAGGCAAGCTCAAAGGACAACGGCACCACTTACGAATATGTCATCCTTGCAAACCCCGCAAGCGGTGATGACGATACGAAGTCCTCTAACATTATCTCAAAAGAGGTCAAGAGCGGACTTGCCGGCTTCGTCGCGTGCTTCAGCGACTCCGACAAGTGTGCGCAGGAGCTTGTGAAGTTTAATGAAACCGGTGACAAGGTGCTGAATCTTCAGCCCGCAAATGCGTCCGGCGCGGCTGTGCTGAAAATCCGGCCGGAGAGCTATGATGATGGCAGATATATCCACATTTTTGCAATCGACAAGGCAAATAACATCAGTGAAGAATTCATTGCAGAGGCATCTGTGCTGAATCTCAAAGCATCTGTCCGAACGGACAAAAAGCAGTATTTGCCCGGTGAAACCGTCTCCGTCGATTCCGACACGACAGTCGCACCGTTCGGAATGGTCGCGGACGGTCAGCTCCGGATTGTGGACGAATTTGATAATCCGACAGAAACACTCCGTGAAATGCCGGCGCAGCAGCTGACAGCTTCTGAGTCCGTAAACCAGGCGGCGGAGTGGAAGGTCCCCGATGCCGTTTACGGCAGATACAAAGCGGTTCTCACATGGGAGAAGGACGGCGAAGTCCTTGCGGAAAGCGAAACCGTATTCAAGGTTTCCGGCGAGGAGAGCATCACGGATTTCATCACGAGCAACAAGAAAACATATACCTCTTCGGAGCCGGTCAACCTCAGCACAAGGGTCATGAATCAAAGCACGAATCTCGTGGAAAATGACCTGACATTAAACATCACCGTGCGCAGTCATAGCGGTACGGAAAGTGCTGTTTTCAAAAGAGAAATCGCTTCCGTAAATCCGCAGGGAATGCTGGATTATGCAGACGCGATTAAGGGCGGCACGCTGCTGCCCGGAAAATATGTCGCGGAAGCAGCAGTCATGCAGGATGAAACTGTGCTTTCCGTCGATTCCACAGAATTCACGGTTACGGAAAGTGCCGGCGACTTTACCGGCACACTCTCCTTCACCCCCTCCGGTGACACCGTCCATGCAGATTTTACCGTTTCTGACATCGGCTCCGCCGATGCTTCCGACACGGAAATCACTGTAACGG
>JAILIG010000054.1 GCA_024695445.1 Oscillospiraceae bacterium
TTTCCCGTTCCGCATCTGCCTCCTCATCATCCAGACATCCTGTTCCGTACACGGAAAAGTCCACCGGAATCAGCATTTTTTCCTCCTCATCGGCTGCCGCCGGAAGGCACGGCACCGAAGCGGCTGCCGTCACAGCCATGATTGCCGCACTCAGCACGGCAAATATCTTTTTCTTCATATCAATCTGTCCTTTCTGTTTTGAAAAAGCCGTTTCGTTCTGTGAGATTCGGAACCGGAGTCAGCGCATCGGAAATCTCCCCCTTTCACACTTCCTCAAGTATAGTATAGCACATCCGCATCCCCGTTTCAATTCGTAAAATAAACAGAAAAACGGTTTCGCTTTGTGCAGAAGGGCGAAAATGCGCCCTTTTCCTATACAGACAGGAAATACCGGAAAACATTACACCTGTTTCAAATATTTTTTGGGCAAAGAAAAGCCGCACCCCGTTTGAGGTGCGGCTTGCGCAAAGCATCAGGGATTCGGCAGAACATCCGCCCATGTAAGGTCGTCAAAGCCGGCGTTGGATTTGAGCGTGAAGTAGGTGAGAATGCAGGTCGCGTCGTAGGCGGTCAGCGCGCCGTCGCCGTCCACATCAGCAAGGGCTTCCTGTGCGGGGGTCAGCGTGCGGTCACCAGGTTCCAGACCGAGGACAGTTGCCTCATTGAAGCCGGTCAGCGCGAGCGAGGCGTCATAGGCTGTGATTTCGCCGTCGCCGTCAAGGTCGCCCATCAGTGCTGTTGCTGTGAACGGTACAATCTTTGTGGTGGTCGCGGCCGCACGGAACGGCATAATATCAATGCAGGTTCCGTACCATTCAACTTTCTCAACGCCTTCGACTTCGGAAAACAAATTGTAAAGGGCAAGTGTTTCTTCAAACGAATGCGGGGAGGATTCAAGCTCCGAGAGCGCATAACGGTTGGCTTCGCCGGTTTCCTTCAGCTCAAAACCGTACATACGGAAGAACTGATCTGTCACTCCTGCACTTTCATCCAGTATGACACTGAAGTCTGCCCCTGTATACTCCATCGGGTCGAGAATGCCGCAGAACAGCGCGCCCAGCACCGTGACGCTGCTGTCAGCGGCAAGCGCGGCTTCCAGACGGCCGGCGTCCGCTTTCGGCGCATACAGCACATAGACAGGCTCGTCAAGTCCGGTGCATTCCGCCGGAAGCGGGAAGCTGTTTTCCTTGCCGTCGTCCGGTAACTCTTCCCCGTCTGACGGTTCGTATTTTGCGTAGAAACCAAATTCCTTTGAAAGCCCTTCGATCGGCTGCAGCAGGAATTTCGTTTCAGAGGGGTGCCAGTAGCCTGACCAGAATCCGTCCGACCATTCGATCGGAATGCCGTTCAGTCCGTTCTGCTTCAGCGCTTCGATGTCTGCGCAGGTGACGGCAACGCCTTCGTAGGTGTAGTTTTGCACTGCATATGAAATGCAGTCAGAGGTTGGAGTGTCCGTCGGGATGATTTCACACCGTCTGTCTTCTTCGATTGACCGGATGATTTCGGTGAGGCTTTGGGCGGCATTGACGCTTCCGTCGCCGTCCACATCGCCTTTCTGATAGAGAACCGTCCGCTCCGGCATCAGCATCTGTGCGTCTTCATTGTCGTCGAGCATCATCGTTGTAGCCGCAAAGAACTGCAGATCATGCACGATCGGGTTTTGCAGCATCTCCGGCACAGCGGCGAAATAGTCTGCATAATTCCAGCCGTTCATGCACACGGTCCAGCTGCCGTCCCATGCATTCTGCCGGATATCGAGCACATCGAAGTCCGGGAAATCCGCCGGTACAGGCGTGCGGTCACACTGAAACAGAAAGCCATGGTAATCGGTGATGTGATTTACACGGTCATCCGTCCGGTAGGCGCACTGAACATCTATGCACGCGACCTCCGGAAACCGCTTCAGGCAGTCCGTAAGGTTGGCATCACCGTATACATACGGAGCACAGGCGATATCATACCCTTCCTCTGCCGGGGTGATTTTACATCCGAGCAGATCCAGTGATTTTTCCGGATAATTTGCAGCACGGAGCATTTCCTTCCACTGTTCCAGCACCTTGTCCGCATCGGGCAGCTTATCTCCGCTGGTGTAAAAGCGCCACGGATATTCCTGAACGAGCTGCACCCAATAGGGCTTTGTCGGCGTTAGAACCTGCATCCCGCCGTGGGGTGTGCGGAGCAGGATGCACTCGTCAAGCGTCACATTTTCCCAGCCTGCGATTCTCTCGCAGAATGCCTGCTCGGTCGGGTCAAGGAAATGCACGGCAGCGCCGTCGCTGCGGCAGAAATGCTCTTCGACATAGGCCGAAATGTCATATTGTACGGGCGATTCTGCCTCTGCGGCCGCCTGAACCGGCATTCCGGAAGAAAGCAGAATACCGAATGCACAGCAAAGGGATAAACATTTTTTCATAGGAATTCTCCTTTCTGAACCGTTGGATTGGTGCGGTCGAAAAGCAACCGCTTCTCCTTTCAGTATAGCACACCCGCATCCCCGTTTCAATTCGTAAAATCAACAAAAAAACGGTTTCGCTTTGTGCAGAAGGGCGAATATTCGCTTCTTATCTATTCAGACAGGAAATACCGGAAAACATTACACCTGTTTCAAAAAAATTTTTGGGCAAAGAAAAGCCGCACCCCGTTTGAGGTGCGGCTTGCGCAAAGCATCAGGG
>JAILIG010000055.1 GCA_024695445.1 Oscillospiraceae bacterium
AAAGGAGGTCTTTCCTATGGATACGATCAAGCAGTTTTCAATCTTTGTCGAAAACCGGCAGGGCAAAATGGCCGAGCTGACCAGACTCATCGCGGACGCGGGAATCGACCTGCGCTCGCTGAGCCTTGCGGATACCCGCGATTTCGGCATTCTCCGCATCATCGTCAACAAGCCGGCGGAGACCGAACAGCTCCTCACCGCGCACGGCTGGACCTTCAAGGTCACAAAGGTCGTCGGCGTCAAGGTGCCGGATATCCCCGGCGGCGTCGCAACCGTTCTGGAGCTGCTCGACGCGGCAAACATCAATGTCGAGTATATGTACGCCTTTGTCAACCGCAAGCCCGGTGAAGCCGACACGATCTTCCGCGTCGATGACGCAAAGGCGGCGCTCGCAGCGCTCAAGGCCGGAAATATCGAGGTGCTGACCGCGGAGGAGGCATACGACATCTGACCGCTTCTGCGGCACAGAGCAATATTTTTGCCGGATGCTTGACAATTCCCGCAAAAGCGTGTATAATGTTAACAGAGACAGAATGCAGCCGCGATCTCCCGTGCGGCGGCTGCGTTTCAGTTCAGAAAAAGACATAGGCAGGACAATGCGCACCTGCCGGATGGAGTGTATGGTATGGGTATCTTTGGAAAACTGACGGATGCAGGCAGAGGTGTCAGCGAAAAGGTCGGAAGCATCTCCGAGGTGCAGAACTTAAAGCGTAAGATCCTCTATGAGGAAGAGCGCATTGTCGAAATTTTCGCAGATCTCGGCAAGCGGTACTACAAGAATCCGGATGAGGATCCGGCGGTGTTCCGTGCACTGTGCGACGACATCGACGCCCGCCGCCGCCGCATCAAGAAAATGAAGTTTGAACTGAATACGCTGCGCGGCTACAAAATGTGCCCGAAATGCGACGCAGAGAACAGCGAGAAGAATATCTTCTGCGGTGTCTGCGGTGCGCGTCTGCCCGATCCGGAGGACGAGGATTTCTCCTCCCTCGAAGAGAACGATTACTACACCGAAACCAGTAATCAGTTCTTCAACGCAGACAGTACAGGCAATATTGATATCTGACACACTATCACAATGAATCACAAATGAAAGCGCACAACACCGACTGCCGGTTTGTGCGCTTTTTTCATCCTGTTTTCGCCGCCCGTTTATTTTTGAAGACCTTTCAGGAAAAGGAGTGAAGATTTATGAAGCCGAAACCACTCCTGGCCGCCGGGCTGACAGTGCTGATGTTTGTTCCGGCTCTGACCGTCCGTGCAGCGAATGACACCGGTATGTCGGAACCCATATTCTCGATCGGACCGGACGACGGCAGCGAAATCTGGTACGGCATCGGCGAGAGCGCACCGCCGATCTATTTGCCGCTCGCAGGAGATACGGACTGCAACGGCAGCACCGAAATTGCCGACGCCATTCTGCTCAGCCGTTTTCTGGCAGAGGACGATGTCTCCGTCAAAAGGGAGGGGCTCCTCAATGCGGACATGAACAGCGACGGATTCCTCACGATGACGGATCTGACCGCCATTCTGCGTGTGCTCGCCTGTCTCCCGCCGGAGGATGCGTTCTCCGGCAGTGAGGATACCACGACTGTCGCAAAGACCGTCACGACGCTCCTGCCGGACGAAACAACAACCGCGACCGGCAAAACGACCTCGACCAGCAAAACAACCTCGACCAGCAAAACAGCCTCGACCAGCAAAACGACCGAACTCACAGAATTTGATCCGCTGGAAATCACCGGCCGCGGCTGGATGCTGGAGGTGGACGGATATCAGACCGAGTATGCACTGCATGAGGAGCTGCATTACGAAGATATGTGGGTGTATCTGGTCAGAAACGATGAATACATACCGCTGGATTATACGGCTGCCGACCTGATGGACATGGGACTCCTTGTTGCGTTCTCAGACTTTGACAGCGATTGCCCCGGCAATTATACGGTTCGGCTGAACTACCGCAAAGGCATGGCAACCGGATACATCTGTGTCACGGTGATCGGAGACAAAGATGATCTCGACGCATACTGGGACGGCCGGGTTTGGGAGGAAGTGTAAAATAACAGGGCGCACAGCCTGAAATCAAGCTGTGCGCCCTCGTTCTTGAGCTTATCCTTCGATTGCAATGAGCTTGCGCTCCGGCAGCTTTTTGGCCTCCTGCTTCGGCACGGTCACTTTGAGGACGCCGTCCTCAAACTTTGCGTGGATGTCGGCCTCCGTCACCTGCTCGCCGACAAAGAAGCTCCGCTGCATCGCGCCTGCGTAGCGCTCCTGCCGGATCAGCTTGCCGCTGCTGTCGTTTTCGTCCTTGTCCAGGCCCTTGGCTGCACTGACGGTCAGCGTGCCGTTCTCCAGCTCCAGACCGATCTGGTCCTTTTTGAAGCCCGGCAGATCAATCAGGATTTCGTAGCTGCCGTCTGCCTCGCGGACATCCGTCTTCATGACATGAGCCGCGTGCTTGCCGTACAGCTTCCGGTCAATCTCCGGGAAGCCGCCGAACATCGGCAGATCGGTCCAGTCGTCAAACAGATTTTCTCTGAAAATGCTAGGGAATAACATAGGTCAGTCCTCCTTCAACTCAATGATGTTTCAACTTCCGTGAGCATCGGGACGGTGTTGGGGCTCCTGAGGAACCCGCCCTGTTCCTTTGTTCTGACACTATGATAGCACAAACGTTTAGCAATGTCAATAGCTGAGTGCTAACTTTCGGACAGTTTTCACTTTTTTCACACGAATGTCACAGCGCAGACAATCAAAACAGAAATCCTGCACAAAAGCAGACCGGATTCTTTGTGCAGCCTGACGATCTTTCGGAAGTGCTGTCACCTTTCAGCCGATTTCCAACGGTACTGAATAGATCGGATGAATTCCGAACAAACAATGAAACCTCTAACATAATACTTTCAAAAAGGAGATGTTATGATGAAAATGAACATCAGAAAAATCGTCATGCTGACGGCTGCTCTGTCCGCGCTGACTGCGTTCCCGCTTGCCGCAAATGCGGCAGACAACGCCGGCGCCGCAGCAATCGCGCAGTCCGGTTCCGCAATCGGTGAGGGCTCCTACTGGCTCGACCTCAACGCAGTTACATGGAAAAACACCTACCGCATCGGAGAACCGCTGGATCTCAGCGGCCTTCTGGAGGCACGTCTCTACGGTGCCGGCGATGTTTTAGACGAGGTCGGGAATCTCATCGGCGAATGGGATGCCTTCGGTGAAAACACGCTCGGTGAGCGGATCGAAGCAGGTTCCATGCAGCTTGACACCTCGAAATTTGACAACACAAAGCCCGGCACCTACACGATCACATTCTATGATGCGGACGGAATCGGTTCCGTCGAGGTCAAAGTCATCAACGAAGTGTACGAAACGACTACTGATGATGTAACCGGCCACTGCTGCGAGGACCGGACAACCGCCTATTATGACTGCGAGCTTTATTTTGATACGCACAGAAACGGCGATATCAACGGAAACGGCAAATTGGAGATCGCGGACGCAATCCTGCTTGCGCGCTACATCGCCGAGGATGACGACATTTCGCTGTCTCCGGAGAGCAAGCTGATGGCTGACGCCAACTCTGACAATCATGTGAACGCCAAAGATCTGATGCTGCTGCTCAAAGGTCTCACCAGCAGCGAGCGGATGTTCCTGATCTGCATCTATGATTCAGAAGGCAACCGCATTGAGGCAGAGGACATCACAACGGTCGTGAGCACCACAACCACAACCACGGTCACGACCATCTCGTGGGATTCCACCGAAGAATACGGCGGTACGAACAATTGCTGCACGGATATGACGAATGAGGGAAGCTATGGATCGCTGGAAATCTACAACCTCGATATGACCGATGAGGAAAGCATGGACCAGTTCCGTGTTCCCGCGCCGAAGACCATCTACCGCGTCGGAGAAGCACTGGATCTCAGCAATCTGGTATTCATCGGAAACGGCGTCATCAGCACATCGGACCGTTATGAATACTGGGACATTTTCCCGCCGCAGATCCTGGGACAGGCGCCGGACTACGACAAAAATATCAAGGTGGACAGCTCGGAATTTGACAGCACAAAGCCCGGCACCTACACAATCTATCTGCATTTGTACGAAAACAACACCGACATGAAAATCGCATCGGGCAGCTTCCAGGTCACGGTCATCCCCGACGAACCGACGGAAGGCACACAGCTCACCGAATACGACGATGGCTGGGAAACCTGCACCACGGACTCCTGGGGCGGGTACTGGCTCGAAAACGACACCTGGAAGGACACCTACTGCATCGGCGAGGAGCTGGACATCGAAGGACTGCTGAATGCTCCGCTCTACGGCGGCGGCGCATTTTATGAGCCGGACGGTATGGGCGGTTATATCCAAGTCTACTGGGACGCCTTCGGAGAAGAAACGCTCGGAGAGCGGATCAAATCCGGCCGGATGACGCTGGATACATCCGCATTTGACAACACAAAGCCCGGTATCTACACGATCACATTCTATGATGAAACAGCGAGCGGCTCTGTCGAGGTCAGAGTCATCTCCGACAAGGCCGCCGCGCCCCTTCCGCGCGTAAAAAAAGATTTCTGAACCGGATAACATAAAAAGGCGGATGAAAAAGAAACTGTCACCATGATGAAACCGCATAAAAATCCTTCGCACAGAATTCTCATAGATCAATCGGGCAGTCCGTTCGCGGGCTGCCCTTTTCTGCGATTGACATAATCCTCTTTTCTGTGTTATCATAAACAAAACAGGGCCGCATAAAAATTTTTTTGAAAAAGATGTAGCCCGGACACTGCCGCTTCTGTCTTTCATAGTGAAGCGCTTCAGACGAAATCAAAAAGGAGGCTGCTGACATGACCGATCAGGCAATTCTGGAACTGTTGAATCGACGGGACGAAAAAGGTCTGACCGCGGTACAGGAACAATACAGCGGATACTGTTACAGCATTGCATTCAACATTCTTGGAAGCCGCGAGGACGCGGAGGAATGTGTTAACGATATGCTCATCAGGCTCTGGAACGCCATTCCGCCCGCACAGCCTGAAAACATCGGGGCGTATGCGGCGGCGGCGGCGAGAAATCTCGCAAAAAACCGCTATGTTTCCAACCGCGCACTGCGCCGCGGCGGGACTGAAGAGCATCTCCCGCTGGAGGAGCTGGTCGTCCTGCCGGAAGCCCCGGATAATGTAGAACAGGAAGTGGACTGCCGCGCACTCGGCAGCGGGCTGAACCGGTTTCTCGGCACCCTGCCGGAGAAACAGCGCAAAATCTTCGTCCAGCGCTACTGGTTTCTCATGCCCGTGGATCAGATCGCTGCAGACCTGCGGATTCCGAAAAGCACAGTCACCGTCACGCTCGTGCGCCTGCGCAAAAAGCTGCGGAACTATCTCGAAAAGGAGGGGTTACTGTGAAACAGGAGACACTGAATCATCTGTTCAGCATCACAGAGCAAATCTCAGAGGCGTACATCGCGGAAGCCATGCCGCACAGCCTCCGAAACGCCCATAAACTCCCGGACGGCTTCGGTATGCAGCGGGAAGAAAGGGAAATGAAAACGATGAAAACAAGCATTACAAGATATATCGGCACAGGCTTTGCTGCGGCGGCAGCCATCGCAGTCGTCATCGGCGGCGGAGTCCTGATCGGGCATCTCAAGGGCGAAAATCCCGGCAGAATTGCCAATTCCGACACTACGGCCACCGTCACGCAGACTACTGCGGCAACGACCTGTTCAACATCTGCCGCGACGGACACGACCGCTGTGACCACCGAGCTGACAACCGAAAGCACCGCCCCCGTATCCGACGAACACTACGCGCACAATCTTTTCGGCTATCCGGGCGTCAACTACTGCATGAAAGACGGTGAACTGAGCTTGCCGGAACTGGACAATCTTACGATCGACGACGGAACCTATCTCTACACAACCGGCGAGAACGGCGCTCTGATCCGCATCGCCGACGGCAGAGAGATGTTCCGTCCGGAAGAATCTGCAAAGGCAGACTTCCGCTTCACGAGCATCACGCCCGCAGGCGACGGCTGGTACTTCGTCACCGCAGTCGCAGAGCCCTGGGATCCGGATTATCAGCCGCGGGATTCGTGGTGGCAGCCCGCTTCCACCGAGCAGTACTGCTGGTGGTTCCACGCATCGAGCGGTCTGTCTGAGCGTGTGGCCGTTCCGCAGAGCGAGAATAACAGCAGGCCGGTTCTGAACCCGATCTTCATTCAGACAGATCCGGACGGCGGCGCGGTGTATGCACTGCGCTGTCATGAAACGCCCGATATCATCCGCCGCATCCCGGTGCCGGGCAGCGGTGATGCACGGGATTACACGGTTAGGATGAACGGCTTGAAGTATGGCACTTCCGGGTTCACGCCGATGCCGGACGGCAAGGTCCTGTACCTCGACAGCGGTGACACAGGTCCATCCCACCTCAGCCTCATGGAGCTGGACACCGCGGACGGCAGCACCCGGACGCTGCTGAACGATGTCGGCCTCTGCAGCATCTACGCGACGAAAAACCATACCGTGCTGGCGCTGAAAGAGAACGGCAAGAGCCTGTATCAATATCTGCCGGCAAGCAACAGGCTCATCACCGTCGCCAAGATCGACTACAATGCGCCGCAGGGCTTCACATTCTCCTATGATAGCTTCACGGCAGTCGCAGATGATTTCGCTGTCATCAAAGGCATTTTAAAGGATGATGAGAATAATCAGTATATCATCTCGGCAATGATTAACCTGACGGACAGAACCTACAAGATCCTCGAATAACCGAAACCGGACACACCCCCGCGGCACCGCGCCGCGGGGCTTTGTTTTCCCGCACGCCTCCGCGCCGCAGCACAGTCCTGCAAAATGATAGACCGGTTCCGCAGATTTTGCGCTCGAAAATGCGCAAGATACACTGCAAAAGCCGCTCCGGAATGTGCAATACAGACAAATATTCACGATTCTATTGAAACATTTGCCGGATTATGCTATAATAAAGCTGTATATTGTTTCGCTCGGTAACAGTCAAACTACCCGTCACACAGTACAAAAACGGAGGATGATGCAAATGGCAATTCACATCTTTGTTGCGGACGACGATGCAGTCAATTTACAGGTTGCAAATCACATTCTCAGCAAAAACGGGATGCAGGTCACGGCGCTCAGCTCCGGCACGGCGCTGCTCTCGGCACTCAGACAGAACGCGATGCCCGACCTGATTCTGCTGGACATCAAAATGCCGGAAATGGACGGATTTGAAACCCTCAAGCGCCTGCGCGAAACGGAAAAGGCGCTCGGCATACCGGAAATCCCCGTGATCTTCCTGACCGCGGACGACACCGCCGACACGGAAAAGCACGGCTTTGAAGCCGGCGTGTCCGACTACATCCGCAAGCCCTTCGATCCGGATATTCTCCTGCGCCGTGTCCACAATGTCGTCTCCAAGGAAAAGCGCCTGCACACCCTGCGCACCGAAGCCGATACCGATATGCTCACGGGCTTCCTGAACAAATCGGCGGCTTCCAGGGCGATGTCCGAGCTCTGCGCCTCAGACATCGGTGCGCTGCTGATGATTGACCTCGATTCCTTTAAGCTTGTCAACGATCTCTACGGACACAAAACCGGCGACGATGTGCTCATCAGCTTTGCCGCGATTCTCCGCAGCGTTTTGCCGGAGGGCAGCCGGATCGGCAGAATCGGCGGCGATGAATTCATCGCCTTTGTCAGCGGAATGCAGACCACCGACGCGATTGCCGCCGTCACAAAGCAGATCAACGCGGAGCTCGTAGCCAAGGCCAAAGAGCTCATGGGCGAGGAAATGGGCATTCCGCTCGGCGCCTCGGTCGGAGCGGTGCTCGTGCCGCAGCACGGTGACGATTATGAAGCGCTCTTCCGGCTCGCGGACAAGTCGCTCTACACCGTCAAAAAGAACGGCAAGCACAGCTTTTCGCTCTATCAGGCCGATACCGCGGCGGAAAGCCCCGCGGACGCCGGTTCTCCCGACATCGGCAGGCTCTCCGAGATCCTCCGCGAGCGCGCCGTACCGAATGAGGCGTTCCAGCTCGACAAGGACGCCTTCACACCGGTTTACCGGTATTTCATGCGGTACATCATCCGGAATCACCTGAGTTTCTGGCAGGTGATGTTCACGCTGCATACGACGGACTGCACCGGAGAAGCCTCGTTCAAGGAGCGCTGCGATGCCTTTGGTGCGCATATCAGGGAGTCCCTGCGCAAATCGGACATCCTGATGCGAAGCCGCGTCAACCAGTATTTCGCCGTGCTGACGAACATCTGCAAGGACAGCCTCGATACCGTCACCGGTAAGCTGCTGCGCTCCTGGGAACAGAGCGGCGGCAGCGGAATCACCGTGTCCGTTGAGTCAAAATATGTCAGCTACGAGGAGCAGCCGCAGAAGCCGCAGAAGCATGATTTTCACATCGCGGTCGCCGATGACGACGAGATCAGTCTCCGGCTCGCGGGAACCGTTCTCAGCAAGGCAGGATTCCGCGTATCTGCGATGAAATCCGGAAAGGCTCTGCTGAATTATCTCGCCGAGCACAAACCGGATGTGCTGCTCATAGATGTGCAGATGCCCGATTTGGACGGCTTTGAAACCGTCCGGCAGATTCAGGCCATTCCGGGCGCATCGGAGATTCCGGTGGTCTTTCTGACCGCAAGCGACGACTCCGAGACCGAGCGCACCGGAATGCAGCTCGGTGCCGAGGATTTCATCCGGAAGCCGTTTCTGCCGGAGCTGCTGATCCGCAGGATCCGGCGCATCGCTGAGATGAGCGCCCGCGGATCGGAAAAGTGAGGTACCGGAGCAATGAAACATCTGGAAAAGAACGATCTGTTTCAGGCATCGCAGCTCACCATTTTGCTGAGCTATACCGTTTTCTCGATCATTCTGATCGCGGAAGCGTTCCTGATGCACTGGGAAATCTGGCCGCTGATTCCGATTACGATCGGCGTCGCCGCATCCTGGATCCTGCACCTGAACCAGCGCTTTACGGAGCGGAGCAGAATCTGGGTTTACTCGGCCTTTATCATGTTCACCTTCTTCTTTTACGGCAGTCACCGGACCAGCGTCTTTGATACCGTCGCGGTCATGTCTGTGGTGCTGATTCTCTACACCATGACCGGCATCAAGAAGCTCATCACCTTTTTGCAGTTTCTGTATTACATCACATTCGGCTACGGGCTGCTGGTGCTGCGGCATGACGGCGATCCCTTTGACAGCCTGATGATTTCGCGCGCCGTGCTGCACATCGCCGTGATTACCACCATCAGCATCATTTCGCGGACAACGATTGACAAGTGGCTTCAGGTCATGAGCACCTCGAACAGCGAAATCGAAAAGCTGACCGACGCGACGGACCGTCTGAACGATTTCCTCGCAAATGTCTCTCACGAAACCCGCACGCCGATCAATGCCATCATCGGTCTGACCGGCATCTGCATCGACGAGGAGGAAAAACCGGAACGGCAGGCCAATCTGATTGCCGTCCGCGATGCCGGCCGGCGCGTCGCCGAACAGATCAGCGATATTCTCGACTTCACGGAGATTGACCGCAAAAAGCTCACCAACAATTACGAGGACTATATGCTCTCCTCGCTGCTGAACGATCTGGTGGAGGAGATCCGGCCGTTCAAGCCGAAGGAGCTGGAGCTGATTATTGATGTGGATCCGGCCATTCCCTCCGTAATGAATTCGGACATCAGCAAGCTCCGGAAGATTCTGCGGCATCTGATTCTGAACGGACTGAAATACACGAGAGAGGGCGGCGTCTATGTCCGGCTTTACAGTCTTCCGGAGCCCTACGGCGTGAATCTGGTCATCAAGGTCACGGACACCGGCATCGGCATGACCGAGGAGGAGCAGGAGCGCGTCATGGAGCGGTATTATCAGGCGGATTCCGGCAGAAGCAGACAGGGCGGCGGCCTCGGCCTCGGCCTGACGATCGTGTCCGGCTTTACCGCTTCGCTCGGCGGCTTTATGACCATCAGCAGTGAGGAGGGCAAGGGAACCTCCGTCAGCGTCAGCATCCCGCAGAAGGTCATCGAATCCGCGAGCTGTATGTCTATCGCAAAGCCCGATCAGCTCTGCCTCGGCGCATTCCTGCATCTGGACAAATACGCCGATCCGAATGTCCGCGAGTATTACAATATGATGATCCGCAACATCGTCCGGGGCTTCGGCGTGCAGATGCACCGCGTGGACAATGCCGCAAACCTGAAAAAGCTGCTGGCCTCCGTCCGTCTGACGCATCTGTTCGTCAGTGAGGAGGAATACGGAGACGCCGCGGACATGATCGAAAGCATCGCGTCCGGCGTGGTCGTCGTGGTCGTCGCCAATCACGATTTCGAGCTGCCTGCCGGCTCCAGAGCGCGGATCATGGAAAAGCCGTTTTACTGCTTCCCCGTGGCAGCCGTTCTGAACGCCGAATACCGGGAACAGGCCGCAGACGAGGCGCTGCACTACCGGAATCTTTCCGCACTGACCGTCGATGACGAGCCAATGAACCTGATCGTTGCAAAAAACATCCTGAAGCGCTACGGCATGACCGTCACCACGGCAAATTCCGGCACCGAAGCGGTGGAGCTCTGCAAGAAGCACAGCTTTGACATCATCTTCATGGACCACATGATGCCCGGCATGGACGGCATCGAAACGATGAAGCTCATCCGCGCCAACAACGCCAGAGCGCACATCGACACCCCGATTGTCGCCCTCACCGCAAATGCCGTCAGCACGGCGCGGGAGACCTTTATCTCCGTGGGCTTCGACGGCTTTGTCAGCAAACCGATCGAGCTGGTAGAGCTGGAGCGCGTGCTGCGGAGAGTGCTGCCGAAATCGGCACAGCAAAGCCCGCCTGCGCAGCCGGTACAGACTGAACCGGCGCCTCCGGCCGCGGCGCCGGCAGAAACGGAAGTCCCTGTGCTTGGGCAGCTCCGGGCCTGCGGCCTCAATACCGGAGAAGCGCTCAAATACTGCGCGGATGACGAAGATTTCTACATGACGCTGCTCGTACAGTTTGTCAGCGAAACTGCCGAAAAGGACGAAAAGATGCACGCATTTCTCGCAGACGGCGATCTGAAAAACTACGAGATCGTCGTTCACGCCCTGAAAAACGCGCTGAAGCTCATCGGCAGCGACGACCTTTCCGAGCGTGCAAGAGAGCTGGAATTTGCAGCGAAGGATCAGGATGCCGCATTCATCGGCGAACACCACAAAGCGCTGATGCAAGCGTGCCGCAGCCTGTCGGATAAGCTGCAGGCGATCTGCGGCAGCGATGCCGCGCCGGAGCCGGAGCAGCCGGACAGCGGCGGTGAATCCGGCGTGCTCGAATTCCTGCCGGAGCCGTCCGGTGACGAAATCCTTGAATTTGATCCGGCTGCGGGAGAGGAGGAATCCACATGACATTCCGGAAAATCAACGACTACTTCCTCGACGATGCGCGCAGCCTGCATGACCGCCTGTTCGTTCTGCTCACCGGCGTCATGCTGATTTCGTGGGCCATCAAGCTGATCGAGCTCATTCTGCTGCACGCGCCCCTGACGGATATCCTCGAACTGTCCGGCGGCATCATCCTGCTGGCGGCGGTCACGCTGCTCTCCGTCCGCGCCGACCGTTCCCACCTCGGCGCAATCATCGTGACATTCGGAATCTGCACGCTCTATACGCCGATCACCTTCTTTTTCGGCGGCGGCCTTTACGGCGATGCGCCGCTGTGGTTCCTGTTCAGCATCTTCTTCCTGAACATCTGTCTGCGCGGCAAGGCGAGAATCGCCTTCCTCCTGATGGACATTGCCGAAGCCGTAGTCTGCTGGTATCTGTCCTACCGGTATCCGGAGCTGATTATCGAAAACCCGCCGTTTCAGGCGCATGTGTACTCTCTGGCCGCGCTGATTCTGACCGGGCTTTCGATGAGCCTGATGATCGGCTTCCGCAACGCCTTCTACGAGCGCGAAATGAAGCGTTCCCTCGCACAGCAGCGGGAAATCGAGGCGCTGAACGAATCGCAGAACCGTTTTTTCTCCAGCATGAGCCATGAGATCCGCACCCCGATCAACACGATCATTGCGCTGAACGAGATGATCCTGCGGGAGAATATTTCGGACGAGGTTGCGGAGGATGCGGCGAATATCCAGTCTGCGAGCAAGATGCTGCTGCATCTCATCAACGATATCCTCGATATGTCCAAATTTGCGTCCGGCCAGATGAAGCTGACGCCGGTGGTCTATCATCCGGGCGATATGCTCTCCGACATCGTCGGAATGCTCTGGGTGCGCGCCAAGGATAAAAAGCTCGACTTTCAGGTCCATGTGTCGCCGGATATTCCCGCCGATCTGGTCGGCGACGAAATGCGCATCAAGCAAATTCTCATCAATGTGCTGAACAATGCCATCAAGTACACGAACGAGGGCTCCGTTTCACTGTCCATTCAACCCGGAGAGACCGAAAACGGCGTGCTCAATGTCATCTATTCGGTCAGTGACACCGGCATCGGCATCAAAAAGGAAAATATCCCCTATCTGTTCCATGCGTTCAAGCGCGTGGACGAAACAGAAAACCGGCACATCGAGGGAACCGGTCTCGGCCTCTCGATTGTCCGGCAGTTCGTCGATATGATGGGCGGCAAGATCACGGTGAACAGCATCTACACCAAGGGCTCTACCTTCATCATCGAGATTCCGCAGAAGGTCGCCGGCAGCAAGCAGATCGGCGAAATCAAAATCGAAAACGGCAGAGCCGCCGACAGACAGCAGAGCCATGTTTCCGGCTTTGAAGCGCCGTCTGCCAAGGTGCTGGTCGTGGACGACAACGCCTCCAACCTGATGGTGGTCTCGAAGCTGCTGCGCATCACCAAGGTACAGACAGAGCTGGTCTCCAGCGGCGAGGAAGCCCTGAAATGTACACTGAACGAGCACTACCATGTCATCTTTTTAGACCACCTGATGCCGCATATGGACGGAATCGAGTGCCTGAAGGCCATCCGGAACCAGATCGGCGGACGCTGCAAGGAGTCCAAGATTGTCGCGCTGACGGCAAACGCCGGCAGCGAAAACCGTCTGCTCTACGAGCGGGAGGGCTTTGACGGCTACCTCACCAAGCCGATTACCGGCGAAATCCTCGAACGCGAGCTCTACCGGCTGCTGCCGAAGGATCTGACCATCGTCACCGGCACGGAAGAGGATATCCTGCAGGAGACAATCTCCTGGATGAAGCGGGAAAAACAGAAAAAATCCGTCGTCATCACGACGGAGAGCGTTGCCGATCTGCCGCAGGAGATCATCGACCGCTACGGCATTGCGGTTCTGCCGCACCGCGTCATCACAGAGGAGGGCAATTTCCTCGACGGCATCGAAATCGAAACCAAGGGACTGCTGGAATATATGCAGGATCCGTCCCGCAGCGTGATGACCGGCGGACCGGATGTGCAGACCGCCGAGGCCTTCTTCGCAAAGCAGCTCACGGGTGCCAACAACATCATCCACATCTCCATTTCCGGCGAGGTGACCAACAGCGGCTATGTCGCGGCGGCTGAGGCCGCCAGAGCGTTCGACAATGTCACGGTCATCAACTCCGGACACCTGTCCAGCGGACAGGGCCTGATGGTCATTGAAGCCTGCCGTCTGGCGGAGGAGGGCAAGAGCCCCGAAGAGATCAAAGCTCATCTGGAGCGGATGCAGCCGCGGATTCACACGAGCTTTGTGGTGGACAATCTGGACTTTCTGGCGCGTGCAAATCAGGTCAGCGAGCGGATTGCCGGCATGACAAAATCGCTGATGGCAAGACCGGTTCTGGTGCTGCGCCGCGGCAAAATGGGCGTCGGAAAGGTGTATTTCGGCTCAAGGCAGCGCGTCTGGGAGCGCTATATCCGCTCGGTACTGCGCCGCCCCTCCGAAATTGACCGCAGAATCCTGTTCGTGACCTATGTCGGCATCAACAAGAAAAACATGAACTGGATCCGGGAGCAGATCGAAAAGCGCATGAAGTTCGACAAAATCTATTTCCAGAAGGCTTCCCCCGCAATCGCCGTCAACTGCGGCAGCGGAACCTTCGGCCTGCTGATCCGGGATGCCGACCGGAACACGCGCCCGTAATACTCCGGACAAATCAACCGCGCATCGGATGAATCCGATGCGCGGTTTTGATTTGCTGTTTTACGCGGACGGGGCCGGACGCGTCCGCACAAGGTCAGTCCGCAATCACCCGGACTTCAAACCAGCCCTCTGCATCCAGCTCCGGGAACCGCAGCCAGATTTTGTAAACGCCCGGCGTCGTGCTGTCGAATTCCGAAGCATCCACATAGTCCATGTAGTCGGACACACACGAGGTTTCAATCACCCACTCCGTTCCGTCCGGCTCATCTGCCGTCGGCGCAGTGCTTCCGGCGCCGTAAAACTGCACGGTATGAAGTGCCAGCTCCTCGCCGATGCGGTAGGTCAGCTTGGCATTGACATCAAAGATGAGGAAGCCGAAGCTGCCGCCGCAGTCGCCGTACCAATCGCCGGTTTGCAGCTTGGTGAGACTGCCGGTCATGTCTCCGTCATACACAAAGACCGTGAAGAAGCCCTCTGCATTCAGATCCGGAATCCGCACGCGAATCCTGTATGCACCGGCGCGTGTGTTGTCAAATTCGGATGTGTCGATAATCAGGCCCCGTTTGGCCACGCTCTCTGCAAGCGTTTCATGTCCCCTGAGCTTCCAGACACCGCGCTCCGGGAAATTGATTGCATCGTTCGGATCCGCGTTTTCCGGCAGATCTCCGATTCCGCTCAGCGCGGCATTCATGATGTCCAGTTCCTCACCGATGCTGTATTCCGTCCTGTAGTCGCCGTCCCGCACATACAGAACGCCGCAGAACGGCTTGGTTTCCGTTGTCGTGCTCTGTGCGGCCTCGCCGCCGTCCGTTCCGGTTTCGCCGCCCCGGACAACGACCTCAAAGGAGCCGTCGCCGTATTCTCTGTAATCTCTCAGATGCAGCCGGATCGTATAGACGCCCGGACGCGAGCTGTCAAATTCCGAAGCATCAATGATTACGGGAGAGGATTCATAATCGGACATCCACTCTGCAAGCGTCATTTCTCCGTTGAAAGCCCAGTTATCCTTGCCCGTAAAGCCCTGACCGTACAGTGTGCCGTGCATGATGTCGAGCGCTTCGCCGATCTCATACTCCCGCTTGTATGTGCCCTCGCCGAGCCAGAGCGTACCGGACTTCCTGGTCTCCGATTCGCTGACTGCTCCGGTTTCTTCCGGGGACAGCGTCACATCGCCGATGATCTCCCCGAAATACCGGTCGTACTTTCCGGGATTGCTGGACGCGAGTATCCGCATAATACCGATCAGATCGCCGGCATCCAGAGAGTCGTCTCCGTCGAGATTCGCATTGTTCAGGCCCTGTACGAGAATTGTGACATCCGGATCCTCTGCCAGATACCGGCTGAACAAAATCGCATCGGCAATACTCACCTTGAAATCGCCGTCCACATCACCCGGAACGGAAGAGAATCCGGCTTCCGTAACCGGCGCGGTCGTATCCGCCGCATTTGCGGTCAGCCGGAATGCGGTCATCGCCGCAAACGCCGCTGTCAGGATAAGGCCCTGTTTCCACTTCAGTTTCATCATATACACTCCTTTTCCGAATAGAATTGATATTCCGCAGATTCTGCGGTTTCTGTTTTCTGCATTGCATTTTGCAACTGTGCTGCCGTTTCTTTTTGTCCGACGGCAGCGGGCCGGACAGCCTGCATCACGGCAGCAGAGATATGCCGAACATCTGCTCCAGACTGCGGATCTGTTTTTCAGAATAATGCTCCGGATTCATTCGGATGATCTGATTCAGCATCTCCGTCACATCATTCATATTCACCACACCGTTTCCGTCAAAGTCGGCGTTCTGCAAGCCCTCCTCGTTCAGCTTTACCGTTTCGTCATCTTCCAGCATCCGTTTGACCAGTATCGCATCCGCAACGGTCAGCTGACCGCTGCAGTCCGCATCGCCCCGCACACCGGCCGGAACGGCAGATTCGGCTGTCTGTGCTGAATCGCTGCTGCTCTGTGTGCTCTGGCTGCTTTCGCTGCTCTGCGTCGTTGCCGCGGTGCTCTGTGTGCCCGCTTCGGTACGCTGGCTGCTTTGCGTGCTCTCACTGCTGCTCTGAACGGTTTCTGCCGCTGAGGAATGGCTTTCTGTGGTTGTGGAATGGCTTTCTGCGGCTGTCGTACCGGTTGTACCGGTCGTCCGGCCGGCAGATGCAGAAGAAGACACATTTGTCGTCTCCGCGGTGACAAGCGTTTCCGAGACAACCGACGCCGTTCCGGAATCGGCCGGTTCCGGCTGATTCCGAAGCATGACAATCAGGCTGACAAAACCTGCAATCAGGAGCAGGCTGGCTACCGCCGCCGCTGCGGAAACCGCGATATGCGGCAGATCAAAACGGCGGCACGGTTTGTCCGGGATTCGGTTTTCACCGGTACGCACCGGCTTCTCCCGGAGAAATTCATCCTCCGGCCGGATTTCACCGGACAGCTCCCGTTCAATCTCTTCTTCCGGGAGCGCATTGAACGCTTCCATCAAATTGAACGCATTCACTGCAATCCCTCCTTGACTAAATATTCCCTGAGTTTTTCTCTTGTGCGCATCAGCGACATCTTCACAGCACTGGACTTCATGCCGCATCGCTCCGCAATTTCCTGCACGGGCAGGGAGAAGTAATACCGCTGCATAAAAACGCGGCGTGGCTCCGGCTTCAGTGTATCCAGAAACGATTTCAGCGCACAGGCAAGCTCGCGCTGCTCCACTTCGGATTCCACATAGTCCGCAGACGGCAGGACATCTGCCAGCTCATCCAGTGCCTGAGCAAAGCAGTTTCCGCCGCGCTTGCGGGCATTTGCAGCTTTCAGCCGGTCGATGGCACTGCATCGGACGAGGGTGATGAGGTACGCCCGCAGACTGTGCGGCTCCTTCGGCGGAATGCTGTTCCAGACTGTCAGCAGCACATCACTGACGCATTCCTCGGCGTCTTCATGTCCGCCGAGAATTCTGTACGCCAGCTGATGGCACTGCCTGCCGTATATTTCGCGTATCTGCCTGATTCCTTCTTCATCCCGCTTCTGCAGCAGCAAAATGACAGCGTCATCGGACAGCATTGCCTCACCTCCCTCTATTCTAACAGTCGAAAAAAAGATGCTCCCGGTCACTTTTTTCCGAAAAAAATTTCCGGACATCCAAAACGCCGTCTAAAAAACAGACAGCGCTCCTGTTTCAGAAGCCCCGTTTCCGTCCCGGCACCGCTTCCGAAGACAGTGACCGGACAGTATTATTATACTGCACACTCCGGAAAAAAGCAAGAAAAAGAGTTGCTTCTGCCGGTTGGACTTCCTGCGTGTCCGCGCCAAAAAAGGAGCTGCCGGGTTAGTACTGCGCTGATATAGAAGTTTTTCGCCATAGTGTTTCTGATATTCAGTCAGAAGTACTATGGCGTTTCTATTGACAGTGCAGAGATTTTATGCTATAATTGTTACTAACATAAATCGGAATTTGACGGGGAGAAAGTGCTATGAACAACATTGTTTCAGAGTGGTATGAAGAAAAAAAGAATGTGGATGAAATGCGGAACTGGAATCCTGCACTGAAAGAATGGGAACGGTCGGTTGTCAGTTTTTTTCCTCCGGGCGTCAGAATACTGGATATTGGCTGTGGCTTGGGACGGGAAGCATTTGCATTATCCGATTTGGGATATGATGTAGTAGGAATTGACATTTCACAAGAAGTCATTTCACAGGTAAAGCAGTTGTCCGCCGATCAGGGATATCGTATTTCATTTCAGGAATATGACGGGGAACATCTGGATTTCCATGCGGAATCATTCGATGTCGTCATTATCTGGGCGCAGACATTTGGATTGTTGTATGGAAACAAATTCAGGAAGGACTATTTGTCAGAATGTAAAAGAGTTCTTAAAAAAGGCGGATTATGCAGCTTTTCAGCACATGATTACAGGTTTCTGACGGAGCACTATCCAAATTGTCTGGATGGTCACAGGTTCTATCCTTATGCCGGTTCCGGAATATACTGGGAGGCATTTGAAGCGGCTGATCTGAAACAGTTTGCAGAGCTGGCGGGCTTTGGTGTGATCCTTTGTGAGAAAGGAAACATTTATAAGCCGGAAGACGGAACGATTCTGCATTGTTTATGCAGAAAATAAATACGGCAAATTCTGATTTATCTTATGAACCGTATAAAATACAATGCCCCGAAGCCTTTTGAAATGCTTCGGGGCAAAACTTCTAAATCAGTACCGACCTTTCCCGGCAGCTCTTTTTCATCTGGTTTAATCGGAGGATTCGGACTTTCAAAACAGGTTTCAGTCAAACGACCGTCAGCGTAAGTTCATTGGAATAGAGGCAGTTGCCGTTTTTACCGTAGACGATGAGACCGAACTTCATGCCGTTCGTGGAAGCATTTGCCGGAACATACAGCGTGTCGGTGGTCGCACCCGTATAGGAGGCGTTGACCCACTGACCGCCGGCGTTTTTATACATCCACTGGTAGGTCAGGTCGCCAGCGAGCATTGCGGCTTTGAACACCGCGGTGGTTCCGGCTGCCGCAGTCTGACTGGTCGGCGCGGAAGTGTTAACAGAAATCCAGAAGGACTTATGCTGCCGGTGAAGCCGGTAGAGCACCTCCGGCGATTTGTCACTGAAGGTTTCCCAGCTGCAGTAGCCGAACGAAAACTGCAGGACTCCGCCGTATGCATCCCAGTCGGAAGGCTGGAAGGCATTGCCGTCCAGATCCAGATCATAGTCCAGAATGCCGTCTTCATTATAGTCCATATAGGTCGAATTACACTGTGTCATCAGCTCCGCGATGTTACCGGTGTACCTTGTGAGCAGCGCGTGTTCGTAGTTGCCGTCCGTTGCGGGCGTAGGATTGTGATGCACGGATCCGTGCAGGCTGTCCATCTCCGCGCGGCTCTTGAGGAAGTGTTCGTAACAGGTTGAATACGGATCGGAATGCGTGTTGTCGCCGCCGCCATAGGGAATCGGATCATCCCATGTCACATCGACCTGATAATAAGTGCCGTCAATGTTGACGATATTCCACTGGTGCGATGTGCTGTGAATACGGTAGGACTCGATGTCTGCTGTTGCAAGCAGCATGGTGAGTGCTTTTGCATAACCTTCGCAGACGGTTTCGCCGATGCCGATTCCGCGGATATTGAATGCATAGCTGAGGAATACAGAGGATGCAACATGGTTTTCGCTGTCAGTTGCTGCCTCGCCGTTGCCGCCGTTTTCGTATTCACAGTGACGGACAATCCAGTCGTGGAGCTGGCGTGTCTTCAGTGCGTCGTTCATCCAGGGATCGGTTTCCGTTTCCACGATATAGTTGCAGAGCTGTGTGCAGTAGTCGTCAACAAACTTGACCTTGGCGCTTCGGGCAAAGTGATTCCGAATCGGCGTCTCAAGGGCGGGATTCAGAACCGGATAGGTTTTTCCGTTGCTGTCCGTCTGATACGACAGGGCGATGATACCGTTGACTTTGGTAAGGTAAGGGCAGTAAGAAAATGCACAGTAGCTGCGGTCTGTATAGGAAGCGGCAGAAAGCTGCACACTGGTCAGCGCCGAACAGTTTTTAAACGAACCGGACCGCAGAACAGCAGGGCCGCTGATTTGCAGGCTTGTGATGGAGGTGCAGTCCGCAAACGCATTGATTCCGACGGAAGTCGTGCTGACAGGCAGGGAGAGCGTGAGCAAAGAGCTGCATTTCATAAAGGCCTGTTCGCCGATCGTCTGAATCTTCGGCATGGAAAGATTCGACAGTAAGGAGCATTCAAAGAAGCTGTTGTTGCCGATGGTTTTCACAAGCGGCATAGACGCCGCGGTCAAACCGGTACACTTGTAAAAGCAGCCGCTGCCGATGGTTTCGGTTTTCGGCAAAGAAATACTGTTCAAAGCGGTGCAGTTGTCGAAAGCATTATTTCCGATGGTTTTCACCTTCGGAGCGGAAACGGTTGTCAGACCGGAACAGTGGTAAAAAGCGCCGTTTCCCACGCTTGTGACATTCGGAAGCGTCGCAGATGTCATATAATAACAATACCAGAATACTCCCTCCGGAAGACTTGTGACACCGGAAGGAATCGAAATCGACTGCATCCGGTTCCATCCGAACGCGTCCTTTCCGATTGTTGTGACCGTGCCCGGAATGGTGATGCCGGTGAGATACTTTTGCCAGAACGCTCTGTTTCCGATTCCCGTGACCGTGTAGCCGCCGAGTGTCTGGGGAATGGTCACATTCACAAACCTTTGCCCTTTATATCCGGTCACCGTTGCCTGATTTGTTACCGTGTCATAGGTGTAAGTCCAGGTGTCCGTTTCGCCGGTTCCCTGTGCCGCATTCGCAGTCATCCCTGCGGAACAGGCGACAGCGGCAGAGATACCAAGCACTGCGGCGGAAAGCCATGTGATGAATTTGCCGTGTTTCATGTGTAAATTCTCCTTCATAAGATTGAAAGTGTTTTGTATATACCCTACCGCCTTCCTCCGCGCAGAAAAGCAGCCTGGCAGCATTAAAAAAACGGGGGCGCTATATCACGGTCAGTGTGACAGAGGCAGCAACAAATTACAAAACTGTCTTTGCTCCGAACAGTGCAGCCGGACTGTATTCTGCGATTTGACTGATACAAAGGCGTGCCTGATTTCATCCAACTCATTATACAATACTGTCATATACAAAGTCAATAGCAAAACAAGTAAGTTGTATTTTTTCGGCGGTAAGTTGCATTTTCAGCGGGTTAAGTTTGCGCACAGTCAAAAATCAGCCTCAAAAAAACAAGGCTGACGGATGATAAAAACGGAAAAGGGATCGTTCCGGCAGACTTTCAGAACAACTCCGTCAGATACTGCTCTGCGGCCGGACAGCAAACCGCCTCTGCTTTTTTTCGCAGAGGCGGTTTGCTGTCAGATTCAGTTTGCAGAATCAACTGTAGCTCCGCTCCTGACAGACTTCTTCCGGAGACATTCTCCAGACCTTGAACGCTTGGAGAAGAAATGTCATGTCATTCAGCGGAATGCCGCTGCCGGCTCACAGTGCCGTCAGGATGCCGGCAAGGTACTGCAGGAGCACAACCGTATCGTCGGAGGTGAGAATGCCGTCGTGATTGCAGTCGGCGTTGACCTTGCCCTGCGCCGTCAGAATGACCTCAGGATCCTCTGCCACATAGCGCGCGAGCATGATCGCGTCTGCGATGGATACATTGCCGCTTCCGTTCAGATCACCGTACAGAACAGCAGGTCCGGCCGCAGAGGTCGTTTCGGTCGTCGTTTCGGTTGTTTCCGTTTCTGTTCCGGTACCGTCTTCCGGTGCGGCTGCTTCGAGCGCACGGACATACTTTTCCGCTCCGGCATCCGAGGCTGCGGTACGGTAATAGACGACCAGTCTGCCGGATGCGTCCGATCTGACCTGCGACAGATAGAGCAGCGTTTCCGGCGTCACTTCATCGCCGGTGCGGTCGTAGAAATTGTAGACCGTATTCGGCTTCAGATCCGAGAAATCGTACATCAGCGGACCGGCGGACGGACCGTCGGGAGAGGTAAAGAGATCGGTTGTCAGCGCGGCGGCTGCCAGCGGAACGAATTTGAACGGGTGTTCGGGATCCGTCGCAAACGCCTGTGCCGTGCTGCCGCTCCAGCCGACAACGGTCAGATACTGATTATACTCAGCCTGGCCGTCGTAGAGCGACTTGAAGCGTTCCGCTTCATCCAGGAATTCGACATCCGGATTCATGAACCAGATTTCCCGTGTGATTTTCAGAACCGCATCAAAATACATCTTCTCCACAGATGCGGGAAGGATGAGCTTCTTCGGATACACGCCGCTGAACGCAAAGCTTCCGATCTCACGGACACCGCCCGGAATCGTGAAGACCTTGTCCTCCTCAAGCTTCAGGCAGTTGTCAAATGCTCTTCTGCCGATGACCTCAACGGATGCGGGGAAGTCGGCTTTTTTCAGCTTGAGGCATCTGCTGAAGCAGACGTCGCCGATCACGCGGAGTCTCCTCGGCCATTGAACGGTTTCCAGCTCAGAACAGCCCTCGAACATTCCTGCGGGGAGTCTCGTGAGGTTCTGTGAAAGTGTGACTTCCTTCATTTCGCGCATCTCCGCGAATGCGTTGTCCGCGAATGAGAAGCTGCAGATTTCCGGCATGACGAGCTTCCGGATGCCGGAAATGTAAAATGCGGTTTCGCCGATATAGCTGACTGCATTCGGGATCACGACCGTATTGGCGGGCTGACCGTGTGTATGCACATCCTTGACACACGAAAAGGCCCGCTTTTCGATCCGCTCCACAGTCGAAGGGAGCGTCACGCTCAGCTCTTTGCAGCCGTCGAATGCCGATTCACCGACCGTTCTGACCGTGGAGGGGATGTTGACATACTTCAGCACGCTGCACCAGTGGAAGGCTTCCTTTCCGATGCTTGTGATGCCCTCCGGCAGCTCGATGGATTCAAGATTCCTGCATCCGTAGAAGGTGCCTTCCCGGATGGAAGTGAGCCGCCACGGCATGGAGATATACCGGACACCGCTGTTGCGGAACGCATTTGCCTCGATGGTCTCGACAAGCGGCGGCAGATACAGCGCATCCAGGCTTTCGCAGCCGTCAAACGCATAGGAGCCGATGTGCTTGGTGCGGTTGTGGAACTTCACCGTGCGCAGATTTTTGCAGTTGTAGAAGGCCATTGAATACACGCCGACCACAGGAAGATTGTCGGCGGTATCCGGCAGCGTGAAATCCGTGATCGCCGCCTTGTCCGCTTCTGTCGCGCTGCCGCGCTGTGCGAGCAGGAGCGCGTCATGGTCGCCGTCCCAGTAGGCAACGAAGGAAAAGACCTTCCGTTCCGCCTCCGTCAGGCCGTCCTTGATGACGGGCGTATCCTGCCCTTCCTGTCCTTCCTGCCCTTCCTGTCCCTCTTGGCCTTCCTGTCCGCCGGTTTCAGAGCCGGCCGACTTGTTCGGGCATTCGCCGAGGCCGAAGCCAAGCGCATCCGAGACATAGAAATCGAACATCTTCCAGCTGAAGGCTTTTTCTACGCCGAATATTCCGATGTTTCCGCTGAACACGACTTCAAAATAGGCGGCGCCCTCCATGCAGAAAGAACATCCCTTGTGCGGCGAGGCAGTCTGCACCTCCGCTTTGACGCCAATATTGACATCCACAGCGGCGCTGACATTTTTCAAGCCCAGAATATCAATGGAGCCGCCGAGACCGATGCCGACACCGAGTCTTGCCTCACCGCGGAAGTTTGCGTCCAGCTGCTTTTCCGGGACCGTCCAGCCGTCCTGCAGATTGAAAACCATTTTGCACGAGCCGCCGAAAGAAAGCGTGCCGCTGATCGTTCCGTAGAGATACGGTCCGATGTGGAATTCCACACCGGCTGCGCCCTCAACGCAAACGCCGGCGCCGAGCGGGATCTTCCGCTGAAGGCTTGCCGTGAATTCCAGATCAATGGCTGCACCCATCGTGAGGTTCAGGCTGGTGAAGTCCATCGAACCGGATTTGTAATAGCTGGCGCTGAAGCCGAATTCCAGCTCAACGATGCCCGTCACATCCACGGAGAATGTCTTTGAGCCGTATTCGGTTTCGGTATCCTTGACTTTGAGCCCCTGCTCATCTTCCGCAGCGGCACCGACCTTGAATGTCAGCTTCTTGGTGAAGGGCGAAATGACTTCGACCGCATCGTCTTCTCCGTCCGGCAGACCGGCCGCAGGCTTTTCCGTGCCGCCGATCTCGCAGCTGATCTCCATGCCCTCCGGGATATCCTCCTCTGCCGGCGGTTCGTAGCGCATTTCCTGCGCAGCAGGATCGCTCTCATATTTCACAAATTCAAATGTATCCTCTGCACCGAGCCCGGAATCCGCTTTCACCGTCGTGATGCCGTCCTTCGTTTCGGCAGACGCGATCCGGAAGATCACGGCATATTCGCCCTCTGCTTCAACGGAGACAACCTTTCCCTGCTCTGTCGGACCGGTATAGTTCCGGATGCGGTAGATGCCGGCATCCGGATCCTGCTCCGTAACCGTGTTCTCGGTTCCGCTGCTCTTGAGCACCGTGACATCCTTGCGGTAGACCGCGAAATTCGTCAGGTCATCGCCGTCCAGATTCAGCACCTCATATCCGTTGTAATCACGGGCCGTAGACTGCAGCAGGCGGCGCATTTTCCATGTGTGCATCGGATCGGAATACTCCTCCGAAAGCGGAACATCGTCTTCGCCGATCAGATAGGCGCGGACAAGATAGTACTCCGGCAGCTCGCCGATCAGAACCGGAACGGCCGCGGCTTCCTGCCCTGCGGTGACCTTCTGCACGCCGGAACCGACCATCACCGGAGCGCCGTCACTGCACGGATCCTCGTAGACGCAGACGACGATTCGGGCGTCCTGTCCGGCGTCCACCTGCACATTGGCCACCGTGCCGTCCATTTTGATGCCGCGGACTCTGCACCCGTTTTTCGGCTTGAACTGCGGCGCATTGAGCTTCTGTGAGAGCATCGCGCCGAACGAATTGTTTGCCTCTGCGACTGCACCGTCGGCGGTGAGGGATGTGTCAGCCGCCGGATCTGTCTGAGCGGCAGCCGAAGGCACCGTGCCGTGCAGCACACCTGTCACGGACAGGATCAGCGCCGTTGCGAACGAAAGGACCTTCTTTTTCTTCATGATCTCAATCCCCTTAACTGATATGTTTGCAGTGCCCTGCATTTCTATTATACTACATTCCGGCGCCGGATGCAAGTGTTTCATTGTCTGTCATCATATGATACAGTCTCTCCCCCGCTCAAACAGCCTCCGCGAAGCACCGGCTGCCCGGTTCCTTTTATGCGCATGGCACCGTAAGCCGCGGCATTTTTAGAAAACAGGCGTCCTGTTTTCCGGTATTCCCTGTCTCTGTCAGTATCGGGCGCGTTTTTGCCGTTTTACACAAAGCGAAACCGTTTTTTTGTTTATTTTACGAATTGAAACGGGGATGCGGATGTGCTATACTATACTTGAGGAAGTGTGAAAGAGGAGATTTCCGAGGTACTGACTCCGGTTCCGAATCTGACAGAACGAAACGGCTTTTTCAAAACAGAAAGGACAGATTGAGATGAAGAAAAAGATATTTGCCGCACTGACCGCGGCAGTCATGGCTGTGACGGCAGCCGCTTCGGTGCCGTGCCTTCCGGCGGCAGCCGATGAGGAGGAAAAAATGCTGATTCCGGTGGACTTTTCCGTGTACGGAACAGGATGTCTGGATGATGAGGAGGCAGATGCGGAACGGGAAA
>JAILIG010000057.1 GCA_024695445.1 Oscillospiraceae bacterium
TTTATTTCAGCATCACCGGTGCAGAAGATCCCGTCAATTACATCAAATTCCATATTTTTTATGACACCCGGCTGACCGTCAAAAACAATACAAAGGGCGAACCTGCGACGGCCGGCAAAGGAACAACCGGCTTCACAACAGGCTCCGCAATGGTCAAAGAAGGACAGCTTGCTTTCTATGCTTATTCCGATGAAGCCGTGCAGATTCCGCACAGCTGCCTGTTCACGATTGATTTCACCCTCCCCGAAAATGCAGAGCAGGGCGAGATGTATCCGATCGGCATTTCATATGTGGATGACGGCATTGTGAGCGATTGCTTTATCAATTCGGAAAAGGACGAAGCCGGAAAACTCCAGATGACATATCTGTTCACAAAGGGAATCTACAACGGATATATTAAAATTCTGGGGGAGAAAAAGACGACGGCTGCGCCGCCCTCAGCGGAACCGCTTTTGGGCGATGTCAACTGTGACGGCACCGTTTCCGCTGCGGATGCAGTTCTGCTCAGCCGGATTGCCGCAGAGGATCCCTGCGCGGATATTCCGCTGACGGAGAAGAGCTTCCTCGCCGCTGATTATGACAAAGATAACCTGATCACCATTCTGGATGCATGGATGCTGCTCTCGGATCTGCTTGGTGCAAAAACCGGATAGACAAGAAAAAAGCAGTCCTTCGGGGCTGCTTTCCATTTTTATGATCTGTGTTTCCTGCTTTCAGATCAGAACGATTGCAATGACATACAAAGCGGTTATGATCATCGGAATCATAATAACAGGGATCTTTGATTTTTTGTTTTCGGTATACCAGACGCGCTTCAATCCATCCGGATCCAGCACCGCGAGCGCGGGGAATCTTTCCGGATATTTCACCGGAATCTCCTGCCCTTCCTCAAGCGAAACCGGATAGAGCGCCACCCTGCTTGCCGGATGCTGAGAGGAAAAAACCTTGCGGTATTCTTTTCCGCGTGCATGATATTTCACGGTTACGGTTTTACGGTTACTTCTGGTACATCGAAAACGCACGCATCAGCGCGATTTTTGACAGTGCGTTCATGCGTTCCCGCGGACTTCGGATGCATTCGCCGGCGCCTGCGGACCAAACGCTTTCATCAGGTGCTTCATGCTTCTTCCTCCGTTTCGGTTTTGGTCTGATCTGCCTTCCTGCTGATTGACAACCCGTAGTGTTTGTGGTATAATCAAAATACAGTCATATATTTTGCGGATCACCGCAGACACACACCGAACAGGGGGAACAATCATGAAAGGTAAAAGAGTCATCTCATTCGCAATGGCATTTGCGCTGACGGTCACAGGGCTGCTGAACGGCAGTCCGGTCTCCGCTGCAAATCAGCCCGAAGCCTCGGAAGCTGACCTGCCCATCGCGTCTGCGGACAACGCCTTCGGCGCCATGCTGTCGCAGAAGTTCAATGAACAGTACGCCGGTCCGGAAAACGGATGCAGAGTGCGCGATGCCGAAATGGACGGCATGACGGCATCCGTCACGCTGGAAGCTGCGCAGGATTGCAGAGTCGCCGTCTGCGTGTACGCCGACCCGTGTCAGGACGGCGCACCGGTTATGATCGGCTCCGGCGTGCAGGCTGTTGCCGCCGGCGCGGAAAGCGTGTCCGTCCCGATTGCGGCGGAGAGCCTTCCGGATTACTATCTGCTGAAGGCGTATCTGATCGGTGAGGACGATGTGCCGCTGTCCGAGGAGTATGTCAACCCGATGCACACATGGAAAATGCGGCGTCTGCTGCAGTCTACCGTCAGCGACTATTCCGGCTATTCGGTGCTGAATCTCGATGACAGCGCGGTGACCAATTTTGCAGTGTACCGCAAGGATGTCGAGGTGCTGCACAGCAGCGAAACCGAAAACATCGTGACGGAGCAGCAGACAGAAAAGGGCATTTATCAGATCCGGAACTACACCGGCTCCGTCACCGCGGGAAAGGTCGTTTCGATTGAAGCGGAGGGCGTCCATGCCGTGATTTTCCGCATTGTCTCCGCGGAGACGGCGGACGGCGTCACAACCGTGCAGGCGGATCCGGCGCTGGAGGCCGCGGATGTCTTTGCATTCGTCAAGTATGAGACAAATCCCGATCAGCAGGATGTGCAGTACACCCCGCCTTCTGCCGACGAGCTGCCGGAGGGCGTGACCGTCAGCGGCGTTGTGGTGAATCCGGATGATGCGGCGGAAACCACGACGGAGCCCGCCGCGGAAACGACCGCGGAAACGACAACGGAAACGACTGCGGAAACCGCCGCGGAAGCCCGGACAGAGGAACCGACAGAGGAGCAGACAGCGCCCGCACAGGATGCCGCGCCGAAGCCGTCCGCCGGTCTGCCGGATGACAGCGGCGAGCTCGCCGTCGTGGCACCCTTCAGCAAAACCTTCCGGGTGGCGATCGGCGGAGAGGCAGAATCGGAAACCGAACACATGATCGAAGATCTGGCCGGAGACGGCACATCGTCCGCCAAAGCCGGAATATCCGGTGTTCTGGAGCTGACATTCGGCTTCAGCGCCAGTTATTATCAGTCCGGCGATGTGGATTTTACAAGCCTGAACCTTTCGCTGGATGTTTCGGTCCGCGCAGAATTCATGCTCGGTCTGAGCCGGAAGATCCCGCTCGGCGTCGGCGCCTGTCTGGATAACGGCGCAGGTGTGGAATTCCACATCGGACCGTATCTGTACGGTGAGATCACCGGCACCTTCTCGGTCGGAATGCTGTGTCACATGAACTTCAGCCTGAAATCCGGCTGGACTGCCAGCAAACCTTCTCTGAACATTGATTTTCGTGTGGAGGGACGGCTCGGCGTCGGCATCGGCATCGGCGGCTCGATCAATGTTCTGAAATTAAAGGAAATCTCGGTTGGTGCGGATGCCAATATGGGCTTTAAAGTGGAGGTCGCCACCGCCGAACCGCATCCGGTCTGCAAGAGATGTGTTGAAGGAAAAACGACCTTTGAGATCGTCTTCAGCGGAAAAATCGGGCCGTTCAGTGCAGAAAAGACCTTTAGCTGGGATCTGTTTGAGTTTTATATTTCTGATTCAGCCGGCATGGGATTCGGTGAATGCCCGAACAAGAATGCGTCCGGAGAATCGGGACAGGAAGGTCAGGAAGGTCAGGAAGGTCAG
This sequence comes from Oscillospiraceae bacterium, assembly GCA_024695445.1. Classification (GTDB taxonomy): domain Bacteria; phylum Bacillota; class Clostridia; order Oscillospirales; family Ruminococcaceae; genus Firm-04. The sequence continues at coordinate 3,136 of JAILIG010000057.1, forward strand.
GAGGGTCAGGAGGGTCAGGAAGGACAGGAGAACAAGGAGGATCCCGTTCTGACACCGCTGGAAAGACGGCTCTTCCGGTTCATCCCGCGCGGAGACAGCGGCGAGGGCGGCTATTACCTCGCCCAGAACGGCAACGCATCGCAGGCAGACATTGAAGAAATCACCAGCTTCACGGTGCCGCGGTATTATAACGGCGCACCGGTTCACGGCATTTATAATTCCTGCTTCCACAATATGAAGAATCTCAAAACACTCTGGCTGCACGATCTGATCAAGACCATCGAACCGTACGCATTTTCAGGCTGTACCAGTCTGGAGGAGGTCGTGCTGCCGTGCAATCTGCACACGCTGGGACAGTACGCCTTCCGGGAGTCCGGCATCCGGCGCATTGAGATTCCGGACACCCTCCACACGCTGGACAAGGGCGTGTTCTACAACTGTAAACAGCTTTCGTCCGTCACACTGCCGGTCGGATTTACGACGGTCGGACCGGATGCGTTTGCAAACTGCGTGCTTCTGAGCGACCTCAAGCATACCGGTTCGATCAGAGCCGTCGGAGACGGTGCGTTTGACGGCTGCAAAGCACTGAGCTTTGAGATTCCGGAATCGCTCCGGACAATCGGAAAACGGGCGTTTGGCAGCATCGGTGAACTGCATACCGCCGGCTCGCCGGAGAATGTGCTGGAGCTCTCGCCGAATGTCCGCTCTGTCGGGGATTCCGCGTTCTACAACGCACCTGTGACGCAGCTGATCCTCCCGGCCATCTGCAATACTTCATTCAGTGACAACGCGTTTTCCAATATGCGTCTCATGAAAAAGCTCGTCCTGCCGGAGAATCTCCGGAAAATCGGGACGGGAATGTTCAACCGCTGCTACGAGCTGGTCACGATTGTCTGGCCGCGTGACCTGCGGGAAATCGGGGACAGCGCCTTCATGGACTGCTGGAAGCTGCCGAAGGCGGATTTCCCCGCGACGGTTCAGGTGATCGGCGAAAGCGCCTTCCGCAACTGTTCGGAAATGGAAAAGGGCAAGATGTACACGCTGCCGGGCAGTGTACGCGAGATCGGCAGACTGGCGTTCTATCAGACCGGCTGCTACGGAATCACGCTGCCGGCATCGGTGGAGCGGGTCTATTTTGACGCATTCATCACGCTGAACGGTTCTGTTTCCTTCATGAACAAGACAACGGCGTTTCTGGACAATCCGCAGACATTCCAGCAGCTGTATGACACCTTCAAATCCGGAAGGCTGCCGACGGTTGCCTGCCTGATCGGCAGTACGGCGGGCGAATTCGCGTCCGATCCGGCGCATCCGTTCCAGATCGTTTATATGATCCGTCCGGACAGCGATCTGTTCAACGCGCCGCAGGAGGTAAAGACGACGCTGAGAACGGCGACCTTCACCGATCTGAAGCCGGACACGCTCTACAATTTCTATGACCGTCTGGGTGACGGGCTGACGGGAGAAACGCTGCTGTATCTGACGCAGGGGATATCGGACGCAGACGGCAAGCTGACGGTACAATACCGGACGATGTCGGAGGATACGGCGGCAGAGAAGTATGTCAGATGCCGCGAAGCGGAGGAAGTTGAGGAGATTCTGTACGGTGATGTGGACTGCAGCGGCGGAATTTCGATCGGAGATGCGATTCTGCTTGCGCGGTTCCTTGCGGAGGACCCCGGTGCTGTGATCACGGCGGAGGGCAAGATCTGCGCCGACTGCAATCATGACGGCGCGCTCAACTCAGATGATCTCATCGTGCTGCTGCGATATCTTGCAGGTATTCTCACGGAGCTCTGATATTTTTCAGACAACACTGATCAAAAATCATATCTCAAAGCAAGCACGCCTTTCGGATGCCGTTCTCTGGTATGCCGATGTGAACGGCGACGGGTCCATTGACATTTCTGATTTCATGAAACTCGGAAACGATTACAGCCTTCCGTACTAATCGTTTTCTAAGAAAAACTGCCCGCGGTTTGTCTTAACCGCGGGCGGTGCTTTTTGTCATTTTGCACGAGGTACACAAAACGCTCCGTTTTCGTGGGAACTCGCGCCGAAACCAAATCGTGATCACTTATGAACACAGGTATATTGTGCTTACACAGGCCCGGCGTCTTTCGCTCCGGTTTCGATTTCCGCTTCGGCAGCGGTTTCCTGCACAGAATCCTGCGTCACGGCATCGGTTGCGGCTTCGGCGGTATCGCCTTTGAGAACGACTGTCATATCGCCGGCGGTCAGCTTGATCTGCGAGGCGCTGTCATAATCAAATCCCGGGAAATAGAGAGTGGTGCCGCACATACCGGGTTCCAGATATTCGCCCTCCTGATAGCAATAGCCGCGTCCTTCGGTAGACGGACTGTACTCTGTTCCGTCCACCGTCAGCACAAATTTGTCGGCAAATTTCTCCCAGTCTGCATCAAAGGCGCCGCTGACGGAATCATAGTTATGATAATCGGTCTCTCCGCCCGCAAGCACGGATTTACGGAAATCATATTTGAACTCTAAAATGACTTCATCGGAAAAATAACCTGCCATGTTCAGCTCATAGTCTACTGAATCGCTGCTGAAGATGATGTCAGAGTATGTATCATAATGCTGACAAGCTTCAATGCTGTCATCAGGTTCGTCCTTCCCGTCTTTGATTGTATAGGTCTGGCCGCCGGCCGTCAGCGTGATCAGTTCTGCATTTGCATAATCAATGGCCGGGAAGCCCATCCATGTGCTGCAGCGTCCTGCTCCGATGACATTGCTGTCGTCCACATAATAGCTTACACCAATCTCCTGCGGCTTATAGTCCGTGCCGTCCACCGTCAACACGAAGTCTTTCGCAAAGTCGTTCCAGTAGGCATCGAACCGTTCATTGACATCATAATCATAGTCAGTCGCACCATTTGCAAGTGAGGTACCAAGGAAATCATAGGCAAAATTGAACAACGATTCATAGGAACCGAAATCTGCATACAACAGATCGTAATCCAGCTCACGGCTTTTGATCGTGATGCCGTCATAGTATTTCGTAACAGACTGCTTCAAAGCGGTACGCGGCACTGTGAAGCGATACTCCATATTCACCGCATAATCATACTGCATCTTTTTCGGGTCATTGTCAAAATGGATCTTCCTGACTGAAGCGATGGCCTCCTGCTCGTTCACCATGAAAGCTGAAGGGCCGTTCATGCAGATGTGGTAGAGATTGCTGACTTCAGCATCCTTTACGCCTTCCCCTTCCCACATACCGTACTCCTCCAGATGATTCCGGTAGTTGTCTTCGTCGAGGATATAGGCATAAAGCTGCAGGCTGTCATTGTTTGCGGCAAGCGTCTCATCATTGACCGTCACATCCAAAAACAGCTTCGGATACATCTCATCGCCGGTGACAGAAACGATTTCGATTTTGAAGACATCGGCGGACTGCTCCAGACCGATCTCAGCGGAATGGCCCTCTTCCATGATCTCCTCAGTCGTCTTGTCAACTTCAAAGAGCTTGCGGAAGGTTTCACCAAGAGGACCGTAACCCATTGCAGTGACTGCTGTACCCGAAATGACAGCGCAGGCAGCAGCGATGCCGAAAATTTTGATGATGCCCTTTTTCTTTGTGCTTTTCATTGTGATCGTCCTTTCTGTACCAGCAGAGGCCTTGGCTTTTGCAAGCATCTCCTCGGCTGAAAGTGTAAAATACTTATCACATACATCCTGCATTGCAGTCTGATAACGATTCCTGTTCACAGCCAATCTTCCTTTCTGAGTGATTTTTTCAGCGTGTCCCTGCCGCGCTTCAGCCGCGTTTTGACCGTTGCCTCCGGGAGCTTCAGTATCTTCGCGATCTCGCTGATGCTGTATTCCTCATAATAAAACAGGTGGATCGGTATCCGGTATTTTTCAGGAAGCTTCATGACCTCGCCGATGATCTCATCCGGCTCAAACCGCTCTTCCGAGGGCATATCTTCCGGAATGGGAGATGCGGAGAGGTGCTTCCGGCTCCGGAACAGATTGCGGCATTTGTTGACGGCAACACGAATCAGCCATGCTTTCATATGCTCATCTGATTCAAAGGTACCGTCGTATGTGTATAGGCTGATAAAAGTATCCTGTGAAAGCTCCGCGGCATCGTCAGCATTTCCGGTATAGCTGTAGATCACGGAGAAAACAGTATTCTTGTATAACTCATACGCCTGTACGAATTTCTCATCTGTCATGTCTTTCTATCCCTTTTGAAACGTTTCATTCGGTCTTTTCAGGACCCTTACACTCATAATACACTTCTGAAGCAGAAAAGGTTTCACTTTCTTGAAAACAATTTCATCATTAAGAATTATAACACAAAAGGGCAGGGAAGTCAACCGGAGGATGTACGCAGCCATCAAAAAAGTGAGCTTTCTTTCTCTAAAACAATGTGTTTTATTCTGGGCATGGGTAGTCGAACACTCGGCAAGAAACTCATGGGTTTTTATGGTTTTGATCCGAAGATTGTCTCTGTATCAGCTATCGTTCAGCGAAGGACGAAGATACTTCCTTCGGCTTTTCAGCAGCTGCTTCATAATTCAACAACGCATTCTCTCAGACTGTGTTCTTTCACGGCTACAGACTCTATGCTGTGAACGGTTCTGATATCCATATTCCCACGAATCCTGATGATTACAGTACATATTACAATGCGAATGCTGATTCAACAGGTTATAATCTGATTCATTTGAATGCCCTGTATGAACAATGACGGTGTGGTGAATGCAGCCGACCTCTCCAAACTCAAGGCGCTTCTGAAATACAAGATCGGCGATGTCAACCGTGACGGAAAGATTAACAGTACAGACATCACTCTGATCAAGAATCATATCTCCAAGAAGGCCATCCTTTCGGATGCTGTTCTCTGGTATGCTGATGTGAACGGCGACGGGTCCATTGACATTTCTGATTTCATGAAACTCGGAAACGATTACAATATCCCGTACTAATTGCTTTCTAAGAAAAAAGCACCACCCGCGATTATGACAAACCGCGGGCGGTGCTGCCGTTTGCTGTGAATACTCATACGCTCCTGCAACGGTCAAGAGTCGCATGAACCATCCTGTGTGCACTGCACACGAAATCGCACACGAATCGATTTGGAGACATCAAAAACCGCGTAAATACGACGGTTTCAAAATCGAGCTGCGGGTTCGAGTCCCTCTGTCTCCATTTTTCAAAAACGGCGTGTTTGCGTGAAAATCTCGCAGATACGTCGTTTTTCGTCTCTTTTGGACTGCACAATTTTTCCGTTTTTTGCATGATTTTTCGGTATTTTGAAGGCATTTTCAGCCCCACTTCACACGAAACTTCACACGAAACTTCACACGGAACTTCCGCGAAAACTTAACGCATGATTTCACAAGACATGATTTCGGCGTGCATGGTTTCCTGTATTTTACGCGGTTTTCGTGAGGTCCCCTGAAGCGCTCAACACAAAGTGTGGTTAATTCTACTTAAATGCTTAATAATACTTCACACGATTACACCCCCTGTCTGCACTATATTGCTCCAAACCGGTAATTTATTGCTTTTTCGAAACCAAATAGACATTTGTTCGCCCGGTCTTTCACCCATGAAAAACCGGGCTTTTTTATGCCCTGTTGACGGAGGCGGATTGCAATATTCAGCTGATTCCGATTCACGGACCCGATCCGTCTCAGGCACAGCTTCTGAAAAAAGGAGGAACCACAATGCTGAACAGAATCATTTTCATGGGCAGAATCACTGCCGACCTCACCGTGAAGCAGACGAGCAGCGGCAAGGAGTATCTGCGGTTTCCGGTCGCAGTCGATCAGCCGGCAAAGGACGGCGGGCACAAGACGGATTTCTTCCGCTGCACCGCATGGGGAAAGACCGCGCTGTTCATTGACAAACATTTCCGCAAGGGCTCGATGATCCTGATCGAGGGCTCCATGCACAACGACAACTATAAGGATGACAACGGTGCCAAGCATTATGGCATGAATGTCCATGTGACAAATGCATGCTTTACCGGCGAACAGATTAAGATCGAGGATGAGCCTGACGAGGAAGAGCCGGAAGAATGACAGCTTATGCGCAGTTTTTCATCTATTATACTGCCTGAACGAAAAAAGCCCCACAAAAGAATAATGCAAATTGTTTCATGAAAAGTTAAAAGCACACCCTCAGAAAGAGAATGTGCTTTGATAAGTTTGATACTCCTATTTTTTCTCCTAAAAAAACCGTTCTCCTAATTCTACGGCTTTTTTAGGAGAACCAAACTCTTTAGGAGGAGACCTTAGCGTAAAAGCTGTTCTTTCCTGTTCCGTGGCGTTCAATATAATGCTCATCCATGAGCTTTCTGAGAGCTGCTTCAACCGACTTTTCACTGATACTTGGGCAGATATTCGCAATTTCTTTTTTGGTGAACTTACCGACTTTTGTGTCAACTGCTGCCTTAACAATGTCATAGGCCTTGCTTTTAACAACAATGCTTTTCGGTTTGCCGTTTTTGATTTCAATGGCGGTCGATTCGCCTATGATCTGCACGCATTCTTCAAATTCACGATAGCAGGCAAGAACAACGCCCAGCATATACTTGATGAATGGCGTAGGATTGTCAGTTCCTTCATGCCATCCCTTTGATGCTTCTTCCAGAGCATCATAATATGCGCCTTTGGTCTTTTCGATATGCTTCTCGATACTGATATACTTTCCAACTTCGTAGCCGTTTCGGTACAGAAGCAGTAATGTCAGAAGTCGGCTCATTCTGCCGTTTCCGTCATTAAACGGGTGGATACAGAGGAAATCATGGATGAAAACAGGGATAAGGAGAAGCGGATCAATCTTCCCGGATTCAATAGCCTGTTTATAATTCTCACATATCGCTTCAATACAAGGTGCGGTTTCATAGGGTGGTACAGGCGTGAAGCGGATAAATTCAGAACCGTCAGGGCGAGTCTCCTTCAGGTAATTCTGCGTGATCTTATAGGTGCCGCCTAAACCTGATTCGGAGTATTTTGTCAGGTCTCGGTGAAGCTGAAGAATGATGTTGCTTGTGATAGAAATATAATCATGGCTTTCGTGAATGGTATTCAGTACATCACGGTATCCTGCGATTTCTTTTTCATCACGGTTCTTCGGAGTGGCTTTCTCCCGAACGATCTGACCGATACGGGTGCTTGTTGTTATGATTCCCTCGATACGGTTAGAAGATTCCACAGACTGAACCATTGCAACTTCGGTAAGTTTTTTCAATTCAACAGGCTTCTGTCGTGAAAACAACTCTTGTCGGCCTTTATGTTCATGTATCTGCGTGAGATAGCGGAGTATTTCGTTATCCCACAAGCAATTTTCAAATTTAGAATAATCGAATTTCCGCATAATGATTCTCCTACTACTATTATTTATTCTCCTATATTATACTCCTATTTAGGAGAATTGTCAATTGTTCGAGAACAAAAATAGGAGAAAATCCATTGTAATACGCGTGTGCTGATAAAAACAGAAAAGACGATCGGGCTGAGCTGTCGCAAATTTTGCGACAGTACATATCAAAGATACAGTTGCTCTCCGTCGAGAAGGATAAACCCGTTCGGATCTGTAAATGCAAATCCGCCTGAACAGACAAAGCCGATTCCGGAAACCTGTATTCCCTGAATCGTTTTCAGCTGCGCTTGTTCCTGTCTGCATTCTTCAAGTGTCATTGGCCGGTCATAGTATTTGCATTCATAGAAGTCATACTGCTCGCCGATGCGTTTCAGTACACAATCAAATTCTCCGTTTGTCTTCGTTGCTGGATCATCGTACCAGTAACTTCCGAAATCCTCGATATCCGGGATTTTCCCCAGCACAGACATTCTATGAAAGTATTGCAGAGCAATGCCTTCCAGCCGTCTGCTGATAAACTGTGTCAGGGAAGACGCGATGTTCCTGTTGTAAAACTGTTCTTCTCCGATTCTTGCAATGGTGCCCGCCTTTCCGAAGATGAAAGAGAAATAAAACCGCATCAGATTATCCATGATCTCATAAAACTGCTTTTTCTTATCGTTTCTTCGGTTGATCGGCTCTGTTTTCTGAACCGTCTCCATGTCAAGAAGGATTTTAAGCTGCTTATCCAGCAAACCGGTTTCGGTGCTCCCGATCTGCTCTCTGATCTCGGTATATTTCTTCTTTCCGTTTCCGATTGCCTCCAGAATTCTGGCATCAAAGTTTTTCTGAATCTCTTTCAGCATAATGTTTTCAATATGGGAACGAATCAGACCTGTCTCAGGCAGCAGCAGGTTTTGAATATTTTCCTGAAGCGATGCATCTGTATTCAGATTCTCCAACACATACGGACATCCGCCAAAAACAGCGAAAAAGGCGATCTTATCCTTTACAGGCAGCTCCGGATAAAACAGGGACGCTTCATAGTAGTCAAAATCATGAATATGCTGAATCAGCGAAAACCTTCCGAACAGCGGATTCCCTTCGGTCAGCAATTCCTTCATGATGGTAATATAGGAGCCGCAGAGGATCAGCTTGACATTTTCAGGCAGACGGTCGATCATTGTCTGCATATACAAATCCACTTCGTTTTTCTTCCTCGTCTGTTTCAGATAAGGGTATTCGTCGATGATCAGAAGAATCTTCCGGTCTAATGATTTGAGGTAATCCATCATTGCAAAGAGCGACTCGAACCGCATATTCGGAAGAGACAGCGCTTCTGATACACTGCGATAAATGAGTTCAAGATTCCCTTCAAATGTGCTGGATACACACATATGGTTGATCACAACGCCGTCGAAGCCTTTGGCAGCTTCTTTGATCAGTGTTGATTTGCCTACCCGGCGCTTTCCGTACACGAGTACGGCAGTCTTTCGCTTCCAGCCTGAAAGCTCTGCCGTAAGCTGTTTCAGTTCCTTTTCTCGTCCGATGAACATAATCCCAGCTCCTTTTTTCTGAATTGCATTTCTCTGAATTTTTATTCAGAATATATCTGATATTATTATACCCAATAATCAGCACAATGTCAAGTCTCTGAATATAATTTCACTGAATTTTCTTTCAGAATGCAATCTAAAAACAGCACCGCACAGACCCGGTATCTGTGCGGTGTTTTGTCCCGCGGCAAAATCATGAAGCAGCAAACCGCCCATTGATTCCAGCGGGTTCAAATCAGCTTATACAGCAATATGTCCGGTGAAATCTCCGACTTTTTTCTGCCCTGCCGAAAGGGGGTAATTCCGATGTAGACGCAATAACAGCCTGTCACCCATCCGCATCCTGCCGCACGCAGGACAAAACCGCCAACAAATAGGAGGAAAGAATATGAAAAAGATGACTTTGAAGCTCCATTCCATGTACGCAGCCGCCAATATGCTCGGCTACAGCCT
>JAILIG010000075.1 GCA_024695445.1 Oscillospiraceae bacterium
AGAACCTCGTTCTGGCGTGCGCACGGCATGATGATATCGACCTTTCTGCCCCACGGCTTCTCGCCCGGGAAGAACTCGCAGCCGAACTTGTCAGCATACGGCTTGACATGCATCGGGTCGGTCGCTCTCATCTCAAGCATGAAGTTGATCTTCTCCTCGGTGATGACGCCGTCCGGATCGTAGACATAGCCGTCCGGACCGGAGAGCGTGACGACCTTGCCGCCGAGCTCTGCGACCTTCTTTGCAGTACCCCATGCCACATTGCCGAAGCCGGAGATTGCGAAGGTCTTGCCCTTGATCTCATCCTTGAAGTAGTCGAGCATATTCTGGACATAGTAGACAGCGCCGTAACCGGTTGCCTCCGGACGGATCAGGGAGCCGCCGAACTCCAGGTTCTTACCGGTGAGCACGCCGGAGAACTCATTCTTCAGTCTCTTGTACTGACCGAACAGATAGCCGATCTCTCTGCCGCCGACGCCCATGTCGCCTGCCGGAACATCGAGGTTCGGGCCGATGTGGCGATACAGCTCGGTCATGAAGCTCTGGCAGAAACGCATGACTTCTGCATCCGACTTGCCGGCCGGATCAAAGTCGGAACCGCCCTTGCCGCCGCCCATGGGCAGAGAGGTCAGGGAGTTCTTGAAGATCTGCTCGAAGCCGAGGAACTTGATGATGCCGATGTAAACATTGCTCTGGAAGCGGAGACCGCCCTTGTACGGGCCGATTGCAGAGTTGAACTGCACACGGAAACCGCGGTTGACCTGCGTCTTGCCGTTGTCATCCACCCACGGAACGCGGAAGATAATCTGACGCTCCGGCTCGACCAGACGGTCGATGACGCCAGCCTCAACGAGGTCCGGGCGCTGCTCGATGACCGGCTCAATCGAGGAAAGCACTTCTGCGACAGTCTGGTGGAACTCCGGCTCGTTGCGGTTGCGTGCAACGACCTGCTCATAGACAGACTTCAGGTAAGCGTTTTTGAATTCCATAATACTCATTCTCCTTACAAAAAGAATCGGATCCAACAATCCGTCCTCTATTATTATACATGATTTCGCTCTGTTTTGCAACTGTTTTTTTGTCGCATATCTGTTTTTTATGTTTTGCCTATATTCCGATATTTCAAAAAATTATTCGTGCTTTACTGTTCAATCGTCCTCTGTTTTGTGTGAACTTTCCGTGAACTTCGTTATTATCTTGTCAATAGAACGCGGATTCCGGAACATATTTCTACGCCAAAAAGCGGGTTTCAAAACGCTGCGCAAAATCCGGACTGTTCGCCGCAATAAATGAGAATGAATTTTCTTGCTGCGAAAATATAACTTGATTGCAGCCGCAGTCAAAAGTGAGCAGCATTTTGTATAAGTCAAGTCAAATTATACTAGCTGGAACCTGTGCAAAATGCTGAAATATAAACTTTAATCTTGACTTTTCCGCCGGTTTCCTGTATACTGATAAAGGTTTCAGGAGCGGTTCCCACCGCAAATGAGACCGTTGATTCGGTTTTTTACTTTATGGTAACCTCTTTCCTTCGCCGGGTGACTCCTCAGTCATCCGGATTTTTTTGCAGTACGGCCGCCGTGTTGTCCCCCAAATATTGCGAAAAGCCTGAGAAATATTGCGTTTCTCAGGCTCTTGCTGTTTTACAGATGCAGATAGCTGCGCAGGAACCGGCCGGTATAGGACTCCGGCGCGGCAGCAATCTGCTCCGGTGTCCCCTCTGCGACGATCATGCCGCCGGCACCGCCGCCCTCCGGTCCCAGATCAATAATGTGATCGGCGACCTTGATGACATCCATGTTGTGCTCAATGACAATCAGCGTATTGCCCGTGTCGGCGAGCTGCTGCAAAACGGTAATCAGGCGGTGAACATCGGCGTTGTGCAGGCCGGTCGTCGGCTCATCGAGGATATAGACCGTCCTGCCGGTTGCGCGGCGCTGAAGCTCCGTTGAGAGCTTGACGCGCTGTGCCTCTCCGCCGGAGAGCGTCGTCGCGGGCTGACCGATCTTGATATAGCCGAGGCCGACATCGCGCAGGGTGTTCAGCTTGCGGGCGATCTTCGGAATCGCCGAGAAGAACTCGCAGCCCTCCTCGACCGTCATTTCCAGCACATCGTAAATCGACTTGCCCTTGTACTTCACTTCGAGCGTTTCGTGATTGTAGCGTGCGCCCTTGCAGACATCACACGGGACATAGACATCGGGCAGGAAGTGCATCTCAATCTTGACGATGCCGTCGCCCTCACAGGCCTCACAGCGTCCGCCCTTGATGTTAAAGGAGAAGCGGCCGGGACCGTAGCCGCGCTTCTTCGCGTCGGCCGTCTGGGCAAACAGCTCCCGGATGTCGCCGAACACGCCCGTATAGGTTGCGGGATTTGAGCGCGGGGTTCTGCCGATCGGCGACTGGTCGATGCAGATGACCTTGTCCAGCAGATCTGCGCCCTCGATGCGGTCAAACCCGCCGGCGCGCACCTTGGCGCGGTTCAGCGTCGCCGCGAGATACTTATACAGTACCTCGTTGACCAGCGAGGACTTGCCCGAACCGGACACGCCCGTCACGCAGATAAACTTGCCGAGCGGGAACTGCACATCTATATTCCGCAGATTGTTGACCGATGCGCCGTAAACGGTGAGGAACTGCCCCGTCCCCTGCCGTCTTGTCTCCGGGACGGGTACGCTGCGTCTGCCGCTCAGGTAGGCGCCGGTCACGGAGCGCTCGCAGGCCATGATCTCCTCCACGGTGCCCGCACAGACCACCTCGCCGCCGTGTACGCCCGCACCCGGTCCGATGTCCACGATATAGTCCGCGGCACGCATGGTGTCGTCATCGTGCTCAACGACAATCAGCGTGTTTCCGCAGTCACGCAGGCGTTTCAGCGTCGCAATGAGCTTTTCGTTGTCGCGCTGGTGCAGGCCGATGCTCGGCTCGTCGAGAATATACAGCACGCCCATCAGCGAGGAGCCGATCTGCGTCGCCAGCCGGATGCGCTGGCTCTCTCCGCCGGAAAGCGATCCCGCCGATCTGGAAAGCGTCAGGTAGCCGAGGCCGACGCTCTGCAAAAAGCCCAGTCTCGCACGGATCTCCTTGACAATCAGCCTTGCGATCATCCGCTCGCGGTCGGTCAGCTGCAAATCGGCAAAGAAGGTTACAAGTTCATCCACGCTCTTGCCGCAGAGCCGGTCGATGCTCAGGCCGCCGACCGTCACGGCAAGCGAAATCGGCTTTAAGCGGCGTCCCTTGCAGTCCGGACAGGGAATCTCGCTCATATACTGCGTCAGCTCGTCCTTTGCCCATGTGCCGGCCGTCGTGTAGCGCCGCTTGAGATTCGGAATCAGGCCCTCAAAGGGATGCACAAAGGTCGCTCCGCCGTACTCCGCCGCCTGATGCAGCGTCAGATTATGCTCCCCCGTGCCGTACAGGAACAGCCCGCGCTGCGCCTCCGTCAGTTCACTGAGCGGGACATCGAGCGGCACACCGTATTCCTCATGCAGCGCATTGGCATACATATTCGCCACGGATTTCGGATCCTTGAAATTCCAGCCGAGCACCTTGAAGCCGCCCTCCTGCACCGAAAGCTCCGGATTCGGCATCAGCAGATCGGGATCGAACTCCTGAAAGACGCCGAGGCCGGTACAGGTCTCACAGGCGCCGAACGGATTGTTGAACGAGAACATCCGCGGCGTCAGCTCCTCGACGGAAATGCCGTGCTCCGGACAGGCGTAGGAAAGCGAAAAGAGCTGCTCCTCCCCTTCCGTCGGGACGACAAGAATCAGGCCGCCGGACAGCGAGGAAACCGTTTCCAGCGAGTCGGTCAGGCGCGACCGGATGCCCTCCTTGATGACCAGACGGTCCACGACAATCTCAATCGTGTGCTTGCGGTTCTTGTCCATTTTGATCTTTTCGGCGAGATCATAGATGATGCCGTCCACGCGCACGCGGACATAGCCGGACTTCTTCGCGGCTTCGAGCTCCTTGGTATACTCGCCCTTGCGTCCGCGGACAATCGGGGCAAGGAGCTGGAGCTTCGTCCCCTGCGGCATCGCCAGGATGCTGTCCGCGACCTGATCGACGGTCTGCTGCAAAATCTCCCTGCCGCAGACCGGACAGTGCGGGATGCCGATGCGCGCATAGAGCAGACGCAGATAGTCGTAGATCTCCGTCACGGTGCCGACCGTGGAACGCGGGTTCTTCGAGGTCGTCTTCTGGTCAATGGAAATGGCCGGCGACAGCCCCTCGATGCTGTCCACATCCGGCTTTTCCATCTGGCCGAGGAACTGTCTTGCATAGGAAGACAGCGACTCCATATAGCGCCGCTGTCCGTCCGCATAAATCGTGTCAAAGGCAAGAGAGGATTTTCCGGAGCCGGAAAGTCCCGTGAATACAACAAACCTGTCCCGCGGGATTTCCAGATCAATGTTCTTGAGGTTGTGCTCCCGCGCACCGCGGATAATGATTTTATCAAGCATAAAAAACGATTACTCCCTGTTCAGTCAGTGAAATGCCAGGAAAAGCAGAATGCCGGCGATGACAATGCAGACCGGCAGAATCAAAGCCAGACCGCGTGCCTTGAAAAGCTCGCCGAAGGAAACCAGCATCTCCGATTCCTTGCGCTGCTGGCGGATCCTGCTCTCCAGCCGGCTGTAATCCTCAGCGAAGATGAAGTGGCCGTGCTCGTCATCGGCGCGCACCTGTGCGCTCCGCAGCAGCTCTGCCAGATCGGTCAGCTCCTCCATTTCCACGACGCCGACCGTATCGCCCTCTTGGAGATTCCGGTTCGTGGTCTTGAGGTAAAAGCCCGTGCCGCCGTCCTCCGGCGTCAGCATCAGCACCGTCCAGACATTGATGATCTCCCGGTGCGAGATCTTCGCGCTGAACCGTTTCCGCGGCTCGATGCGCGAGAGCTTCCCGTCGGCTTCCTTCACGCCGCGCTCCCCGTACCGGATGAGCCAGTTGCAGATTGCGCTCCAGATCAGCGCCGGCCCGACGAGAATGCACAGCGCCAGTATGATTTTCCATTTCATGGCAGTCACTCCGTTTTCTCAGTTGAAAAAGAGGCCGAGCAGCAGGCACAGGACGATGAATCCCGCAGCGCCGGCCGCAATATAAAAGCGCACGGACAGGCGCTCCAGCCGGAACAGCCGGTCGGTCGATTCGGTCAGATACGCCTGATAGTCCTCGCGCAGCATGACCGTTCCGGTTTCATCGACAGGCTTGCCCATGAACGAGCAGAAGCGAATCGCCCCGCTGATTTTGCCGTCGGCACCCCGCCCCGGCTCCAGTGCCTCCGTATCCGGCTGAATGACCGGCACAGGGAACAGCCAGAGCGGCACGCGGCCGCCGACCTGATAGGGCTTCTCTGCCGGCTGCGGCACGCCGAGAAATGCACGGTGCTGCTGTCCGTCCCTGCCGGTAAACCGGACCGCAAGCTGAACCCGCGCTGCATCGGTGCCGGACGCCTCGCCCGATACGGGCTGCACATCGGTCAGCTCCCCGACCGCCTCCAGTCCGGAGCCGGAGCGGGTACGCGATTCGCGGATCGCCGTACTCCGCTGCTTTGCCGTGTATCCGGCAAGCAGAAGCCCCGCAACCGGTACGGTCAGCAGCAGCAGCACGATGCCGACAAACAGCACATAGAGCAGTACAGCCGTTTTCATGCGGCACCTCCCGCAGTCCCAGTCATATCCATTCCTCCGAAGTGTGTGAAATTTGTCCGCTTACAGCAGGCTTCCGGGCAGAATAAAGACGATCGCAAGCCCCAGAATGATAATGCCGACACGGAATTTCCGCGCTTTGCGTTCCAGACGCTCCTTCTCCTGTTCGAGCGAAATGCAGTGCGCGTAAAAGTCATCTTTCGTCATGAGCACAAAGGACGGCGCTTCCGCAAGCACGCGCACCGTCACGCGCTGTCCCTCCGTCACCGGAGAACGGTAATCGAGCATCAGCGCCTCCGGCAGGCCGGAAGCAGCATCCGGTCTGAGCACGGCACGCCAGACACCGGGCCCGGTCTGCTGCACGGCGGTGACCTCCGCTTCTGCAGAACGGGATGCCTGTGCCGCCTGCATCCGGTTCCGGATGTCCTGCTTCGGCGCATAGCATCCGTAATTATACACAATCAGCACGCCCAGCAGCGCGACCGCCAGCACCGGAAGCACCACGGTCACCAGAATTCTGCTGCCGAGAAACAGCAGCAGCACATCGCCGATTGAGTCCGGCTCATATGCCGTCATCGCAATCATACCCGTACCTCCGCGTTCTCATTCGTCTGTGGTCAGCGCACCGGTGTATGCGGTCAAATCAGCAGAATTGCCGCAATCGCAATGATAATCACCGATACCACAATCAGGCAAACGAGCGAATTTCGTTTGAGCATGAGCAGCTGCTCGCGCTCCGCCTGGTATTTCGCCGCGGTCATCAGACTGCCGTCCGGCATCCGCATGAGCTGCAAACGCTGCCCGATGAACGGTCTTTCGCCCCGCAGCTCGATCTCCGGATACACATACCCGGACGGCGTGCTGAGCAAATTGATGTCGGCCTGCCAGACATCCTCCATGACCGCATGAAAATCAGTCACCTCAGCGGAGAATGGCTCCGCCGTATCCATCATCCGGAGCTTTTTCCGGTTAAGAAACAGTGCATAGCTTAACACCGAAAGCAGGAACAGCGCGAACAGAATAAACGGAACGGAACCGTCACCGGGTGGTCCGTCGTAATCATCAATCAGCAGCAGCGGTATCAGTGCAGTTACATGCATCATACATGCTCCCCCGCGGCATGGCCCGTTGCAAAGGCGATCTGGAGATTGAAGCCGCCCGTGAACGCATCGACATCGAGCAGCTCACCGGAGACAAAAAGTCCCCTGACCAACTTTGATTCCATTGTGTTCGGATCAATTTCTTTCACGGACACGCCGCCCCGTGTGACGATTGCCTCAGAGACCGGACGCATCGCGGTCGGCTGAAGCGTGAACTTTTGTATCAAGTTGCAAAGGCGGATGCGCTCCGCCTTCGTGATGTCATGCGCCTTCTTCTCCGGCGAAATCTCCGCACGGCGCAGGATGACCGGAATCATCGAGGCCGGCAGCAGTCCCTTCAGGATATTGCAGACAGCACGGTTCGGAACCTCTGCAAAATCGCGCAGGACACGGGCGTCAAGCTGCTCCGGCGTCAGACCGGGCTTCAGGTTGACGGTCAGCATCGTGTCCCGGAGAGCATCGGGCTGCATCCGGCTGCTCGCAGAGAGCACCAGCGGCCCCGAAACGCCGAAATGCGTGAACAGCATCTCGCCGAGCTCAAAAAACAGGATTTTCTTGCCCTGCGTTACAGTCAGCGTGACATTTTTCAGGGAGAGCCCCTGCATCTCCTGCGCGTCCGTGCCGGCGGTTTCCAGCGGAATGAGCGAGGGCACCGGCGGAACGACCGTATGCCCGGCAGAAGCCGCCAGCCGGTAGCCGTCGCCGGTCGAGCCCGTGCGCGGATAGGACGCGCCGCCGGTCGCCAGAAGTACCGATTCTGCGCGGTATTCCTGCCCGTCCGCGGTCAGGACGCCCTGACAGACGCCGTCCGAAATCAGCAGCGATTTCACGCGGCTTTTGAGCCGGATCTCCACGCCGGCCGCATCCATTTCCCGGCGCAGTGCCGCAGCAATATCCCCCGCTTTGTCGCTGACAGGGAATACCCTGTGCCCTCGCTCCACCTTGAGCGGGACGCCTGCCTCCTCAAAAAATGCCATGACATCAGCGGGCGTGCAGCGCGAAAACGCCGAGTACAGAAAGCGCGGATTCCGCGGGATATTTCGCATCAGCGTGTCGGTGTCACAGTCGTTTGTGACATTGCAGCGGCCCTTTCCGGTGATCGAGAGCTTGCGCATCAGGCGGTCGTTTCCCTCCG
>JAILIG010000099.1 GCA_024695445.1 Oscillospiraceae bacterium
CGAAGGCTCGATGATCTCGACGGTCATCCGGAAGCTGCTCGCCGGCGAAACGCCGCAGCTCACCGCCGGAGAACAGCGCTGGGACTATCTCTACGCGGACGATGCGGCGGAGGCGTTTTTCCTCGCCGCCAGAGACGGGCGCGACGGCGCGGTCTATCCGCTGGGCAGCGGGCAGGCACTGCCGCTCCGCCGGTATGTCGAGCAGCTCCGCGACTGCATTGATCCGGCACTCCCGCTTGGCTTCGGCGCCGTTCCGTACAGCGAAAAGCAGGTCATGCACCTGCAGGCGGATATCTCCGCGCTGACGGCGGACACCGGGTTTCTGCCGTCATATGATTTTGCACGCGGCATCGCGGAAACGGTCGCATATTACAGGCAGCAGGGGCTGTGACGGCCGCCGCTGTCATTCCGGATATGAAAGGACGGCGGCAGCACATGAAAGTATTGATTCTCGGCGGGAACGGCTATCTCGGCAGCAAACTTGCCCATTCCCTTGTGCAGAAGCTGGGAGCCGATTCCGTGATCTGCACCCAGCGAACCAATTCCCGTACCGGAAGACTGGATGATCTGTGTTCGCAGATTCACATCATACCGACATCTGTTGATGCGATTGCCGCAGTGCTTCAGTATGAAAAGGTCGATGCGGTCTGCAATATGATCTGCAATTACAGCCGCAGCAACCTGCTTTATGACAGCGTTCTGGATGCGAATATCGAATTCCCGCTCAATGTGCTGAACCTGATTACAGAACGAAAAATCGGCAGGTTCATCACGATCGGAACAAGTCTCCCCCCGCATCTGAATATGTACAGCTTTTCCAAAGCCATGCTCGGCGAATTCGGCAAGTACTATGCGGAAAAGCACGGCATTGCTTTTACCGATATCCGGCTTGAAATGTTTTACGGCAGCGATGAACCGCGTGACCGGTTTTTACCCGGTCTGATTGTAAAAATGCTGCGCGGTGAGCGCGTCGATGTTACGCTCGGCACACAGCGGCGTGATATCCTTTCCGCCAATGATGCCGTGCGGGCACTGGAACTGATCCTTTCTGCGGAGCTGCCCGGATATCAGTGCGTACAGGTCGGAACAGGCACTGCGCCCACAATTTCGGAGATCGTCGATTTTATCTGGGAACAGACCGGCAGGCGGTCTGCGGTCTATAAAGGAACGGTTCCCATGCGCGAAAATGAACCGGACTGCGTCGCAGATCCTTCTCTGCTCCGCACGCTCGGCGAATGGCAGCCGACAGACTGGAAAACCGGTCTGACCGGCATGATCAACAGCATCAGAAAGGAACAGGAACAACCATGAAAATCCTCATTAACGGCGGCTGCGGTTTTCTCGGCAGCAATCTGGCAGCACACGGAATCCGGAACGGATATGACATCACAGTGCTGGATAATCTCTCCAGAACCGGCGCATCTTCAAACCTTGAATGGCTGCGGACACTCGGCACCCTGCAGTTTATTCACGGCGATACACGCAACAAAAACGATCTGGAAACCGTGATTCGCAGCGGACAGTATGATGCGGTTTTCCACCTTGCCGGTCAGGTCGCTATGACAACCTCCATTGAAAATCCGTATAAGGACTTTGAGATCAATACGCTCGGCGCGCTGAATCTGCTGGATTCTGTCCGCAAATACAGTCCGCAGACAGCGATCTTCTTTTCGTCAACAAACAAGGTCTACGGCGATCTGGAGCAGTACACCTATGAGGAAACGGACACCCGCTGGCTCTGCCGTGAATTCCCGAACGGCTATGATGAAAGTGTTCCGCTGGATTTTCGTTCGCCCTACGGCTGCTCAAAGGGAGCCGCAGATCAGTATATGCTGGATTATTGCCGCATTTTCGGCGTAAAAACGACCGTGTTCCGTCACTCATCCATGTACGGGAGCCGGCAGTTTGCAACCTACGATCAGGGCTGGATCGGCTGGTTTGTCTCCAAGGCGCTCGAACAGGCAAAGGATCCCCATGCAGAGCCCTTTACGATTTCCGGAAACGGGAAACAGGTGCGCGATATTCTTCATGCGGAAGATATGATCCGGCTCTATTACACGGCGCTGGAGCAGCATGACCGCGTCTGCGGGCAGGCATACAATATCGGCGGCACAATGGCACAGTCTCTTTCTCTGCTGGAGCTGTTCCGTATGCTGGAAAGCGCTCTCGGCATCAAGCTGCGCTACACGCAGCTTCCGCCGCGCCAGAGTGACCAGAAGGTCTTTGTTGCCGATATCTCAAAAATCAGGAATGCAATCGGCTGGGCGCCGCAGGTCACAGCACAGCAGGGCATAGCAGCTATGCTGAAATGGGTGGAGGAGATTCAATGACTGAAATCAGTATCGTGCTGCCGGCCTATCACGAAGCAGAAAACCTCGTCAATATTCTGCCGCGGCTGAACCGGGTTCTGACAAAGCTCGGAAAACCGTATGAGATTCTGGTCATCGACACGGAGCAGCCGACAGACAACACCGCGGAGATCTGCCGCAGTCAGAATGCACGCTGTATTCCGAGAACAGGCGGAAATCTGTACGGTGATGCCATTCGCACAGGATTTTCAGCCGCATCCGGACGCTTCCTTGTCGTGATGGATGCGGACGGATCACATGATCCTGCCGTGATTCCCAAAATGTACCGCACAATGGTCAGGAAGAAGGCCGGTCTGATTATTGGCTCGCGGTACTGCAAAAACGGTTCAACTGACAACAATGCGGTTCTTCGCTTCATGTCCTGGATCCTCAATGTCACCTACCGTACCATGTTCGGTCTGCGCGTGAAGGATGTCTCTGACAGCTTCCGGATGTACCGGACGCAGATGCTCCGGACGCTTCAGTTTGAATGCAGCAATTTCGACATTGTGGAGGAAATCCTCATCCGGCTTCATTATCAGTATCCGCGTGCCGAAATCATTGAGATCCCGATCCGGTTCAGCAAGCGTGCGGCCGGTGAATCCAAGCGCGATCTGTTCAAATTCATTCTCTCTTATCTGAGTACAATGAAAAAGCTGCTGAAAATCAAACATTCAATCCGGGGAAAACGCAGATGAAACTGTTTGAAAATGCAAAAAAGAAAAACATCCGTTTTTCCCTTTCTCCTTCTGCAGTATTGCTGTTCTTTCTTGCAGCATCCGGAATAATGTGGTTCATCAGCATCTTCCGTCACGGTATTTACGGTACTCAGATCAGCGCCTTCTTCATGCGGTTCGAGGACTTTCTGGCGGATTTTCTCAATGTCATCGGTTATTCTGCATACGGGGATCCGTATAACTGCACGGCGTATACAGGTTTGCAGGAAAAAGGATACCCGCCGCTGACTTATGTTCTTCTGAGACCTTTTTCCGGTCTGGTCGATATCGCGCACTATTATGAACAGAACCGTTTTCTGAATATGTATCAGGAGCCGCTTCTGCTGATGATGCTGATGATTGCGCAGACCGCTGTTCTTTGTGCGCTGTTTTTCCTCATTTACCGGAACGCAAAGGGGAGCACCGCAAAAAAAGGACTGATGATCGGAACGCTGATGCTGAGCAGACCGGTGTTTTTTACAATAGAACGCGGAAATATCATTTTGCTGGCAGCCGTCTGCACTGCCTGCTTCCTGTTCCATTATCAGGATACGAACCGCGTCCGAAAGGAAATTGCGCTGATTGCTCTTGGAATTGCATTCGGGCTGAAGCTTTCTCCCGCTGTTCTCGGTTTTCTTCTGCTGGTCAACAAGCAGTTCCGCGAAGCCGTCAGAGCAGCCCTTTACGGACTGTTTTTCCTGTTTGCTCCGTTTCTGCTGCTGAAAGGCGGATTCTCCAATGTCCCGCTGTTCATCCGGAATATGAAGCTGCTGGTGCAGGCATACGGAGAACGGGGCGCTTTCCTGGAGCACCGTCTGAACGAGATGAATCTTCCTGCCCTGGCGCAGCACGCAGCAGGGATTACCGGTGCGTTTGTATACCTCATCTGTGCGCTGCTCTTATTCTTCTGTTTCTTCTACCGCCGCAAATGGGAAAGAATTCTGGCAATTACACTGGTTCTGCTGCTGGCGCCTTCTTTCTCCGGATATTATTGTGTGCTGTATCTGATTCCGGCTGCGGTCATGTTCCTGACCGAGAAACGGTACCGCCCGGCAGACTGGCTGGCAGCCGTCTCATTCCTGATGATTTTCTCGCTGTATCAGTCTGAGTTTCTGTCACGCCTCGATCATCTGAGCGGAATCTATATTCTGACATTCCTGATGCTGCTCTACGGATTATTTGCTGTCGTACAGACCAAGCTGGAGCGCAGTGCCGCTGCAGCAGGAACCGATCTAAACAGCATTCGATCCTACCGCATTGTCTCAGGGGATTATCGGATTAAAATCCCTTCCGTCCCCGTTGCTGTCCGCCGCAGGATTCTAATAGTTTCCGGTGCGGTGCTGCTGGTTTCCTCTGTCGGCATCCGGCTGTACCCGGTCATACGGGACAGCATCACCTATCGCCGCGGTACCGCACAGCTTTCCAAAGGCTGCTACCGCGAAGCGCTGGACACCTTCACATCACTCGGACGATACCGCGACAGCGAGGAGCAGACGGCGGCCTGCTGCAAACAGCTCACAGATGCGGCTATCGGTGCAGAAGCAGACGGCGATTACGAAAAAGCTGCCGATCTTTACCGCATCGCGCCCCAATATGCCGACAACCGCATACGCCTTGCCGATCTTCTGGAGCTGCATTCCGATCTGGTACAGGTCAACGATCAGATTCACCTTGCGAATATGCTCTGGATCGTTCTGGAGCAGACGGAAAATGAATACCTTCTGATGTCGGCAGAAAATGTCGGAACGCACAAGTTTTACGAAGATCCTTCACAGGAACAGATCGACTGGGATAATCCGGAGGCGATGAAGATTGCGCTCGCACAAAGCTCGCATCCGGCTTTGACATGGGAAACAAGCACGATTCGCCAGTGGCTGAATGAGGAATGGTTCCCGCAATTCCCGGATGAAGTAAAAGACCGTGTAATCCGCTGCAGCATTCATACGCCCGCCAATCCGACCTATGGCACGGACGGCGGAAATGACACTGAGGATAACACATTTCTGCTCAGCGCACAGGAATTTTCGGATTATACACAAAAATGCGTCTTTGACACAAAATATCGCGCAGCCCTGCTCCGATCCACCGGAAAAAAGGAAGGAACCGTTGCCTTCTTTATGGATAACGACCTGTATGAAATGGGCGGATTCAATGACATTGTGGAGGGAGAAATATACCCTGTAATGCGCATCAGACGATAATCATAACGGATCCCGCTGTGCAAAACACGGCGGGATTCTTTTGCAGACAATCATGCATCGAATATGATGTTTCCGGTGATTCAGCACCATTGACAAACCCCGCAGCAATGTGGTATAATAATCATGTTTCCGAATGAAATTCCCTGCACATACTATAAGGAAATGCAGATTAGGAGGATGTTTATGAGTTCCAATGTCAGACCTGAAAGCATGGAAAGAATCACCACGGAAGCACTTGCGAAG
>JAILIG010000065.1 GCA_024695445.1 Oscillospiraceae bacterium
CAGGGCGGCGTGGATGTCACATTCGGTCCCGCAGACGGAACGGATGCGACAACAGAGCAGCTGGAGGCTGTGGAGGAGGTCATGAAGTCCCGTCTGATCTCCCTCGGCATCAACGACTATGAAGTCTATGTGGACGACAACAATGACAAGGTGATCGTCCGCTTCCCGTGGAAGTCCGGCGAGGAGAACTTCGATCCGAAGAAGGCGGTCGAGGAACTCGGCGAAACCGCAAAGCTCCAGTTCCGCAAGGGCTACACCTACACCAGCATTCCCGACGAGAACGGCAATGTCACGGTAATTCCGGGCGGTGAGGTCATCATCGAGGGCAGCGATGTCGAAGAGGCATTTGTGCGGAACTCGTATGACAACAACGGCAATATCGAGATCGGTAAATTCTGTGTCGTCCTGCGGCTGAAGGCCGAGGGCAAGGAATCGTTTGCACAGGCAACGCAGGATGCCGTCAACAAGCATGTGGAGTATCTCGATTCCAACGGCTCCGGTTCCCGTTATGTCATCTCGATCTGGATGGATACCAACTGCATTTCCTATCCGGCCGTCAACGATCCCATTATGGACGGCGTCGCAACGATCACCGGCGATTTTGACTACGATGAGGCAAAGGCTTTGGCCGACAAGATCAACGGCGGTGCGCTGCCCTTCAACCTCAAGACCGGTACCTTTAAGATCATTTCGCCGAGCATGGGCTCCGGCGCACTGAAGATCATGGTCATGTCCGGTATCATCGCACTGATCCTCATTATGATCTACATGATCGTACTGTACCGTCTGCCGGGCTTTGTCGCGGCAATCGCGCTGATCGGTCAGGTTGCCGGCACGCTGGCCGTCATCTCCGGCTGGTTCGGCTTTGAGGATTCCAACACGCTGACCATCCCCGGCATTGCGGGTATCATCCTCGCAATCGGCATGGGCGTGGACTGCAACATCATCACCGGCGAGCGCATCAAGGAAGAGCTGAATACCGGCAAGTCCCTGAAGGCGGCACTGAAGTCCGCGTACAAGCGTTCGTTCACCTCGATTCTCGACGGTAATGTCACCGTCATCATCGTGGCGATCATCCTGATGGGCGCGTTCGGCGTGTCCACGAGCTTCTTCGCCAAGCTGCTGAAATTCCTGTTCACCTGGTTCGGCGTCTCCACGGAGGGTACGATCTATTCCTTCGGCTTCACGCTGCTGACCGGTGTCATCTTCAACTTTATCATGGGTGTTCTGGCTTCCCGTCTGATGCTGACCTCCCTTTCGCAGTTCAAGTGCTTCCAGAACAGAAAGCTGTACGGAGGTAAGGAAAAATGAGCAAGCAGAATACAAACATCAAAAACATTACAGAGCAGGTGCGTGTCCGTGATTTCTACGGTCACCGCAGGATCTTCTTTATCTTCTCCGCACTGATGATGGTCGGCATTCTGGCGCTCTGCTTCATCCGCGGCGTCAATATCTCGATTGAATTCAAGGGCGGCACGCTCTCGACCTACTCCTATGACGGCTCCGTCAGCGAATCTGACCTGACCAAGACCGCGCACGATTATCTGAACACGCTGGTCAAGGTGACCACCGGTGAGACCTACACCGGCGAAACCCAGAAAACCTTTACCCTGTCCTTCAATCTGGAGAACGGCAAGGCGTTCAGCGGCGAAATGCAGCAGGAAATGCTCGCAAAGCTGCAGGAGGCTTATCCGGATGCCAAGATCGAGGCACTGGAGTCGAACGATGTCGCGCCGACCTCCGGAAAGACCTTCCTGATGAAGTGTATGGTCGCGGCGGTGTTCGCAGCAGTCGTGCTGATTCTGTATATCGCATGGCGGTTCAAGCGCATTTCCGGCTGGAGCGCCGGTATCTTCGCGGTTGTCGCGCTGCTGCATGACCTCGCGGTTGTGTTCGGCACCTTTGTCGTGCTGGGCTTTGAGATCGACACGAACTTCATGGCGGTCATCCTGACGATTCTCGGCTACTCGGTCAACGACACGATTGTCATTTACGACCGAATCCGTGAGAACCAGGGCCTGCTGCCGAAGGATACGAAGCTGCCCGATCTGGTCAACCTCTCGCTGAGCCAGACGATGCGGCGTACCGTCCGCACTTCGATCACGACGATTACAGCCATGCTGATCGTGACGATTCTGGCGACGGTGAACCATGTGGATTCCATTCTGCGGTTCAGCATTCCGATGACGGTCGGTATGATCTCCGGCTGCTACTCGTCGCTGTGCCTCGCACCGATGCTCTGGACGGCATGGAAAACCCGCCGCGCAAAGAAAGACTGAACGAACAAAAGCGTAAATCTGCACCGCAGCTTCCGGTTTCGGGAAAGGAACCGGAGGCTGCGGCTTTTTGGGGACAGGCAGCGGAGTGAGAAGTTAAGAGTGAGGAATGAGGAGTTGCGCACTCCAAACTCAGCGCTCTGCAAGGTTCTGCCGGGGAGAAGCAGACACACGGTTCTCCCTCCGCTGCCGGAGAGCTTTAGATCAACGGAACCCGGCAC
The DNA here is from genome assembly GCA_024695445.1 of Oscillospiraceae bacterium. Lineage (GTDB taxonomy): Bacteria > Bacillota > Clostridia > Oscillospirales > Ruminococcaceae > Firm-04. The sequence goes on from JAILIG010000065.1 coordinate 2,498, forward strand.
TGCCGGGAGATCAATGCCCGCGGGGGCTCCGCGCCGCCGCCCGCGCAAATCGCGGAAAAAAAGCGGCTGCGGCTGCGGTTTCCTTGTGCGAATTCATGAAAATCTGCGGCGTGTCTTGCGTTTTGCTGCTTTAATGTGTTATAATACAGCCGTATTGTAGGCAAAAAACAACCGAAGCGGAGGAAAATCCATGAGAGCCGCCGTATCCACTTCCTGCCTCTTTCCCAAACCGACCGAGGACGCGCTCTATGACCTCTGTCTGCTCGGCGTGCAAACCGTCGAAATACAGCTGAATGCGCCCTCTGAATGCAAACCGGTCTTTGTCAATGACCTTGCGGCACTGCTCAGCCGGTTCGGCGTCAGATGCTGCGCGGTGCGGCCGTGGACAGCCGCAGAGGAAGAAGGCCGGATGCTCTTTTCCCGTTATCCGCGCAGGACAGCCGATTTCATCGGGGAGGCAAAAAGCATTTTTTCCGCTGCACAGCGCCTCGGCGCACAGTTTTATATCCTGCACGGCGCCCCCGCCGGTACCGTCAAGCCCGAAATCTACTGCGAACGCTTCCGGATGCTCGCAGAGGCGGGCAAAGAGTTCGGCATCACCGTGACGCAGCAGAATGTGTACCGCTGCGAGAGCCAGAGCCTCCGGTTTCTGCGGGAATTCTGCCGCATCCTCGGAGATGATGCCAGCCTGACCTTCGATGTCCGGCAGGCCGTCCGGGCCGGCATGGATCTGGACGAAGCCGTCCGGCTGCTTGGCAGCCGCATCGTCCACCTGCACCTGAGCGACCACGGCGAGCGCGGAGACTGTCTCCGCATCGGGCAGGGCAGGTTCCGGATCGTTCCGTTTTTGCAGAGCCTGCGGGAAAAGGGCTTCGACGGCAGTGCCGTTTTAGAGCTCACACGCGAGAGCTTTTCGGCGGCGTCCGAGCTGGCGGAGGACTGCCAGCGGATCGACCGCATCATCAAAAAACAGATTCAGACACCATAGACAGAAAGGAGGAGCTGCCATGCGCTGTCCGTTTTGCGGCGAGGAGGATACCAAGGTCATCGACTCGCGCTCGATTGAAGGAAGAAAAAAACGGCGTCGGATGTGCCAGCGCTGCGGCAAACGCTTCACGACCTACGAGACCGTCGAGCGGCCGCTGCTGATGGTTGCCAAGCGGGACGGCTCCTTTGAACCGTTTGACCGCAACAAGCTCCTGAAGGGCATTTTTTCCTCTCTGAAAAAGCGCCCCGTGGATGTCGAGACGGTCAACAATCTGGTGGACGAGATCGAAGCGGAGCTTGCAAACGAAATGGTTTCGACTGTTTCGCCCGACCGCATCGGCTCGATGGTGCTGGAGCGCCTGCGCGGAATCGACACCGTCGCGTATGTCCGCTTTGCATCGGTCTATCAGGCTTTTTCCGATATCGAGGATTTCGTGCGCATCATCAGCGAGGTGCAGGAGGTGCGCCAGCAGAACGATCTCACAGAACCGTCTGCATGAGTCCGGTCTCCGCGCTGTAAACCTGCGCACCGACCAGAATGCCGTCCGCGGTGAGCAGCAGCTCGGCGTACAGCTCCGGCTGTGCCGTGTTCTGCACCGGATAAACATACCGGACGGCGTTTTCTCCCGCAAACTGTTCGGGCTGAAAGCCCTGTGCGTGCTGAAGTCCGAGCCATGCCTGCCCCGCGGAGGTCCGCCAGACGGCCGGAATGCGCGTTTCCGTGCGCTCCGGCGGCAGAACGCGCCAGCCGTGCAGATTCAGCCATGTCTCGCGCTCGGCGTCTGTTTCGAGCAGGACGGTGTCTGTCTCCGGAATACGGGCGGCGGATAAGCTGCGCAGACAGACGGACGCGGCGGCGGCAATCAGGCAGACCGCACAGAATTTTTTCACGGAAGATTTCATGAGCCCCGTTCCTTTCCGATGTGCTGATAATGCAGCATATGCTGAGAACGGTTCCGATTATGCCGGAGCACCGGCGGAGATAACCGATATGATGAGACTGGACCGCTTTTTGTCCGGACAGACCGCGCTCTCCCGCCGCGAGATCGGCGAGGCGGTGCGGCGCGCCCGTGTGACGGTCAACGGTGCGGCTGTCCGCAGCCCGGACCTGAAAATCAACCCGGAGACCGACCGCGTGACACTGGACGGCAAGCCGGTCTGCTATGCGGAATATCACTATTTCCTGCTGCACAAGCCCGCCGGCGTGCTGACTGCCGCCCGCGACCGCAGCCAGAAAACGGTCATGGACCTGCTGAAGCCGGAGGACCGTCTGCCGGGGCTCTTTCCCTGCGGCAGACTGGACAAGGACACATCCGGCCTGCTGCTCATCACCGACGACGGCGCGCTCTCGCACCGGCTCCTCTCTCCGAAGCACCACATTACGAAGTATTATCTGGCACAGCTCCGCGATCCCTATGACACCGCCTATGAGGCGCTGTTCCGGTCCGGCATGGCGCTGCGCGAGGGCAGCGGAGAGGAAATCTGTCTCCCCGCGGAATGTCAGGGCATCGGCCCGCATCTGGCCGTGGTTGCGCTCTGCGAGGGCAAATATCACCAGGTTCGTCGAATGTTTGCAGCAGCGGGGAATTTTGTTGAAAAACTTCTCCGTTTTCAACTGGGTGCGCTGGAAATGCCCGCAAATCTGGCACAGGGCGCGTATTTGACGATTTTACCTAAAGATGTTGAAATGATGTTGAAAACATCGTCGATTTCGCTTGCCGCTGCATTTTGCAGTGTCAATTATTCGTCATATTGGATAAATGAAAGAGCGCATCTTTGGTGAATAATAGCCTTGACTATCGGCCAAAAATCTGGTATGATTGTAATAACGGGTTTTCGCGCCGTCATCCGGCGATGCAAAACCTCTTGCAAACCATGTTTCAGTTTGTATGCGGTCAGGCGCATACTTGCAGTCAACGGCTTCTGCCGGATTCTCCGTCCGGACAGACTGCACTGCATGATAATTTTTGAAAACAATAGGAGGACATGAGAATGGCAAGTCTGTCTTTGCGGGGAATTTACAAGAAGTACCCCGGCGGCGTTGTTGCGGTGTCTGATGTAAACCTGGAGATCCGTGACAAGGAATTCATCGTTCTGGTCGGCCCGTCCGGCTGCGGTAAGTCTACAACTCTGCGTATGATCGCCGGTCTGGAGGAAATCTCCGAGGGCGAACTTTATATCGGCGACCGCCTGGTCAACGACATCGCGCCGAAGGACCGCGATATCGCAATGGTGTTCCAGAACTATGCTCTGTATCCGCATATGACCGTGTTCGAGAACATGGCATTCGGCCTGAAGCTCCGCAAGGTGCCGAAGGATGAGATCGCAAGAAAGGTTGAAGAGGCTGCAAGAATCCTCGACCTGACTCCGCTGCTCAACCGTAAGCCGAAGGCAATGTCCGGCGGTCAGCGTCAGAGAGTGGCGCTCGGCCGTGCAATCGTCCGTAACCCGCAGGTCTTCCTGCTCGACGAGCCGCTGTCGAACCTCGACGCGAAGCTCCGTGCCCAGATGAGAACCGAGATCGCGCTGCTTCATAAGCGCCTCGGCACCACCTTCATCTATGTTACGCATGACCAGACCGAAGCTATGACCATGGGCGACCGTATCGTCGTCATGAAGGGCGGCTTCGTGCAGCAGATTGATACCCCGCAGAACCTCTATGAGACTCCGTGCAACAAGTTCGTTGCAGGCTTCCTCGGTTCTCCGCAGATGAACTTCATCGACGCTACGCTGATCTACCGCGACGGCCAGTATGTCGTGCAGTTCGGTTCCGGCGACACCAAGACCTCCAGAGGTGTCAAGTATGAGGTCGTGCTCCCGCAGAGCAAGATCACGCCGGATCTGGAGCACTACATCGACAAGGAAGTTGTCATGGGTATCCGTCCGGAGAATGTTCACGATGAGCCGCAGTATCTCGCAAGCGCGACGACCGGTATCGTCAAGTGCAATGTCGAGATCACCGAGCTGATGGGTGCTGAAGTCTACCTGTATCTGGAGTGCGAAGGCTCGAAGATCACTGCGCGTGTTTCTCCGAAGTCTACCGCCCGTCCGCAGGATGAGATTGATGTCGTTTTCGACGCAGAGGCAATCCACCTCTTCGACAAGGAAACCGAAAAGACCATCATCAACTGATTTCTGTTCGTACAAAGACCCGTTCTGCTGTCCGGCAGAACGGGTTTTTTAAGTCCCGCTCCCGGCTTCGCATACCGGAAAGAAGCTACAGCCTGCCGTGCAGCCTCAGGGAATTGTGGGGGCGCTGCCCCCACGCCCCTGCCGGAGGGATACTATCCCTCCGGGCCTCCCGCTCGTAATTTGCATTGCCCCCTTTGGGGGCGATGCAAATTACAAATGGGATTCCAAAGGGACACTGTCCCTTTGGCGGGAGTCTGAGGGCGGAGCCCTCAGATCCCCTGAGGCCGTATGATAAACTACAGTTTTCTTCCGGTATGCAAGGCCGGAAACGGGATTCAGAAAAGGAGAGTTTGCATGAGGATAGCTTTTTTTGATGCAAAGGCATATGACAAGCCGTCTTTTGAGCACTTCGGTGCGGAGCGCGGCATCAAGTTCAAATTCTACGAGACGAAGCTGACCGAGGACACGGCGGAGCTTGCCAGAAACTGTGACGGTGTCTGCACCTTTGTCAACGACACGCTGAACGCGGCGGTACTCGAAAAGCTGGCCGATCTCGACTGCAAATATCTCGCGCTGCGCTGCGCGGGATATAACAATGTTGACATGAAGGCGGCGGGCGACTGCGGTCTGCGCGTTGTCCATGTTCCGGCGTATTCGCCGCACGCGGTTGCCGAGCACGCGATGGCGCTGCTGCTGACCTCGGTGCGCCGCATTCACAAGGCATATATCCGCACGAGAGATTTCAATTTCTCGCTGAACGGCATGACCGGCTTTGACCTGTACGGCAAGACAGTCGGCGTTGTCGGCACGGGCCGCATCGGGCGCGTGTTCATCAACATCTGCAAGGGCTTCGGCATGAATGTCATCGCATACGACAAATTCCCCGCAAAGGACGCCGATTTCCCCTATGTTTCGCTGGAGGAGCTGCTCTCGCAGAGTGACATCATCTCGCTGCACTGCCCGCTGACCGACGAGACCAGACATCTCATCAACTGCGAGACCATTCAGCTGATGAAGAAGGGCGTCGTCGTCATCAACACCTCCCGCGGTGCGCTGATTGATGCGGAATGCCTGCTCGAAGGCATCAAGTCCCGCCGGATCGGCGCCGCCTGCCTCGATGTGTACGAGGAGGAGACGGATTATTTCTTTGAGGATCTCTCCGGACATATCCTGAACGACGACATTCTCGCAAGACTGATCTCGATGCCGAATGTCATCGTCACTTCGCATCAGGCCTTCCTGACCGAGGAAGCGCTCTCCAACATCGCCGAAACGACGGTGAACAACATCGTACAGCTGCACGACGAAAACGCCTGCCCGAACGAGCTGATCTGGAAGGACAACGAAATCGTACACGGCTCCCGGAGCTGAAAAAACAGAAGAGGAGAGCCGAAGCTCTCCTCTCCCCTGTTCACATCATGTGACCGTTCTGCCGGATGGCAGCGCGCGCTTTCGTGACAATGGTCTTGTCGTTTTCGTAGGTCAGCAGGCTGTTCGCACGGACGATATCGACCCACCGGATTTCGGCGATCTCCTCTTCCTGCGGCACGAAATCGTAATTCCGTGCAAGCGCGAGAAAATAGACGACGATTTTCTGCGTGTCGCGTCTGGGTGAATAGGTCACGGTTTCCCGGAAGGTCTGATCGAGAATGACATCCAGGCCCGTTTCTTCTTTGATTTCACGCCGCGCAGTTTCCAGTTCCGTTTCATCTCCCTCTACATGACCCTTTGGAAACGACCAGTGGCCGCTGTTTACATGTTTAATCAGCAGAATCTCGACATTGCCGTGAAACCGCCGATACACGATTGCGCCGCAGGATTTTTCATGCAGCATTCCAAAGTTCCTTTCCGTTATGGATTGTGACAGGGTGCTTGTTGCTTCCATTATATCACAGTTTTCCGAATTTGTAAACACCTTTTTTCACAGGATTTCAAGCGGAGATTCCGCAGAAAGGATAAATCTATGAAACAGTTTGAAAAAACAGCCTTCAGCGCAGCAGAAATCCTGCTGCCCCGTCCGGAGTTTCTCTCGGAGGCATGGGCGGTCTGTGCCTGTGACCAGTACACCGGCGAGCCCGCTTACTGGGCGGAAACCGACCGTCTGGTCGGCGACAAGCCCTCGACGCTCCGGCTGATTCTGCCGGAGGTTTATCTGGAGGATGCAGATGTCACCGACCGCATTGCGAAGATTCAGCAGGCCATGCGCGACGATCTTTCCCGCGGGATTTTCCGCGAGCTGCACGACGCAATGATCTATGTCGAGCGCATCCAGAGCGACGGTAAGTGCAGAGCCGGTCTGGTCGGAAAAATCGACCTCGAACAGTACGACTACTCCAAGGGCTCCGATACGCCGGTCCGTGCGACGGAGGCCACGGTGGCAGAGCGGATTCCGCCCCGTATGCGCATCCGGCGCGGCGCGGCGATGGAGCTGCCGCATATCATGATTCTGCTTGACGATGCGGAGAAAACCGTCATCGAGCCGCTGGCGGACGGCAAGGACAGCATGGAGCTGCTCTATGACACCAAACTGATGCAGGGCGGCGGCTCGATCCGCGGCTGGCTTGTGCCGGCAGCAGAGCAGGCCCGCATTCTGAAGGCGCTGACCGCACTCGGCGACAGCTCCCGCTTTGATGCAGGCACCGCACCGCTCGTTTACGCAATGGGCGACGGCAACCACTCCCTTGCGACCGCAAAGGCCTTCTATGAGGAGTGGAAGGCGGCAAATCCCGGCGCAGATACGGAAAATGCTCCGCAGCGCTATGCGCTGGTCGAGCTGGTCAACCTGCACAGCCCGGCACTGGAGTTTGAGGCGATTCACCGCATTCTCACAGAGGTTGACGCGGAAAAGCTGCTGGCTGACATGACGGCGGCGCTCGGTCTGACCGAGGGTGCATCCGATGCCGCACAGCAGTTCACGGTGATTCTGAACGGGAAAAAGACGGTGTATTCCGTAACACAGCCGTCCTCGAACCTGACGGTCGGCAGCGTGCAGGGATTTTTGGACAGCTGGCTCAAGGCAAACGGCGGCAAGATCGACTATATTCACGGTGCAGAGGTTGTCGAGACGCTGGCGAAGGCAGAGCGCAGCATGGGCATTCTGCTGCCGGATATGCAGAAATCTGAGCTGTTCCCGACGGTAATCAAGGACGGTGCGCTGCCGAGAAAGACCTTCTCGATGGGACACGCGGCAGACAAGCGGTTCTACATGGAGGCGCGGTCGCTGACCTGAAGGCGGGCGGCCCAAACTAAAGTTTCGGTCAAGCCTTTTCAAAGGCTTGCAGGTCGAGGGCAGCGCCCTCGTCGCCGCCCGCAGGCGGCGAAACTCTCTGGACTTGATAAGAGCTCCGCCGAGGGGAGTGAATTGCCGCGCAGCGGCAAGAGGGGGGACGCCCTGCGATAGAGGGCGTCCCTCCTTTTTTGATCGCATCCGCGAAGCGGATACTTATTCTTCATAGGCTTACGCATAATGAGGAGCTGAAACTGAGCACTTTTGTCTTTTGTGCAATGGAGGAGAAAGGCGAAACATGATTTGCGGGCGTTTCCGGCGGGCTTTAGATCATTGGCCGCCGGCACTGCCGGCCGGAGAGCTTTAGATCATTGGAGGCGGACACTGCCCGCCGGGCGGCTGTTTCTTTCATAAAAACACTTGCTTTTTTTTCACATACATGATATAATAAACCTGTATACTTGTCGGTATGCGATGCCGTGTCTGCGCGGACAAAAGATGCGGCGAAATGAAGCAATCTTGAGAGAAAGGAATCTTTGTCTATATGTGTGGAATCGTTGGCTATGTCGGAAAGCGTGACTGTGCAGGCGTGCTGCTTGACGGGCTTTCCAAGCTGGAATACCGCGGCTATGACTCCGCAGGCATCGCGGTTGTCGTGAACAACGCGGTGGAAGTCATCAAAGCGCAGGGAAAGCTCGCAAATCTCGCGCAGAAAATGGACGCGACCGGCCGCCCGCAGGGAACCGTCGGCATCGGACACACCCGCTGGGCTACCCACGGGGAACCGTCCGATATCAATTCGCACCCCCATGTCGGCGGCGACCATGTGACGCTCGTGCATAACGGCATCATCGAAAATTACAAGGAAATCAAGGAATTTCTGATCGGACAGGGCAGAAGCTTTGTCTCCGATACCGATACCGAGGTCGCGGCACAGCTCCTCGACTATCACTATCACGGCGATCCGGTCAAGGCCATCGCGGCAACCATGGCGGAGATCAGAGGCAGCTTCGCGCTCGGCATCCTGTTCAGCGACCGCCCCGATTCGGTCTATGCCGTCCGCCGGGAGAGCCCGCTGATTGTCGGCGCCGGCGAAGGTGAGAGCTTCATTGCTTCGGATGTCCCCGCAATTCTGAAATATACCAAGCAGTATTACCTGCTGGAGCACGGCGAAATCGCAGTGCTCGACAGAGACGGCGTGCGCTTCTACGAGGAGAAGACCGGCGCGCCGGTTGAGAAGCAGCTCCAGACCGCAGACTGGGACATGGAAGCGGCGGAGAAGCAGGGCTACGATCACTTCATGCTGAAGGAGATCAATGAGCAGCCCGACGCGATCAAGAAGACCGTCCTGCCGCGTGTGGAGAACGGCCTGCCGAATCTGAGCGAATGCGGCATTACGGAGGAGAATATCCGCGGCTTCCGCAATATCTTCATCGTGGCCTGCGGTACGGCGATGCACGCGGGCATGGTCGGAAAATATGTCATCGAGAAGCTCGCCAGAGTGCCGGTCACAGTCGATATCGCATCGGAATTCCGGTACCGCGATCCGCTGATCGGCGACGGCGACCTCATCATCATCATCTCGCAGTCCGGCGAAACGGCGGATTCCCTTGCGGCGATGCGTCTGGCAAAGGCACGCGGCGCCAAGACGCTGGCCGTCGTCAATGCAAAGGGCTCGTCCATTGCGCGTGAGGCGGATATGCTGATCTACACGCACGCCGGTCCGGAAATCGCCGTGGCGTCTACCAAGGCGTACATGGTGCAGATTGCCGTGATGTATCTGTTTGCGTTTGAGCTGGCACTCTCCAAGGGGAAGATTACCGAGGAGGAATGCCGCCGGCTGACCGGTCTGCTGCTCGATATGCCTGCACGCATTGACACGGTGCTGTCGCGCACCGGCGAGACAAAGGCCATTGCACAGACACTCACGGAAACCGAATCGCTGCTCTATATCGGCAGAGGACTCGACTACGCCCTCTCCATGGAAGGCTCACTGAAATTAAAGGAAATCAGCTACATCCACAGTGAGGCATATGCTGCCGGCGAATTAAAGCACGGTACAATTTCGCTGATCTATGACGGAATGCCGGTCATCGCGGTCGATACGCAGACGGCACTGCACGAAAAGACCGTTTCGAACATCAAGGAGTGCAAGGCGAGAGGCGCGATGACGATTCTGGTCTGCGGCGAATCTGCCTGCGCTGATTCCGAAATCGCGGACTGCTGCTTCCCGCTGCCTGAGACCGACGATCTGCTGATGCCGATGCTCGCAGTGGTTCCGCTGCAGCTCATTGCCTACTACGCGGCGGTGCTGCGCGGCAATGATGTCGATAAGCCGCGCAATCTGGCGAAGTCTGTTACGGTGGAATAAAAGGCGTGAACGCAAAAGGGCAGAGACATGGGGCTTTTATACGAATCCCGGTTTCTGCCCTTTTTTCCGGCGGACAGTGCGCCGCCGAAATGAATTTGAAGGGGTTATACGGATGAACAAACAGAGACTGGCGGCTGTGACCGCCGGACTGCTCGGCGCGCTTCTGACAGCGGCCGGCACTGCGGCACCCTGCCGCGCAATCTGGGATGACATCGTGCTGGACGACGAACAGGACAAGGAAACATTTATCAGCGGTGAATACGAGTATTCGATCATGCTGGGCGTGGAGGACGAGACCAAAAAGGCCGCCTGTATCGAGAAGTATACCGGTGAGGCGGAGGACCTCGTGATCCCGTCCGAGCTGGACGGGCTGGAAGTGGTCATGTTCGGAAACTACGCCTTTGCCAATAACCAGAAGCTGCACACCGTGACGCTGCCGGCTTCGGTGCTCGGCTTCGGCAAATACACCTTTGCGGACTGCCGGTATCTCACGGAATACCGCGTGGCAGAGGGCAACACCTTCTGCAAGAGCCGGAACGGTATCCTCTACAGCGCGGACGACAAGGCGCTGATCCGCTATCCGATCGGAAAAGAGGAGACCTCGTTTGAGGTGGAGGAGGGCATCATCGGCATCGGCAATTCGGCCTTTGCCGGAGACAAGTATCTGACCGACTTAAAGCTCCCCTCGACGCTGGAGGAATTTGGCATCGCATCCTTTGCGGACTGCGATCTGCTGAACAATGTTGCCGTGCCGGACAAGGTCACAGAGATTCCGGACTACTGCTTCAACAACTGCCGGCATATGACAAACATTACGCTGCCGGACGGCATCACGGCGATCGGCAACGCGGCCTTTACAAGTGTCGGCATCACGAGCATCGACCTGCCGGAATCCCTTGTTTCGATCGGACAGCAGGCCTTTGCCGATTCCAAGCTGACAGAGGTCACGATTCCGGCGCGGGTGACCTCGATCGGGTATTCCGCCTTTGGCTGGAAGCTCAACGCCCTGGGCGAGCTCGTCATGGACAGCGGCTTTATCATCCGCGGCTATAAGGGCACGATCGCGCAGCGCTACTGCGTCGATTCCGAGAACGAAAACAACTTCACCTTCATTGCGCTGGAGGAGCCGGCGGAGACCGAGTCCCCCGCAGAGACGAAGCAGAAAACATCTGCCGTGAAGATCATTGCCGTCATTGTCGGATGTCTGCTGCTGGCGGCGGTCATCGCGGCGGCCGTGATCTCGGAGCTGCGCAGAAAGCAGCGCATCGCCGAGGCATCGAAAAAGAAAAAGAAGAAGAAAAAGCCGGCATCCGGACAGAAGCAGGAGCCGGCAGAGGTCCCTGCCGCCGAAGCACTTCCGGCTGACGGTGCGCCGGCAGCAGCAGAAACGGTTTCCGATGCGGCAGAGCCGGACGAGGGGAGAGGTACGAATTGAATCGTTTTTTGCAGCGGATGATTGCCGCGGGCACGGTGCTGCTGCTTTGCGGAGCGGCTGCCGTTCTGCCGGTCTCGGCAGATGAGACCTCAGACAGCAACAGCTTTACGGACAAGATTCTGACCTACGAGAAAATAGAAGGCGGCGTGCGCGTGACGGCGGCAGATTCCGGCGTGAATTCCGTCATCATCGGCAGCACGATCGACGGCTATCCGATTCTTGAAATCGGCGAAAAGGCGTTTTCCGGATGCAGCGCGCTGAAGGAAATCACAATCAGCCCCGGCGTCAGGTCGATCGGCGACAATGCCTTTGTCGGCTGTGTCAGTCTGGAGACCGTCACGCTGCCGGACACGGTGGAAACCGTCAGTGACGGCGCCTTCGGCTACTGCATGAACCTGAAGCGCGTCACGATGCCGGATTCGCTCAGGACGCTCGGCTCCTACACCTTCGCTTACTGCATGGCGCTGGAGGAAATTGAAATTCCGAAGAGCGTCAAAAAGCTCATGCCGTACACCTTCTACAACAACACGGAGCTCCGGTCCGTCACACTTTCGGACGGGCTCGAATCCATTGATTCAATGAGCTTTGTCTCCTGCGATGCGCTGGAAACGCTGCATATTCCCGCTACCGTGACGGAGATCGGCGATATGGCGCTGCTCTCCTGCACCGGCCTCAAATCCATTACCGTGGATGCGGCAAACACCGCATTCCGTGCGGAGGGGGATGCGGCGCTGCTCGATGCTTCCGGCGAAAAGCTGCTGTGCTATGCACTGGGCAGTGAGGCGGAAAGCTACGCGGTGCCGGACGGCGTCAAACAGCTCGCACCGTACTGCCTGTCGGGTGCGCTGAACCTGAAAACGATCACGCTGCCGGCTTCGGTCACGGAGATCGGGGACGGCGCCTTTGCAGACTGCACCGCGCTGGAATCCTTTGATTACCCCGCATACCTGACGACGATCGGCAAGAGCATTTTCGCGGACTGTTCCGCGCTCAGCTCGTTCACGATTCCGGACGGCGTGACCGAAATCGGCGATTTCGCCTTCTTCGGCTGCAAGTCGCTGACGGAAATCCGCTTTCCGGCCTCTGTCCGTTCCGTCGGCAAGGAGGCGTTCTGCAACTGCACGGCGATGAACCGCGTGGATGTTCCGGATACAGTGACCGAGATCGGCGACTACGCCTTCGGCTTCCGGCTCGAGGAGTCTGAGGAGAACGGCGGCTCGGCGGCGCTGCAGGAGGGCTTTGTGCTCGGCTGCAAGCCGAATTCCGCAGCGAAAAGCTATGCTTCGGCCAATGACATCCGGTATGACCTCGACGGCATCGACACAAGACTGATTGCCAAAATCGCACTGATCACAGCGCTTGTACTGCTCGCGGTGTGCATCGTCCTGATGATTGTCCGGATGGTCCGGAACGCAAAGGCGGAAAAGGCCGCTGCACCGGCTGTGCCGGAGGAAGCACCGGATCCGGATTATGTCAGCATTCTGGGCGATGAAGCGTCCGGCGATCCCTATGAGCGCAGCTACGGCTTCCAGATCGAGGATGAATCCGAGGAAGCAGAAGATACGGATGCTGAGGAGACTGTGCCGGAGGAGGATTCCGAAGCGTAACTGCTTGCATGGAGCTTTCCGGCGCCGGAAAGGAGCAATCGTATGGCACGCATCAAAAAAACGAGAGAGCCGGTTACGGTTGCACAGATGAGCCCGCGAAAGATGTTTTTTATGCTCTGCGGCTGCATTCTGTTTGCGTACTGTCTGATCAATCTGTCCGCTGTGACCGGCTTCCTGAAAAAAGTGATGTCGGCGCTCGGGCCGGTGGTGACGGGCTTCATCTTTGCCTATATCCTGAGTCCTGCCGCATCCTGGCTGGAGAACCGTCTGAACCGGCTCTTTTCCCGCGTCATCAGAAAGCACCCCGGCTTTGTGCATTTTACACGCGGCTTCAGCGCCTTTGTGACCGTGCTGATCTTCATCGGCTCGCTGGCGCTGCTGGTCGTGGCCGTCTCGACGCAGGTCGTGGACGGCGTGACAACGCTCGTCAGCAAGATGCCGGGCTATGTCAACACCGTGACCGAAAAGGTCGAGGAGATTTTCCGGCGTGACACGAGCTTTTCCAATTTTCTGCGGGAGCTGAACGAACGGTTCTCCGCGTCCGACCTCGGCATGGGCAAGGTCGATGCCGTGGATCTGAGCCAGAAGATTCTTTCAACGGTGTCCACCGGTCTGGTCGGCACGCTGGGCTTTCTGTACGATGTGGTCATCGGCTTTGTCATCGCCATTTATCTGCTCATCAGCCGGAAACGCTTTGTCAAGCAGACGAAGCAGATCCTGTACGCGGTCTGCCGGGAGCGCACCGCAAACTGGATCAACGAAAGAATCACCTCCGCGAGCAAGACCTTCGGTACGGCGGTGCTCGGAAAGTTCGTCGATTCGCTGATTATCGGAATGCTCTGCTTTGCGGGAAACAAGGCACTCGGAATCCCCTATGCGACGCTGATCGCGGTCATCATCGGCGTGACGAATATGATTCCGTTCTTCGGCCCGATCATCGGCGCGATTCCGTGCGTGCTGCTGGTGCTGATGGAAAATCCGGTCAAGGCGCTGTACTTCGCGGCGTTTGTCATCGTGCTGCAGCAGCTTGACGCCAATATACTCGATCCGCGAATTGTCGGCAGTTCGATCGGTCTGCCGGCCTTCTGGGAGCTGTTCGCCTGTATGCTGGGCGGCGGCCTGTTCGGCATCGGCGGCCTGATTATCGGTGTGCCGGCGTTTGCCGTTATTTACGGTCTGGTGCGGGATCTCGTCCACGGGATCATCCGCGACCGGGTGCAGAGAGGAGAGCTGGAAGGAGATTTTGTGCGTGAAACACTGGGCTTTGAGCCGCAGGATGCTGCGGAAACCGGCCTGTTTCAGTCTGTCCCGCTGAGCGAGGATGTCCTGACGGATCTGGATCATCCGAGCCCTGCGAAAGAGAATGCGGCGGAGCAGAAAGAAGATACCGTGCATCAAAGCGGCTGAGAGGGCTGCTTGTGCAAATAAAAATGAAGCGTCTGCCTTTGTACCGAACGATGGGAGGCCGCTTCATAATCAGAAAAAAGGGGAGTTTTTTGAATGACATTTGTAAAGAGACTGGTTTCAGGACTGGCCTCGGCAGCGCTGGCAATGACGGGTATGCCCGTTACGCCGATGACGGCTGCCGGTTCGGGCTACGGTCTGGAATCGCACACACCGCAGGAGATCCGTGCATTTTATGCAGCCCATCCTTGGTCACAGAATGACAGAACAACCTATTCGGAGCAGCCCTCCACCTCACAGCCGTATGCGCCGGGTGTGATTACGGAGGAATCGCAGCAGAGAGCCATCAACTGTGTGAACTTCTGCCGCTATGCGGCGGGACTGCCCGCCGATGTCACACTGAACACATCTTATGCAGAATATGTGCAGGCGGCAAGCCTTGTTTCCTCGCTGAACAGGATGCTGTCCCATGCGCCGTCTCAGCCGTCGGGAATGTCCGACGAGCTGTATGCGCTCGGCAAGAGCGGTGCGGGCTCATCCAATCTCGCAGCCGGCTACTCGTCGCTGCCCGATTCCGTCGTGAGCGGATATATGGATGATTCGGACAGCAGCAATATCGCAATGGTCGGTCACCGCCGCTGGGTTCTGAATCCGGAAATGCAGCAGACGGCCTTCGGACAGGTCGGCAGCTATTCCGGAATGTATGCGTTTGACCGCAGCCGCAGCGGTTCCTTCACCGGCGAATATGTCGCGTGGCCGCCGGAGAATATGCCCTATCAGCTTTATCGCGGCGCTTCCCGCTATGCCTTTTCGCTTTCGCTCACGCACGCCTTTGATACGCCCGACAGCAGCAGCGTCTCTGTCACCGTGCATTCCGAGCTGAAAAACAAGGACTATACCGTCAACAGCCAGACAGGCAGCTATTTCAACATCAACACGCAGGGCTACGGCATGGACCGCTGCATCATTTTCAGCCCCGGCGTGTCCTTTGAAATGAATGACAATCTGACGGTGACCGTGACCGGCCTGACCAAGGGCGGCGTACCGGCGACCGTCAGCTATCCGGTTCACTTCTTCGACCTCGATGCGGAGGATGATGTGACCACGACCACCACAACCACGACGACTACCACTACCACGACCACCGAATCCACAACGGAGACCGCCGGTTATCTGCCGCCGCTCCGCACCGCCGAGCTGCTCTTTAATTTCAATCAGCCCGGTACGGAATTCAAGATCACGGTCATTCCCCGCGGCAAGACCGTCGAGGAGATTACCCTGCGGTATTACGGCGTCAACGGAGAGATGACCGATGAGACCGTTCTGAGCGAGGTCGTGACCGGAACGAATCAGATTCTGAAGACCGTGCGGGTACCGTATGTCACGAACAAGGTCAATGTCTCGGTGACATACCGCGGCGATTCCCCCGCGATGCGCTGCGAATGCACCAACTCCGACAGCTATCACATTGAGATGACCACGGCGCCCCCGGACGCTCCGAAGGTGTATACGGTCAACAAGGTGTTCACCTACGAGCAGTTCGGCACGAAGTATCTGCTCCGCGTCGTTCCGTCCGGCAATGATCCGCTGGAGAAGGTGCTGCTGCGGTTCTTCAGCGAAACGGGAAAGACGAAGGAAACCGTCGTTCTGGACAGCAGCCATACCGGTACCTTTGAGGCGGAGGTGACGCCGCTGTTCCAGACGAAGAAGATCACTGCTGTGGTTTCGTTCTGCGGCGCAACTCCGAAAATCACCTGCGAACAGACCGAAACCGTTCCGGATGTCGTGACCGGCGGAAGCGGTGCCCCGGACCAGACCACGACGATTACCCAGTCTCCGCTGCAAACGCTGTCCTTGAAGTTCTCGTTCCCGCAGCAGGGCGACCGGTTCCGGTTCGCCGTCACCAAAAAGGGCGGCACATTGGAGCGGCTCGTGATGCGGTATGATGAGGAATACGGCGGCGAGCACGAGACCGTTCTGATCTCGGAGGCCGTAGACTGTCCCTCCAAGGGCATGGTCGCCGAGTATTCGGCGGAGATTGGCAGCAGGGTTGCGGAGATGCGCTTTGAGATCTCCTTCCGCGGCAGCGCACCGCAGGTAGAGTGCGTGATGCTCCGGGCCGACGGCTCTGAAATCCAGGCGGAATCCGGCCTTTGCGGCGATGTGGACTGCGACGGACATATCATGATCGCGGACGCGATTCTGCTTGCACGCTATAACTCGGAGGACAAGGGTGTCACGGTGACGCCGTCCGGCAAGGTCAATGCGGACACCGACCACAATGGCGCGATCGAGGCGGCGGACATTGCGCTGCTGCTCGAATATCTGGCAGGCGTCAGACAGGGATTTTGAACGGAGGACAGTGCAATGGATGCACAGGAGCTCGCATTAAAAAAGGAAGAATTTATCCGGATCTACACGGAAAGCATCCAGCGGAAGGGTGCGGACAAGCTGCTGGAGTATATGCTTTCGGAGGAAAGCGATTTCTTCACGGCACCGGCATCGACGCGCTACCACGGCGCCTATGAGGGCGGCCTGCTGGAGCATTCGCTGAATGTCTACCACTGTCTGAAGGCATACCTCGCCCGCGAGCGGGTGCGGGAGGTCTATCACATGGAGTATCCGGAGGAGAGCATTGCGATCTGTGCGCTGCTGCACGACATCTGCAAGATGAACTTTTACACCGTGGACTTCCGCAACAGCAAAAACGCGGCGGGACAGTGGGAGAAGGTGCCGTTTTACAAGATCGACGACCGGCTCCCTTACGGCCACGGAGAAAAGTCGGTGTTCATGATCCAGTTTTTCATGCACCTGCGGAAGGAGGAGGCCATGGCCATCCGCTGGCACATGGGCTTTTCGGGGCCGGAAGATCCGAACACGATCGGCAGGGCGCTGGAGCGGTATCCGCTGGCCTTTGCGCTCTGCACGGCGGACATGGAGGCGTCGTACTTTCTGGAGGGCTCGGTGGAGACCTGAACCGTGTGCGGCCGGCATCCATTGATCTAAAGCTTTCCGGCAGCGCATATTAAAGTTTTTGGTCGAGCTTTTTTCAAAAAGCTCGCGGGGATGAGGGGCAGAGCCCCTCATCGCGCTCCGCAGAGCGCGAAACACTCAGGACTTGATACAGGACTTGATAAGAGCCCCGCAAGGGGAGTGAATTGCCGCGCAGCGGCAAGAGAGGGGACGCCCTGCGATAGAGGGCGTCCCCTTTTTTTGATTGCATCCGCGAAGCGGATACTATATTCTCCATAAGCCGGCGTTTTACGAGAAGCTGAAATGGAGCGCTTTCGTTTTTTTTTCGCAATGGAGGAGAAAGGCGAAACATGATTTGCGGGCATTTCCGGCGGGCTTTAGATCATTGGCCGCCGGCACTGCCGGCCGCGGGGCGCGAATGCGAGGGGGAAACCCAAAGAGGGAAGGAAGCGGCTCCGCTGCGCTGCCCCCTTCCCCCTTTAGGTTTCCCCAAGTATATGCTTTGCATATACGGCGCGCATCCCCTTTCCTGATTCCCCTTCTCCTAGTTGTTCTCCTTTCGCTCGCTGGGCTCCTTTTTCGTTGACTTTGCCGTAGAGAAGCGGACAAAAGGTTCTTACTTTGCTGCCGGAGAGCTTTAGATCATTGCCGGCGCGGGCTCCGCGCAAAAAAGCTCGACCAAAAACTTTAATATGCGCTGCCGGAGAGCTTTAATTTTAGTTGCCGGCCGTGCGCGGCTTCTCCACAGTAATCACTGCGGTCGGCGAGCAGGCGCGGATCTCTGCCAGACCGCCGTCCTTCCGTACCGCCGCATACGCGACAAACCGGATTTCCTCCAGCTCCTGCGAATCCAGAATCACTTTGCACGAGCGGGTGCAGTCGCCGGCCGTGCTGTCCTCGTTCATCACGGTGATCTCGTTCGTGTCGGCGTTTTGCAGCATCACGACCAGCTCCTCGCCGGCTTCCAGCTTCACGCCCTCCTTAAGCCTGACCTCCGCCTGCGCCGTGATTTCCCGTAAGGTGGAGTGCGGGAATGTCTCCGGCAGCCCGATCAGCGTGATCTCCGCAAAGCTGTTCGCCTGCATCAGCAGCCGCTTGAGCAGCGCCATATCCACTGCGTTGATTTTGCCGTCGCCGCTGAGATCGGCGCTCCTCCAGTCCGTCAGCTCGCCGTCGCAGAGCAGCCATTTCTGCAGCATAACCAGATCGGAAACCGTCACTGCGCCGTCCGCGTTGCAGTCGCCGGCCAGACGGACCATTTCCTCTGCGGTGATCTCGGTAATGCCTTCTTCTTCAACCTTGAAATACGCATTCTCCCACTCGGTCATCTCGTCATCCTCAATCCACGGGCGGTGCCGCTTGGTGGACAGCGCCACCGTACCGGCCGTGACCGGGCGGTAGACCTGGATAAAGTAATCTCCGCCTCCGACGGGCGGGTTCAGCATAAACATGGAACAGCTAACAGCCATAATACATTCCAGCTTGGCGGTGCCCTCCTGCATGATATCCAGCACAAAGCCGGTACTGCCATTGGTGACGCCGCAATATGTAATCAGGTCATCATGCACATCAAAGTCCGGGTGCGCTGCGGAATAGGTCTGATATTCGCCGTAGCAGTCCGGCAGCCAGCCGAAGATGTCGGTCTCCGTGACCTTGCCGTCCGCATCCGCCTCAAAGGTATATAAACGCTTTGAATTCTCAGAAAAGCGAACCGACGCGGAACCGCCCGGCAGCAGCCGGAAAACCGCAACCGTGTAGGAATACTTCTGCAGAAATGCCATATCTTCACCCGGGCGCAGTCCGAGGGCATAGCAGGCATCCTCATAGGCGCGATACGCTTCATGGTATTCATTGTTGCTTTCAAAATCCTCCTGCCGCGGCTCCTCCGGCAGCTCCAGCAGATAACGCTTTATCTGGACGAGCTCGCTGCCCTCGCTCAGCTCATGCGGGAACGGCACAATCTCATCGCCCTCGTTGGTTCCCCTGCGGACGCAGCAGATCAGATCGTCCTTGACGCGCACCGCGCCGTACTCCGATTCAAAGCGCTTCGCATCCTGAAACCCTTTCGGGATCCAGTCCGCAGTCAGCTCCTCGCCGGTGATTTCCTCCGCGGGTGCTTCGTCTGCCGCAAACGCCGTCAGCGGCAGTGCTGTCACGGTCAGGACGGCAGCAAGGCCGCCTGCCAGCAGTTTTCTCAGCTTCATTTTGGATTCCTCCGTTTCGTTCAGTATCTTGTCAGGTTCAGCGCGATTTCTTCAATTTGCATTTGAATTTTCTCTTTTCCGGCCGCAATCGCCGCAACACATTCTCCCGTGTCCCACACATAGATGAACCCCTGCTCCATCGCAGCATCCGGATCGTGAATGATATATCCCGGATTGCCGCCGAGAAAGCCCCGCTCTGTCACCGTCAGCTTTTCGTTGGCACGCAGCAAAAAGGATTCATACGAGTGCAGGCTCAGCTGAACCGGATCGCTGCCCCACGGGCCGTAGAGCCGGAAAAACCGTTCATGCTCCGGATTCTGCGACTGCACCTCGGTGAGGGAGTACCCGCTGAGGCGGAGCATCAGGCGGAGATCCTGCCGCAGCTTTGCCGGACTGCCTGCACAGGTCAGCCGTGCAAAGCCGTCGCCCGGATGGCTCAGCCGGAAGCTGTCCTCCGGCCCGCCGACCGTTCCGCCCGGCCGTTCCGAAAAGGTTTCATCCGGCGGCTGTGAGCTGCTGCTTTGCTGCGAAGAAGATGATGCCGTCGTCACAGTCGTTGTCACGGCGGTACCGGAGCCGGACGATGCGCCGGTCTGCGTCCCGGAGGAGGCTGCCGTCTGCCCGCCGGACAGGCTGCCCGCTGTGCCGGACACAGAAGGGGGTGTGTCCGTTTTCGGGAACTGTTCGGTGTCAGAAGCAGTCTGCTCTGCCGAGCCGGACACGCTGACGGCCGTTCCGTCCGCAGTCTGTTCCGCTGCGGTGCTGCCGGAAGTTCCGGTGCCGCCGGAAGCTTCGGTGCCGCCGGTCGTCTGCTCCGCAGTCACAGCCGTCGAAAACGGCTCTGTCTGCAAAACAGGTGTGCGGGAGAGGGTATGCTGCAAATACAGCCCGATGCCGGTCACGCCGACCGCGACGGCCAGACAGGCTGCCGTTGCCAGCCCGCGGGAGAAATGCGGCAGAATCCGCCGGTTTTCCGGCTTCTGCATTGCCGGTTCATCCGGCGCAAACGCCTTGCCTGCACTGCGCTCCCGGTAATTCCGGAGACTTTTTTCCAGTACGGCGTCCATGTCCCAGTCGGGCGGGAACGCCTCTGTGATCTGCCGGTGCATCTTGTCATCTGTTTGACGCAGCGCCCGCAGTTTTTTCGTCAGATTCATGCGGCTCCCCCCTTTCACAGTGTGATGCCCGCATCGTTCAGATGCTGTTTCAGGCGTTTGAGCGCTCTGCTCAGACGCACTCTGACGGCCGTCGGCTGCATCCCGACGGTTTCTGCAATTTCTCCGGCACTGCGGTCGTAGTAATACCGCTGCATGACGATGGTCGCATCCGGTTCGCCTAAAGAACGGATGCTTTCGAGCAGAGCCGCCGCGGTTTCATTCCGCGACTGCTCCGCCTCCACATCCTCCGGCGAGGGCACGCTGAGTGCCGCGGTCTCGGAGAGTGTTCCCGCACGGCGCTTTGCCGTCAGGCGCCGGAAAAAGTCGATCGCCTGCCGCTTTGCGGCCGTGCCGATATAGCCCTGCAGCGCGCCCTCCCGGATCTCCGGGAAATGCAGAAACACCTCTGTAAAGACATCGCTGACACATTCCTCCGCGTCCTCCTTTGTCCCGACGGCACGGAGATGCTCCCAGACAATCGCATAGACATAGCCCTTATAGCAGCTGAACAGCGCCCGGAACCCGTTCTCCGGCTCCCTGCCGATCAGTGCCCGCAGCTCGGCCTCCGTCATGCGGCTTCACCTCATTTGCTGAAAACTGGAATCGCGCAGCTTCCGTTTTCATTTATCCTATCGCAGGACAGCATCAGACTGTTACACTGTTTTCAGATAATTTTTTCCGGAAGCGCGATCTTCTGATTCTATTATATCACATCTGCCGCCTGCACGCAAGCGGGACGGGCTGTGTGGGCGTGACCAATCTTCATATCCGGCGATGTCAAAATAAAAGTTTTGGTCGTGCTCCGCAAGAGGGGGACGCCCTGCGACAGAGAGCGTCCCCTTAAAAAGACTGTGCTGAACTTTTTCGACAGACTGAAGAACCCCCGCCTGACGGCAGGGGTTCTTGTGATACACAGTCCGGAGGCCGCGCCTCCGCATGATGAATCTGTCAGAGAACCGGGGATCCGGTTACGCCGCGCCGCCGAGCATATCTGCCAGCAGCTCTTCCCATGTCAGATCATCAAAGCCCGCATTGTACTTCAGCGAGAAGTAGGTCAGAATCACCGTTGCGTCGTAGGCGGTCAGCTCGCCGTCCAGATCGACATCCGCGATGATCTCCTGCTCCGGCGTCAGCGTGCGTTCCTCGGGCTCGAAGCCGAGGAAGTCCTCGGTGAAGCCGATCAGCGCGAGCTGCGCGTCGTAGGCCGTAATCGTGCCGTCGCCGTCCACATCGCCGAACAGGCCGATGTGAATGTCGCAGTTGAGAACCAGAGCCTCGCCGCCGCCGTTCAGGACCTCCGCCTGAATCGTGCAGCTGCCGGTATCCGCCTGTGCGGTGACCAGACCGTTGTCGTCCACGGTCGCAACGGATTCATCCGTTGAATGCCATCTCAGGCCGCTGCCGTGTGCATCCAGAACCGCCAGCTTGACCTGCTCACCCTTCTTGGTGAAGCTGTAGCTGCTGTAATTCAGTCTGGGCGTGTACTCGCCGCCCGCATTGACCGTGACGGTGCCGGGGAAGAACTTTGCCTTGTTGTCGATGCCGTTTAAGTCGCAGGCCTGCGAGACCTTATCGACATCGGGAAGAGACTTGCCGCCCTCCTCGATCCACTCGAACTTGTAGACGGTGCCGTCCTTGGCATCCTCCGGAATGGTCACGGTGATATAGCAGATCACTGCGCCGTCCTTGGCGACCTCGTTCTTGCCCTCCGGGCAGGTGAACACATAGGAAATCGGAACCGTCTTGCTGCTCGGCTGCGTGCTTGCAAGATATGCGTCGCCGTCTGTGATGCGGCTGATCTTCAGGCCGTCGGTATAAACCCAGTACAGTGTCATGCCGGCGGTGCCGGGATCGTTGTAGACATAAACCGGAACCTTGACCCTGCTGCCGGGCGCGCCGCTGACATCGCCTACGACAAGGTACATTCCCTCTGCCATGCCGTCATACTTGTTTTCGATGAGCGGAAGCTGACCGTCCCAGGTGGTGGTATTCACAG
Organism: Oscillospiraceae bacterium; assembly: GCA_024695445.1. Lineage (GTDB taxonomy): Bacteria > Bacillota > Clostridia > Oscillospirales > Ruminococcaceae > Firm-04. The sequence goes on from JAILIG010000065.1 coordinate 24,990, forward strand.
TGGTGGTCTCGACCGGAGCAGCTTCGGTCGTCCAGAATGTTTCCACAGTGGTGGTCTCGATCGGAGCAACGGTCGTCCAACATCCTTCCCCAGTGGTGGTCTCAATCGGTGCAACGGTGGTTTCAACCGGTGCGACAGTTGTGGTCTCGGTCGGTGCTGCGGTGGTTTCAACCGGTGCGACAGTTGTGGTCTCGACCGGTGCTGCGGTCGTCTCGACCGGAGCCGCAGTCGTGGTCTCGACCGGTGCTGCGGTCGTCTCGACCGGCTCCTCCTCATAGGTCACATCAAAGCTGAGGGTATCCAGCACTTCGCCGCCCAGCGCCTCGACGGTCAGCTTGACAGGATAAGTGCCTGCCTTTTTCGTATTCACGGCAGTCGCATCCAGATACACCTCACAGACCGCAGACGCCGTCTCGGACGCATGGTTCAGCGCAATCGCACCGCCCAGCCGGATCTTTTCAGCAGTCTCCGGCTTTGCCGGAATCGTGACAGCCTGCTTCTCCTTGGTAACCTCCGAGCCGTCATTGAACTTTACGGCATAGTCTGCGGTCACCTTCATGCCGCTCAGACTGAGCGCCTCGCCGACCTTGTACGCGGTCTTGGTTGCCGCCTTGCTCAGGGTCAGCTTTGCGGTCAGTGCGTCGATTGTAAGGTCGCGCAGATCAAAGGTCGTGGTAATCTCCGCGGTCGTCTCCTCAGAGGTCGTCGCGGACTCTGTGGTCGTGGTGATCTCCGTCGTTGTCTCCTCGGAGGTCGTCAGCTCTGTTTCGGCGGCATAAGTCACATTGAAGGTCTCGGTGCTGTAAGGCGTGGCAATGCCGACGCCTTCGACCGTCAGGGTGACCGGGTAAGTACCGGCCTTTGTGCTGTCAACCGCGGAGGTGTCGAGATACATCTCCAGCGGAATCATCAGAGACTTCGAGTAGTGCTCCAGCATGGTGTCGCCGACTCTGGATTTGCCCGTGCCGGCTTTCTTCGGCATCACAGCAGTGATCGTGCCGGATGCGGTGGACTTGTCCGAAAACTCTGCCGTGCAGTCGCACACAGCCGTCACGCCGGACAGATCAAGCGGTTCGCCGACGGTAAACTGCATATTCTCAGCCGGTGTCACCTTGTTCTCTGCCTTGATCTCATAGGTCATGCTCGCCAGATCCACGACATGAACCGTAAACGGCTTGGAGCTGAATTCCAAGGGATCGTCCTTGCCCGCAGCGGTGCAGGCACTCTTTGCCAGCCACTGCTTCTCTCCGCCGAGCGTCACGCTGTTGACATAAGTGTCGCGGCGGATGTCGAGCACATAGTCGCCCGCCGGTGTGCCCTGCGGAACATTCAGCGTCATTTCTGCAAACGCCTTGTCATAGGCCCAGCTCACATCGGAATTCCATACGGTGGTGCCGGCCTCGGAAGAGGAATCCGCATTTTCATCCTGCGAAAAGCGGTACACCCAGCTCAGGTTCATCGCGTCTGCGGTGAACAGGGGCTGGAAGCTCTTGGCGGAATCGCCTTCGTTTTCGCTGTCAAAGCAGTACGGATTTGCGAGCTTTGCATCGCTCAGCGTAAAGCCGTAATTCTGGAAAATATTGTCCTCGCTGATTTCGCCGTCATTGATCTGCAGCTTCAGAGAAATGCAGTTGACGCCGGGGTTTGAGGGAACATACATCTTCAGATTCAGTGCTACATCGCCTTTTTCCAGATCAGTTGTCAGCAGCGCAATTTCGTTGCCCTGTGAGCCCTGAAAATCAAACATCAGCTCCGGAGCGGAATCTGTTTCGGTTTTGGCTGCAAATACAGCGGTACCGGAAACTGCCGAAAGCGCTGTGCAGCCGGCAAGCGCCGCTGCCAGAAGTTTCTTCATACGCATATGCTTTGTCCTTTCTGTTTGTTGCTTTCAATATTTCCACGGCAATGCAGGCGCATCAGCCGTCGGATTCTGGTTCATGCTGCTGAAGCAATCCGTAGGTCAGTGTCAGAAGGCTGTCCGCAAGGTGGACATTCTCTACAATGATCGCGGAATCGTCAAACCGGAGATCACCCTGACTGAAATTCCAGAAGGCGCGCACGCCCAGCGAAACAAGCGTCTGCGCCAGTGCCGGTGCCGCGTGCTCCGGCACGCAGAGAATTGCGAGCTCCGGCTGCTCCTGATGACAGAAGCCTGCGAGGGTATCCGTGTGGTGAATCGGCATTCCGTTCAGATCGCGGCCGGCCACAAAGGGATTCGAGTCAAAGAGCCCGATCAGCTCACAGCCGCAGTCGGCGTAGCTGACATGGCTGGCAATGGCGCGTCCCAGATTGCCCAGTCCGATCAGAACTGCACGGCGATGCAGCGAAACACCGAGAATCTGTCCGATTTCCTCACACAGGGCGCGGACATTGTAGCCGTAGCCCTGCTGTCCGAAGCCGCCGAAGCAGTTCAGGTCCTGCCGGATCTGCGAGGCAGTCAGCCCCATCAGTCCGGAGAGCTCCTTCGAGGAAATGCGGACGGTTCCCTGTTCCTGCAGCTCACCGAGAAACCGGTAATACCGCGGGAGCCGCCGGATCACTGAGGGTGAGATCTCCTGTTTTGCCATTTGGCAGATGCCTCCTTACCGCAGTTTGGCGGAGAGTCTGGTGTTGATTTCCTCCAGGAAGGTTCTGGAATCGACCTTGCGCTTGTTCTCCAGCTTGGAGAGCAGATAAAGGTCGCCGGTCATGATGCCGTCCTCGATCGTGCCGATCGTGGCAGCTTCGAGCTTGTCGGCAAAGTCACACAGTGCGGGGATGCCGTCCAGCTCGCCGCGCTTTCTGAGCGCGCCGCTCCACGCAAAGATCGTGGCAACGGAGTTGGTCGAGGTTTCCTCACCCTTGAGGTATTTGTAGTAGTGGCGCTGGACGGTGCCGTGCGCCGCCTCAAACTCATAGACACCGGACGGGGAGACCAGCACGGAGGTCATCATCGCAAGCGAGCCGTATGCGGTCGAGACCATGTCGGACATGACATCGCCGTCATAGTTCTTGCAGGCCCAGATGTAGCCGCCCTCCGAACGGATGACGCGCGCAACCGCGTCGTCAATCAGCGTATAGAAGAATTCGATGCCGGCCGCCTCAAATTTCTCCTTGAACTCCGCCTCGTAGATCTCCGCAAAGATGTCCTTGAACCGGTGATCGTAAATCTTGGAAATCGTATCCTTCGATGCAAACCAGAGGTCCTGTTTTAAGTCGAGTGCATACTGGAAGCAGGCACGCGCAAAGCCGGAAATCGAAGCGTCGAGATTGTGCAGGCCCTGAATCACGCCGTCGCCCTTGAAATTATGGATGAGCTGACGGGTTTCCTTGCCGTCCTTGTCCGTCACGACAAGCTCTGCCTTGCTGCCCCCGGCAACGCGCATCTCGGTGTTCTTGTAGACATCGCCGTAGGCATGACGGGCAATGGTGATCGGCTTGGTCCAGGTCGGGATATACGGGGTGATGCCCTTGACCAGGATCGGCGTGCGGAACACGGTGCCGTCCAGTGCCGCACGGATCGTGCCGTTCGGCGACTTCCACATCTCGGAAAGGCCGTACTCCTCGACGCGGGCGGCGTTCGGCGTAATCGTCGCGCACTTGACGGCGACGCCGTATTTCTTCGTCGCCTCGGCGCTGTCGATCGTTACCTGATCCTTCGTCTCCTCGCGGTGCTTGAGGCCGAGGTCATAGTATTCCGTCCTGAGGTCGATGTACGGGGTGATGAGAATGTCCTTGATCCACTGCCAGAGGATTCTGGTCATCTCGTCGCCGTCCATTTCGACCAGCGGCGTTGTCATTTTGATTTTATCCATTTGGGTTTGTTCCTCCGAATCAGAAAAATGTATGCGATTTCTGTCAGTCGCCGAGCGCAGCGGAAATCACCGCAAGGATGATGACCGCCGCAAGAATCAGAAGCACTGCAACATTCCGCGCCTTCCGCTCCTCCCAGCCGTATTTCCGCTGCAGAAGCGTCTGAAGGCCCAGCGCGAGCAGTCCCGCCGCAAGGATGAACACAACATCCTTCCACGAACGGATGCGCACCCGCCGGAACTGCATTGCGAGTGTTGTCAAAAACATCTCCGTCTGCTCCTTATTTCTTCAGCGCCTCGCGGGTGTAGTCGAGCAGGCCGCCGGCCAGCATGATGTCCTTCGTTCTGCCGGTCAGCTCGCAGAGAACCGGAATCTCCGCGCCGTTTGTCTTATTGACGACGGTCAGCTCGGTCTTTCCGTCCTCGACGGCCTTTCTGACGCCGCTGAGCACGAGCTGATCGCCCTGTGCGATCTTCTCATAGTCCGCCTCGTTGACAAAGGTCAGCGGCAGAATGCCGGCGTTGATGAGGTTTGCACGGTGAATGCGTGCAAAGGACTTGACCAGCACGGCCTTGACGCCGAGATAGAGCGGTGCCAGCGCTGCGTGCTCACGGGACGAGCCCTGACCGTAGTTTGCGCCGCCGACGATGATGCTCTGGCCGAGCGCCTTGGCGCGCTTCGGGAACTCCTCGTCGCAGACTGCAAAGCAGTGCTCGGAGATCTTCGGAATATTCGAGCGCAGGGGCAGGATCTTCGCACCTGCGGGCATGATGTGGTCGGTCGTGATGTTGTCGCCGACCTTCAGAGAGACCGGTGCGTCGATGGTTTCGAGCAGCGGATGCGTCTCCGGATACGGCTTGATGTTCGGTCCGCGGAGAATCTCCACGCGCTCCATGTCGGCCTCGGCCGCCGGGGAAGTGACCATGTTGTCATTGATCGTGAACACATCCGGCAGCTGGAACTGCGGCATATCGCCCAGCGTGCGCGGATCGGTCAGATAGCCGGTCAGTGCGGAGGCGGCGGCAGTTTCCGGGGAAACCAGGTAGATCTGGCCGTCCTTTGTGCCGGAGCGGCCTTCAAAGTTGCGGTTGAAGGTGCGGAGCGAGATGCCGCCGGAATTCGGCGACTGTCCCATGCCGATGCACGGTCCGCACGCGGATTCGAGGATTCTCGCGCCGGCGTCGATCATATCGCCGAGACATCCGTTCGCCGCGAGCATATTGAGCACCTGCTTGGAGCCCGGCGCGATGGCGAGCGAAACATCCGGATGCACGGTCTTGCCCTTCAGGATATACGCAACCTTCATCATGTCGAGCAGCGAGGAGTTCGTGCAGGAGCCGATGCAGACCTGGTCGATCTTCAGTCTGCCGATCTCGGACATGGACTTGACATTGTCAGGGGAGTGCGGGCAGGCAGCCAGCGGCTCCAGCTCCGAAAGGTTGATCTCGATGACCTCGTCGTAGACGGCATCGGGATCCGCGGAAAGCGGCGTCCAGTCCTGCTCGCGCTGCTGTGCCTTCAGGAAGGCTCTGGTCATTTCGTCGGACGGGAAGACGGAGGTCGTCGCGCCCAGCTCCGCGCCCATGTTCGTGATCGTGGCGCGCTCCGGAACGGTCAGGGTTTTCACGCCCTCGCCGGTGTACTCGATGACCTTGCCGACGCCGCCCTTGACGCTCATGCGGCGCAGCACTTCAAGGATGACATCCTTTGCCGCAACCCACGGGGAGAGCTTGCCGGACAGCTTGACATTGACCACCTTCGGGCAGGTGATGTAATACGCACCGCCGCCCATCGCCACTGCGACATCCAAACCGCCTGCGCCGATGGCAAGCATACCGAGGCCGCCGCCGGTCGGGGTGTGGGAATCCGAGCCGATCAGCGTCTTGCCCGGAATGCCGAAGCGCTCCAGATACACCTGATGGCAGATGCCGTTGCCGGGACGGGAGAAATACAGACCGTGCTTTTTCGCGCAGCTTCCGATGAAGCGGTGATCGTCTGCATTTTCAAAGCCGTTCTGCAGCGTGTTGTGGTCGATGTACGCAACGGAACGCTCCGTGCGGACACGCGGCACACCCATTGCCTCGAATTCCAGATACGCCATCGTGCCGGTGGCGTCCTGTGTCAGCGTCTGGTCGATGCGGATACCGATTTCGGTGCCGCGTTTGAGCTCGCCTTCCACCAGATGCGCAGAGAGAATTTTTTCAGTCAGGGTAAGACCCATAGTCAGGAACCATCCTTTCACATAAGTATACAGCTTTATTTTACACCGAAACGGGGACTTTTGTCAAGTGCTTTTGCGATATTGGCACAGACAACCGGGGATTTTTCCGTGATTTCCGATTCCGCGGATGCAATCAGAAAGGGAGGGATGCCTCCGGCTGCAAGGCGTCCCTCCCATTCTGTGTCCGTATATGCCGAAAAACCGGCGTGCCGTGCTTTAAAACTCAGTCGGGGATGATCTCGACCGTTTTCATGATCTGCGGCTCGACCGGCATATCGCGGAAGTCCGTGCGGACGGCCGCGATCTCGTCCACGACCTCGATGCCCTCGACCACCTCGCCGAACGCGGCATAATTGCCGTCCAGATACGGGGCATCCGCGTGCATGATGAAGAACTGCGAGCCGGCGCTGTCCGGATCGGAGGCACGCGCCATCGAGAGCACGCCGCGGGTGTGGCGGAGCGGGTTGCTGACGCCGTTTGCGGCAAATTCGCCCTTGATCTGCCAGCCCGGACCGCCCGTGCCGTTGCCGATCGGGCAGCCGCCCTGAATCATAAAGCCGGAAATGACTCTGTGAAAGCTGAGCCCGTTGTAAAAGCCCTGTCTGACGAGCTTTTCAAAGTTTTCGCAGGAGACCGGCGCACAGTCCGGACGCAGGCGAAGCTTGATCTGCTTTCCGTTTTCCATTGTAATCAGTACCATCGTAATCGTTCCTTTCTGGATTGAGAAATATCAGCGGGGGATTCCCCGCAGGGGATCCGTCAGTTTCCGGCATCCGTAAAGGGCTTCAGGCCGTCGCCGAAGACGAACAGCCGGAAGATGCCGATGACTGCGATCAGCAGCCCGATGCCCTCACAGACAAAGGCCGCCGTCATCAGCCGTTTATACGCAGGCGTATCCGGCGGTGTCTGCCGGAGCTTTCTGCGCGCCAGCCGCGCCAGAAGCAGTCCGAGCAGCATTCCCGCGGCGAGCGGCAGCACCGTCCAGCCGAGAATCACTGCCGTCGCCAGCAGCGCCACCGTTTTGAGCAGCAGGCCGAGACAGCCCAGAGAGCTGCCCTCCAGCATCATGACACGCGAGCCGATCAGTGCGGTGATGACACCGCTGAACAGCAGCATGATCCGCCCGATGAGCTGCGCCGCCGTCACGGTCTGGTGTCCGCGCAGGCGCTCCTCCGGCGAGAGCATCGGCGAAAGGTCGTCGCCGGAAGCGGGATTCTCCGGCTCTGCCCGCGCGCCGCTCCGGAGCCGCTCCGCCTCCTCCGGCGTCAGATGCCCCTCTGCAACGAGGCGTTCGAGTGCTGCCGCCGCAATCTGTCCGGTGCGTTCCTGTTCCGGATGCTCCGGTCTGGTTTCATCCAAGCTGTTCACCGTCCTCTCCGGTTCGGATGCTGCGCGGTCAGTCCTGTTCTGCGCAGTGCTTTGCATACCCGTTTTCGTATTCCCTGCCCGCGTCAAAGGCCGAGAGCGCTGCCGCAGACAGCGTTCCCTTGCCGTCAAAGCGGTAAAAGCTGCCCTGCTCCGCAATGAATTCAATCACGCTGTAATCCGGATCCTGCACGCCGAGCGGGTAGTATTTTTCGTCGCCGTCATTCCACAGCAGCGTCTTGTACGCGCCGGTCTGATGTATGACGGCTTTGCCGCTGAGACAGAGTCCGCAGAAGGCCGCATCGTCGGAAAAATACAGGCTTGCGGCGCCGTTTTGCAGCAGATGCTGCACATGGGAGGAGCCCGTGTTGGTCGAGATCAGATGACTGCCGAGCCCTCTGTGCCAGACGCAGAACACTCTGCGGAGCTGCACGGTGCCGTCAGGAGCGGTGTATCCGAGCGTGGCAAACAGCGACCGGTCAATCATCTGCATGATTTCGCACAGTTCCATAAAACCGTCCCTTCAGTTCAGGCGGGAGCCGTAGCGGACAACCGTTTCGGCGCCGTTTTCGGAGTTTGCGAGAATCTGCGGATCCATCCGGACCGCATCCTTCGGCAGCACCAGCACGACCGTCGAGCCGCCGAACTCAAAATATCCCTTTTCGATTCCGCGTGCAACCCATGTTCCGTGCGGATGATTGACGATCCTGCCGACCATCATCGCGCCGACCTCGACCTGCAGAATGTCGCCGAAATGGACGGTGTGCAGCATCGTGACGGTGCGCGTGTTCTGATGATAGACCTTGACATATTCCGCAGAGACGGGATTGACCGTGTGCAGCACGCCCTCGATGCAGCGCGTTTTGCCGGGCCGGCAGTCGTCCACATAGCAGTAGCGGTGATAATCGTCCGGTGTCAGACGGAAAATCAGGCAGAGCCCGCCGCGGTACCTTGCCGCGAGCCTGCGGCAGCCGAGGAAGGCGCCGAGGCTGTAATCCGCGCCCTTGACGACAAAATGCGTCCCCTCCGTGACCGGCACGACCGTCAGCTTCGCGTCGCACGGGCTGATAAACGCCGCGGGATCGCGGTCCACAGGGCGGCATTCCGGCTTGACCGGCCGCGTAAAGAAAGCGTTGAAGCTGCGGAATTTCGATTCGGCATAGTCATCCATGCGGATGTGCTTCTTTGCAACAAACGGCGGAATGGCGACCGTCGAGAGCGGATGCTCCAGCGCCGCGCCTGCGAGCTTTGAGACCAGCGGCTGCGTGAGCACCCTGAGCGCGGCTCGGCCGGGCGCGGTGCCGTAAAGCAGAGAGAGCAGCTTCCCCTGCGAGGCGCAGGAGTCGGCAACGGGATTGCCGCTGCGGTCGCAGATCGCTGCGCCCTGTGCGGTGTCTTTGTCGGGCATGAGAAAGCCTCCTTTCGGTGCCGGAAATCTGCCGGAATGAAAAAGCGCGGTCCGCGGCAGCAGGCGCTCTGCCAAGCAGCAAAGCGCTCCCGCCGGATCGGATCGCGCATCAGGATCAGCCGTGACGGTGCTTGAAGATCAGCAGAATCAGCTCTGCCAGTCCGATGAGGATAAACACCAGCATTGTCCGCATCTGCGGCTTTTTCAGGTGGAATTTCGTGATGAACGCCAGCGCGATCAGCGCATATACGGCGCCGCCGACATACGGGAAGGCATCTGCGAGATCCTTGCGGAAGCAGAAAAGCAGCGGAATAATCAGCGCGGTCGAGGTGACCGGCAGACCTTCATAGAGCTTTCTGCGCTCGGTCGTGACCTGCTGCCGCTCCTCCTCCGTGACATTGAAATACGCAAGACGGATCAGGGCTGCCAGAGAAAAGCAGCTGAAAACGGCAATATGTGCAGGCGAGCGGAGCTCCGCGCTGAAGGCAATCATCGGCGGGAGCAGTCCGAAGCAGACCATGTCCGAAAGCGAATCAATCTGTATGCCGAACCGACATTCCTGCGGCGTGCGGTTTTTCTTTGTCTTTGCCACCTTGCCGTCAAACATATCGCAGAGGCCGGCCAGCAGCAGCATTACAATCGCGGAATTGGTGCTGCCGTGCGCAGCAAAGTACAGGCCGACGGACCCGCACACAAACCCGATATAGGTCAATATCACAGTATAGCTGTAAAATCCGATCATCTGTCATCCCTCTGTATTACAGGGTGCCGCACACGGCACCGGTTTTTCCCTTTCTCCTTATTATATCAAATAATGCTCTTTTTTGCAAGCCCTTTTTTCACACTTTATAAATTCTTCATGAGCGGGGCGGGAATGCACGGCGCACGGGGTTTTTCAGCCTTGACAAACAGCGGAAATTTTGTTATACTATAAGTTGTGCAATTCTATTCTGTCCAGAGAGGATGAACAATATGGAAGACCAGATGAAAGCCATCCGCGAACGGATCGAGGCGGCAGCCGCGTCCGTCAAGGATTCCAAGGCGCTCTACCAGCTCAGAAAGCAGTTTCTCGACAACAAATCCGGCGAGATTCCCGCACTGATGAAGGGGATGCGCGACCTGTCCGCCGAGGAGCGTCCGAAGTTCGGCAAGCTCGTCAATGCGCTGAAGGAATGGGCGCTTGACTTCTTCACCGAGCGCGATGCCGCCCTCAAGGCAGCCGAGCTCGCCGAGAAAAACGCCGCCGAGCAGATTGATGTCACCATGCCCGGCCGTCCGCGCAGCGCCGGTGCGCTGCATCCGAACACCCTCACCGCAAATGCGCTGATCGACATTTTTGCGGGCATGGGCTTCACCGTCTTTGAGGGCCCCGAAATCGAAAACGACTACTACAATTTCACGGCACTCAACACCCCGAAGGATCACCCCGCACGCGATATGCAGGACACCTTCTATGTCTCGCCGGAGCTGCTGCTCAGAACGCAGACCTCCGCAGGACAGATCCGCGTCATGGAGAACACCAGGCCGCCGATCAAGATTCTGTCGCCGGGCAAGGTGTTCCGCTCCGATGACGACGCCACGCATTCGCCGATGTTCTCGCAGATGGAAGGTCTGGTGGTGGACAAGGGCATCACGCTCTGCGACCTGCAGGGTATGCTCGATGTGTTCGCACAGCGCATCTTCGGCGAGGATGTCAAAACCCGTCTGCGCCCGTCCTACTTCCCGTTCACGGAACCGTCGGTCGAGGTGGATGTGAGCTGCTTTGCCTGCGGCGGCAAGGGCTGCCGTCTCTGCAAGGGCACCGGCTGGATCGAGGTGCTCGGCGCCGGCATGGTCAACCGCAAGGTTCTGGAGAACTGCGGCATTGATCCGGATGTCTACACCGGTTTTGCATTCGGCATGGGCATCGAGCGCATCACGATGCTGAAATACGGCATCCCGAACATCAAGATGCTCTTTGAGAGCGATGTCCGCGTGCTGTCGCAGTTTGCTGAATGAACCCGTGACAGGCGGCGCAGCCGCCTGTCACTCCGAATGCCGATGCTTTCGGAGATACCTTTACAGGAAAGGAAGCTATACAACCATGATCGTACCGCTCAGTTGGCTGAAAGAATATGTTGATATTGATATTACCCCGCAGGAGCTGGAAAAACGGCTCTTTGACTGCGGATTTGAGGTCGAGACCTTAACCGCGCTCGGCGCCGACATCTCCGGCGTCGTCGTCGGTGAGGTGCTGTCGCTGGAGCCGATTCCGGAGACGCATCTCCATGTCTGCCAGGTGGACTGCGGTGCCCACGGACAGTTCCAGATCTGCTGCGGCGCCGACAATGTCAAGCAGGGCGGCAAATATCCCGCCGCGCTGGTCGGCGCACAGGTCTACGCAACCGCAAAGGACCATGTGACCGTCGAGGGCACTATGAAAATCAAAAAGGGCAAGCTCCGCGGCTTTGAGTCCTGCGGAATGCTCTGCTCCGGCGTGGAGATCGGCCTGAACGAGGACCTCTATCCGGGCGCGGACTACTGCGGACTGCTCGTGCTGCCCGCCGACGCCGAAAACGGTGCCGACATCAAGCCGCTCGTCGGGCTCGACGACTGGATGTTCGATATTTCGATCACCGCAAACCGCCCGGACTGCCAGTCCGTGCTGGGCATCGCCAGAGAGGTCGCGGCCGCGCTCGGCAAGCCGCTCAAAATGCCCGCAGCCGATTTCAAGACAGACGGCACGAAGCTCGACGGTTTCCGCGTGTCCGTCGAGGCACCGGATCTCTGCCCGCGCTATCAGGCGCACTATGTCCGCAATGTGAAAATCGGTCAGTCTCCCGCATGGATGCGCCGCCGTCTCGCACTGGTCGGCATCCGCTCCATTTCCAACATCGTGGACATCACGAACTATGTGCTGAAGGAAATCGGTCAGCCGATGCACGCCTTTGACCTGCGCGATCTCTCCGGCAGACAGATCGTCGTGCGCCGTGCGGCAGAGGGCGAAAAAATCGTCACCCTCGACGAAAAGGAATTCTCGCTGAATCCGAACAACCTCGTCATCTGCGACGGCTCGCGTCCGGTCGCACTGGCCGGCATCATGGGCGGCCTGAACTCCGGCATCAAGGACGACACCGCAGATGTGGTCTTTGAAGCGGCAAAATTCATGCGCGACAATGTCCGCAAGACCGGCCGCGCACTCGGCCAGCACTCCGACAGCTCGCAGCGCTTTGAAAAGGGCGTGGACGAGTATTCGACGGCACTCGGCATGAACCGTGCGCTGCACCTGATCGAAGCGCTCGGCTGCGGCACCGTCACCGCCGCGGCCTACTGCGAGGCAGTCTCCGCCGATCCGGATGCCAGACGCACCCTGACCGTCTCCCTGGAGAAAATCAACGCTCTGCTCGGCATCACCGTACCGGAGTCCGAGGTCCTCCGCATCCTGCAGAACCTCGACTTTGCACCGCAGATCAGCGGCGACAGCCTGACGCTCTCCGTTCCCGCATACCGCGAGGACATCGAAAACGCGCCGGACATCGCCGAGGAGCTGATCCGGATGTACGGCTATGAGCACATCACACCGACCTTCCTGAAGGCGGCCTCCGTGACGAGCGGCGGCAGAAATGCCGCACAGTCCGCGCTGCTGAAATTAAAGCGCGTGCTGGCCGCACAGGGCCTTTACGAAGCCGTGCATTACTCGTTCTTCTCGCCGAAGGACTTCGATCTGATCCGTCTGCCGGAGAACGATCCCCGCAGACTGGCCGTGCGCATCCTGAACCCGATTTCCGAGGACCTTTCGGTCATGCGCACGATGCTGACGCCCTCGATGCTGAACGCGGTCATCCGCAATGTGCGCCGCGGCAACGACGAAGGCGGTCTGTTCGAGGTCGCAAAGACCTATCACAGCAAGGAGGAGCATCCGTCCGAGCTGCCGCAGGAGCGCGAGGCACTGAGCATTGCGCTGTTTGACGGCGGAAAGCTCGATTTCTTCGACGGCAAGGGCGTTTTAGAAGCGCTCGCGGCGGCCTTCCGGCTGACTTTTACCTACAAAAAGCCGGAGCAGCCGGAGCAGTATCCGTTCCTGCATCCGGGCATGAGCGCGGTCATCTCGCTCGACGGCAGGGAAATCGGCTTTGCCGGTATGCTGGCGCATGACCTGACCGACAGCCTGATTCCGGAGCACCGCGCCTTTATAGCAGAGCTCGACCTGACCGTGCTGCGCCCGTATCTGGAGGGCGGCATCAGCTTTGAGCCGCTGCCGAAATTCCCGGTGGAAAAGCGTGATCTGGCGCTGCTGGTCGGAGAGGATGTCCTCTGCGCGCAGCTCACCGACGCGATGCACGAGGCCTGCAAGGCGCTCGATACCGTCACACTGTTTGATGTCTACAAGGGCAAGCAGATCGAAAAGGGCAAGCAGTCGCTGGCATTCTCGCTGACCTTCCGTCCGGACGATCACGCCTTCACCGACGCCGAGATCGACGCCTTTGTCGCAAAGATCCTAAAGCAGCTCGGCAAGCGGTTTGAGGCCGTCCAGCGGTAAAATCCGTTCCGCATCAGAAGCACTCCGCAAGGGGTAAGGGGACGCCCCGCAAAAAGGCATCCCTCAGTCTGTCAAAAAAGTCATCCTTGTCTTTTTAGGGGGACGCCCTCTATCACAGGGCGTCCCCCTCTTGCCGCAAGGCGGCAATTCACCCCCTTGCGGAGCTCTTTTTCAGTCCTGAGAGTTTCGCGCTCTGCGGAGCGCGACTTAGGGCTCCGCCCTAAGAACCCGCAAGCCTTTGAAAAGGCTTGACCGAAACTTTAAATTGGGCTGCCGGCGGGCTTTCGATCAATGCCGGCGCGGGCTCCGCGCAAAAAAGCTCGACTATAAACTTTAGTTTGGGTGTCCGAGGGTTCATCGACAAGCTGAAGGGACGCCCCGCAAAAAGGCGTCCCCTCTTTATATACATACAGAAAGGAATGATTCTATGCCGCTTCAGCTTCTTTACGGCGATATCACAAAAATCGGATGCGACGCGATTGTCAATGCCGCAAACCGCTCCCTGCTCGGCGGGGGCGGCGTAGACGGCGCCATTCACCGCGCCGCAGGGCCGGAGCTGCTCGCTGAATGCAGAACCCTCGGCGGCTGCGAAACCGGACAGGCGAAACTGACAAAGGGCTACCGTCTGCCTGCGCGCTATGTCATCCATACCGTCGGACCGGTCTGGCAGGGCGGAAATGCCGGCGAACCGGCCCTGCTCAGAAGCTGTTATCAGACCGCGCTGGAGCTCGCTGCGGCGCACGGCATCCGGAGCATCGCGTTTCCGCTGATCTCGGCGGGCGTGTACGGCTACCCGAAGCAGGCCGCGCAGACCGTTGCCGTGCAGACGATTTCCGCGTTTCTCGGCTCGCATGACATGGATGTCTTTCTCGTGCTGTTCGGCGGCGCGGACGAGCGAAAAAGCTGGTATCCGGAGCTGTGCCGCCTGCTGC
>JAILIG010000127.1 GCA_024695445.1 Oscillospiraceae bacterium
TATTTCCTGCCGCTGATTCAGGGCGAGCAGCATCTCGTCATGGAGCACGGCGTCCCGAAGCACTTCGCCCTGCACGAGTCGGTGCTGAAGTGAGAGCGGTGCCCTGCGGCAGAGGGCGTCCCCCTAAAAAGACTGTGATGATTTTTTTCGACAGACTGAAAGCCGCACCTCAAACGGGGTGCGGCTTTTCTTTGCCCAAAAATTTTTTTGAAACAGGTGTAATGTTTTCCGGTATTTCCTGTCTGTATAGATAAGAAGCGAATATTCGCCCTTCTGCACAAAGCGAAACCGTTTTTTTGTTGATTTTACGAATTGAAACGGGGATGCGGATGTGCTATACTATATTTGAGAAAGTATGAAAGAGGGAGATTTCCGATGTACTGACTCCGGTTCCGAATCTGACAGAACGAAACGGCTTTTTCAAAACAGAAAGGACAGATTGAGATAAAGAAAAAGATATTTGCCGCACTGACCGCGGCCGTAATGGCTCTTACCGCAACTGCTTCCGTGCAGACGCTTTCTGCAGCGCACCAAAAGCGGGAAGCCTGAAAAACGGTTCCGTTTCCGCCGTTCTGCACAAACGAAAAGGTTTTTTTGTTGATTTTACGAATTGAAAACCGGTTTTGTCTGTGGTATAGTAGAATAAAGAAGTTTCGGGTATGATTGGAATTTTTGAAGGAGGAAGTTTATATGAAAAAGCAAATCATGTCAATCGCACTGAGCGCTGTCCTTGTGGGATCTGCTGTCCTGCCTGTTTCTGCAGAAGTCCGGCAAGCGCCCGATGCCGCCGCGCTCCTGAAACAGGTGCAGTACGGCAGCTATGAGCAATATACACCGATTTCTGCCGGCTCCGGCATCATGACGCCGGACGGAATGCCGGCAGTGGCATCCGTGAAGTGCTGGGAATATGCCGGAATCGCCTTCACCTGCGCCGATGCTGACGCACTGGCTGCCGCGGCACCGGCTGCGCATCCGGTTCTCAAATCCGAGGGGCAATATCTGAATATTTATCTCCCCTTCTGTGACGGAAAAAGCGGAGCAGAATCGGAACAGTTCCTGATGCAGCCGCTCACCGGCTATGCAGAAGCCTTTGCAGGCCGTTGGGGAGACGATCCGGGCATGAACACGGGTACCGACGGCGATATTCTGGCGGATTTTTCCGGTGCGGACGGTACGGTCTGGCTGATTGCAAGTCATCCGGACAATGCAGAAGCGCTGGTCACATGGCTGTGTCAGCAGGATGTGCAGATTCTGGGCGTCGGATACGGCACATGGGAGGATACCGGCTGGTATGACAATATCCCGCCGTCGGTCTATGCGGCGCCGGAAGCCGGATACACGCTGTCCGCAGAGGACTTCGGCGAATATGCCGCCGCAGCTGTTCCCGTGGAAAACAGCCCGTTCGGTTACTGGCGGATCGACCTGCCAGTTGAGCTGAGCTATGAGGAAGCACAGGCGATCTGTAACGCACTGGAACAGAACCCGAAAATATCGTATGCTGCACATCAACCGAACGCATTTATGTCTGAACCAAATCCGGATCATTTGCGTGTGGAGCTGGTTGCTCCGGCAGATGCGGATGTCGCCGAACAATACGACATTGCCGCCTATGTCGAAGAGCATTTCCGCCGCAGCGACGGTGCTGCCGTGCATTTTCTTGACCCAACCGGCTGGTTTAGTGGAGAAATCACGAAGCAGCCGGACTACCGGAAACTGGAAGGGACTGCGTACCTTTTCACAGATGACTTCGGCGAAAAATTCTCGGCCGGAGACTGGGCAGGCAGTCTTACTTATCTGACAGCCTACAGCTATTTTTATTTTGATCTCGCTGATTTGTCCGATGAAGCGGCTGCAGCGTTTGATGCCATACTGAATGAATTTGCTGCATCGCGTGAAACGCTGGTTTACACGCACGATCAGCGAGCCAATCCGCAGCTGAATGACTATGCCCTGCGCACTGACACACCGGATTTGCTGACAGCGGCGCTGAATGCGCAGCCAGATGTCAAAGCACTGATTTCCCAGATTCATTACACACCGGTCTTTGTCGATACAGTATCGCTCAGGACAGACAACGGACTGCAATTTATGCTGACAGAAGGTGTCCCGGCAGACGCACTGCAAAAGCTGGCAGCCGATTTGAAGAAAAATTGGACTGTGACAGATGATAACCACATTACACCGGACACCGTCACAACGGAAAGCCTTGTGGATATCATTGCAACTGTTTCTGCCGCATATCCTGTCACACCAATGCTCTCTCCGCTTGACAACAGCTCGAAGGGCATCGCGCTGCTGGGCGACCTTGACGGCGACGGACAGATTACAGCCTATGACGCCTCGCTCGCGCTGACCGGCTTCAATGAGGCAACTGTTCTCGGTCTGGAACCTAGTGACCGCACGCTGACCCCCGCACAGGAAGCCCTTGCCGATGTGGACGGCGATGGCGCGCTGACCGCCTTTGACGCCACCTGCATCCTCACCTACACGAACCTCAAATACAATGCAGGCTTTGACGATCTCACTTGGGAAGATGTCCTGCCGAATCCCTGATGCTTTGCGCAAGCCGCACCTCAAACGGGGTGCGGCTTTTCTTTGCCCAAAAATTTTTTTGAAACAGGTGTAATGTTTTCCGGTATTTCCTGTCTGAATAGATAAGAAGCGAATATTCGCCCTTCT
>JAILIG010000129.1 GCA_024695445.1 Oscillospiraceae bacterium
TATTTCCTGCCGCTGATTCAGGGCGAGCAGCATCTCGTCATGGAGCACGGCGTCCCGAAGCACTTCGCCCTGCACGAGTCGGTGCTGAAGTGAGAGCGGTGCCCTGCGGCAGAGGGCGTCCCCCTAAAAAGACTGTGATGACTTTTTTCGACAGACTGAAAGCCGTGCCTCAAACGGGGTGCGGCTTTTCTTTGCCAAAAATTTTTTTGAAACAGGTGTAATGTTTTCCGGTATTTCCTGTCTGAATAGATAAGAAGCGAATATTCGCCCTTCTGCACAAAGCGAAACCGTTTTTTTGTTGATTTTACGAATTGAAACAGGGATGCAGATGTGCTAAACTAATTATGAATCGGATCATGTCCGCCTGCATTGCCTGCACACGGTACATGAAAGGATGATGTGTATGACTGCGGAGCTTTTCAGCGCAAATGCCGATATTTCGGGACGATAACAGGAGGGACTGAGATGAAGAAAAAGATAGTTGCCGTACTGAGTGCGGCAATCATGGCTGTGACGGCAGCCGCTTCGTTGCCGTGCCTTCCGGCGGCAGTAGATGATAAGGAAAATGAGCTGTTCCCGTCGATTTTATTGAACCAATGTCTGCCGCGATGTGTGTTTGCTGCAGCGGCCGTGACGGAATCACCTGATACATATACACTGTGTCCGGTGAAAGAATCCGTCGATGAATTTTACTCGATGCTGAATATGATGCCGGATCTTGACCGTGCGTTGCTGCTGGATGAAGAAAACTGCTGGTGTCTCCGGACAGCTGCGGACCGCGTACCGTCACTTGAGGAACAGTGGATGTGGCTTTATAAAGATTCGGAAACAGGTGCGGCGCATCTGGCTGCCGAAGACAAAGTTGTTCAGCTGACCGGAAATGCCGGCGGCCTCGGACTGACATCTGCGGCGCTGGGAGACCTGAATCAGGACGGAGCTTATGAAGTCTACTTCACTTTTTCGTGGGAACCCGATATCTACTGTGCGCAGGCCGGATATTACGACACAAAAACAGCAGAGATTCATTATTTTGGAGATTTCTGCTGCTGTGATACTGAACTCATTTTCGCTGTTGAAGATGGTGATCTTACGGTTTGTAAAGCGGAGCTCACGGACTATGCGGACAAGGTTCATTTCGGCCTTGTATCAAAGGATCCGGTCTCAAAGATCCTTTTCGACGAAAGTAAGATCCGGATGAAACCGCTTTCAGATGACCTGATCCAGCTGGAACAGCCTCTCATACCCGTTTCACCGCAGTTGCCTGCATGGGTACCCAAAAGTGCAGAAGAAGCCGAAGTCTTTATGAAAGAACACAGCACGCCTTTCGTTCAGGACGGCATGGTATGCGCTTTGATTTATATTTCCGGTGCAGATAGTTTCGGCGGAAACAGATTTACAGTCTCGGAAAAATCTGATGTCAGAACGCCGGTATCTTATAAAACATACGACGACAATTATCACGGCAAATACATCGCTGCGTGCTATGAAATGCCGAAAGCGTCCTATCTGGAGTTCTATGACAACGGTGACCGGAACGCACAGCACTATCAATATGTTTCGGATGAGAACGGGGAGATTTCCAAAGTCGTTCCGGGCGATGTCAATCTGGACGGCAATGTCAGTATCGCTGATCTTTTCATGCTGCAAAGATGGCTGCTTGCTGATGCTGACAAGCTTGTCTGCTGGCAGAATGCGGATCTGTCTGACGACTGCAAATTAAACGCAATAGATATGTGCCTGATGAAAAAACTCTTACTGGCACAGTAACTATTCCGCAGCAATATCATTGGTAATGTGTCTTTTATTTTCTGCGATACCGGCAGGACACTGAAAAATGACAATCACAGAAAAGCACCGCCGGCGGCTGTGATGTGCCGCAGGCGGTGCTCCGTTGCTTTTTGAAGTAAAATTTCACATTATGCAGTAATCATAATTGAAACGATCGGCGCTGTGCAAAGTGTCTCAGGGTATGACTGTTAATGTGACGGGGGGTGAATAAATATAGTAACCGTTTTGGTTAAAGACAAAACAAATAAACCGCATTTTGTCTGTATATGAGGATGCCTTCACGCTCATCACACGGAAAGTCGATCCGTAAAACGCTGACGCGGGCAGCCACAGGTTCTGCGTTTCATCATAGTAGAACCACTGAAAAGTCAGATTGTCACCGAACAGATCAACAGTGAACTCGGCTGTATCGCCGTTCTTTACAGTCAGACTCTTCGGCGTGGAATCATTGATATAAGTCCAGTAATCCTTGTGAACATCATGCAGGCGGAATAATACCTCCGACATTCGGTTGTTGAGCTGCTCCATTGTACGGTCAGCACCAAATGCAAACCGCCAGAATCCGTTAAATGCCGAGTAGTCTGTTCCCATCAATGCGTATCCGTCAAGGTCAAAGTCGTAGTCCAGAATACCGTCCCGATTGGCGTCCGGATAATCCGCAGGACAGTTATTGATTATTTCTGATACATCGTCGCTGTATACCATGAGCAGAGGGTGATCGTCAGGGCTCTGCTGCAAGGCGTTATCATAGCCGTTGGTTTGTCTGAGAAAATCATAGTAGTATGTATCGACGCCAAGTGCTTTTGCGCATTTTTCATCACCTGTAACATCGACATGATAAAAAACGCCCTGGATCTTTACCAGATTCCACACATGACTGGGCCGACCGATATAGTAGGATTCAATTCCTGCCGTGGTAAGGAGCATCGTGTACGCTTTTGCATATCCGTCGCAAACTGATTCACCGATTCCTCCGCCGCGCACATTGATATCATAACTCAAAAACACAGAAGAAGCAACATGGTTTTCCGCATCAAGCGTATTTTCTCCGTTCAGGCTGTCTTCATAGTCACAGTGATAAATCAGCCAGTCATGAAGCTGGCGTGCCTTCAGCGCATCGTTCATCCACGGATCGGTTTCTGTGGCAACAACATACTCGCACAACTCAGTACAGTAAGCATTCACAAAGCCGACATTTGTACTTCTGGAAAAATGATTGCGGATCAGCGGCGCAAGGGATGGGTGAATGTACGGATATGTAACGCCGTTGTTGTCGGGCCGGTGCTGGATCGCCTGTATCCCGTTGACCGTAAACAGCTTCGGACAATTTTCAATGGCTATTTTATCGAATCTTCTCTGCGTTGCAGAGTTAATGGGCAGCCATATGCTTTCTAATGAGGGACAATTGCTGATTGCGTGCGGCATCAGAGTGGTTGCCCCTAAAATTTTAAGCGTTTTCAAAGAGGTACATCCGGCAAATGTACTCTCCTCTATTTTTTTCACACCTTCCGGAACAGTAATTGATTTTAATGAAGTACAGTTAGAAAAGACCTTTCCTTCGATCTTTGTCATACCGGAAGGGAGATTGATTGATTCTAATTCCGAACAGCCGGCAAAGCCCGGCCAGCAGATTGACTGAAGCGTATCAGGGAGGATAACTGAGGTGAACGGCTTGTTCTGAAGACTCGCTGAGGAGATTGAAGTGACAGGTTTATTGTCGATATAAGACGGGATTTTCAGGACTGTCGCTGTCCCGCCGTAACCGGTAATCGTCACTCCGGCATCCTCAGTGTCATACCTGTACCATACCTTTTCAGAGGTTTGACCTGTGACCAAGGTCGCTTCCGCTTTCACTGCCGCGGAAGAAACAAAGGCAGCGGAAACGCCGAGAAAAGCTGCGGCAAGCCATGTGATGAGTTTGTTACGTTTCATGAGATAGAATCCTCCTTAAATAAATTTATCTGAGCCGCTTTATGCAGGGCCAAGCGGCTGAGCTTCATCGGAATTTTGAAATGAAAAGGCGTCCGGTGCGGTCTGTTTCCGCACGGATCTTTTGTTGCTTGAGAGATTGATTCGCGTGACGGTTTATTTACAATTATATAGGTGTAGGCCAGGCCGGAGGATGCGGTGCCGGTTCCGGTCGCCGCCGCAGCGGAATTTCCGGCGGGAAGGGCTGCTGCTGTGAGCCGTTTGAACAATTTGCTGTGTTTCTCCGCGAAGGCCGCTTGACAACGAAGACTGCTGTCAGGTGACAGTCAGGGTTGCTGAGCTGGAATTCACCTTGTTTTTGAAGCTGTTTTTGATGACGCAGCGGAACTTTCGTCCGCTGATGCCGGCTGCTGCCGTGACTTCCAGACGCGCCTTTGTGCTGCCTGCCGCTGTCAGATCGGTCCACTTGCCTGCTTCCGTATTATAATACTGCCACTGATAGGTCAGACCGCTGCCTTCTGCGGTGACCGTAAACACCGCTTTGGTTCCGGCTGCCGTCGTCACGCTCTTTGGCTGTGCGGTGATCTTTGCGGTCACGGCCAGAGCCGCCGCAGACGAGGTGACGGAAATTCCGGCCCGATTGGTGATGACGCAGCGGTACTGATAGCCGTTTCTCGCCTCTGTTGCGGTAATCCTGACAGATGCGGTCTGTGCGCCGGACGCCGTCGATTTCTGCCATATGTCAGAATTCGGCTTTTTCAGCTGCCACTGATAGGTCAGACCGGTACCTTCTGCGGTGACGGTAAACTTTGCGGTGCCGCCGATCGCCTTGGACACCTTCTGGGGCTGTGCGGTGATCTTCGGTGCCGTACACAGCACTGCGGCATCAGAGGTGACAGACTGTCCCTTCTGATTCGTGATGATGCAGCGGTACAGCATAAAGTTTCTGGCCTCCGTCGCCGTTGTGCTGACCGTTGCGGTCTTGGCGCCGCTGGCAGTTGAGTTCTTCCATTCGGAGGCACCGTTTTTCAGGTACTGCCACTGATAGCTCAGATCGGAGCCGTTCGCCTTGACCGTAAAGCTCACGGGGCTGTCGATCGAGGCGGTCACATTCGCCGGCTGCTTTGTGATCTTCGGGGTGACATACAGGGAGGCGGGTCCGAAAATGAGCGTATCGCCCTTCGCATTTGTGACGACACAGCGGTATTTCCGGCCGTACTTGCTGTCTGACGCCGTGGTGCCGACCTCTGCGGTCTTGGCGCCGCTTGCAGTCGAGTTTGTCCACGCGGAAGAACCGGCGTTCTGATACTGCCACTGATAGCTCAGACTGCTGCCGAACAGGCTGACATGGAATGTTGCCTTGTCGCCGGTCGCAACGGTCTGGTCCTGCGGGCCGCAGCTGCTGACAAACTCCGTAAAACTCCGGTGCAGCTGATGCAGATTGCAGAAGATCTCCGGCAGCTTGTCGCTGACATAGTCCATTGCGTTGGTATTCGCCGGTGCGTCAGGGTAAAGGAAGCTCAGGACATTGTTGTACGCATCCAGATCATCCTGAAAATCATACTGAAGCCCTTTGCCGTCCAGATCAAAGTCATAGTCCGCAATGCCGTCCTGATTCCCGTCCTGAAGGCTCTTTGTGCAGCGCTTGGCGATGTCCGGATCGGAGCAGGTATACTTTGCAAGCAGCGGATGCTCCCCTTTGTCGTATGTAATCAGCTCCTGCACACCGTGGCTCTCCACCTGAACCATTTCATCATAGCTTTTCATGAAATAGGTGTATCTCACAGGCTTTTCATATCCCACAGGCGTAAAGAGCAGGATCGGATCATCCCATGTCGTGTCAATCTGATAATACTCCCCGTCAATTTTGACGACATTCCACTCGTGACCGGAACCGTGGATCCGGTGGGATTCGATGTCCGCCGCCGCAAGCAGCATGGAGTATGCCTTCGCATAGCCTGCACAGACGGCTTCTCCGATGCCTTCCCCGCGTATGTTGAACGCATAGCTGATGAATGCCGAGTACGCACCGCCGACATCCATCGTGCTGTACCCTTCTGCATATTCGCAGTGCCGGACGAGCCAGTCGTGGAGCTGCCGTGCCTTCAGTGCGTCATTCATCCAGGGATCGGTTTCCGTTTCGACAACATATCTGCAGAGAGCGGTGCAGTATTCATTCACAAATCCGACATCAGTGCTGTTGCCGAAATGATTCCGGATGATCGTCCGCACCTCAGGATCAGAATTGAGCTCCGGATACGAGCGGCCCTGACTATCCGTCCCCCATACGAACGCCGGAACTCCGTTGATCCTCCGGAGGTTCGGACAGTGGACAAATGCATTGCAGGAAGGGTTTGTATAGCATTCCGTACTGAGCGTCACAGCGGCCAGTGCGGTACAGCCGGAAAACGACTCGCCGCGCAGCTTCGCCGGTCCCCAGATCTGCAGAACCGTCATTCCGGTACACTTTGAAAAAGCGCCAACCCCGACTTCGGTGACGGTGTACGGCAGAGAGACATATTCCAGACCGCTGCATTCGCTGAAGGCAGCGTAACCGATGGTTTCGACATTTCTCGGTTGAAAACGGCTGAGCGCTCTGCAGCGCATAAAAGCATACTGGCCGATGGTCTTGACCTTTGATGCCGAAAAGGAGCTCAGCGCAGAACACATACCAAATGCCCAGTCACCAATCGTTTCAGCCTTCGGAGCAGAGAAATATGTCAGCTTTGGGCAGTAATAGAATGAATATTCACTGATCGTTCTGACCTGCGGCATAGATATGCTTTCCAGATTGGTACAGTACCGGAATGAAGATTTCCCGACAGTCTGTATCTGCGGAAGTGTCAGGTTTTTCAGGTTGCTGCAATTACGGAACGCCTCATCTCCGATCTCTGTGACCGTATCCGGGATCATAACCGAGATGATGTTTTTTTGTGCAAACGCGCCTGCGCCGATTTTTGTCACGGTGTAGACGCCGATCTTGGACGGGATCGTCACCTCGCGGGATGAGCCGGTATATCCGGTGATCGTCGCTTCGTTGGCTGCGGTGTCATAGGTGTAGGACAGTCCGCTGTCCGTGCTGTCCTGCCCCGTTGCCGCGGAGACGGTGATGCCGGTTTCTGCGGCGAAGCAGTACGGAACGGCGCCGAAGCCGACGCCGATGGCGGCTGCGGAGAGCCATGCGAGCAGATGACCTGTTTTCATGATAAATCCTCCTGTAAGCGCATTTGATATTCTGAACAGCCCCCGTGCGGCGGGGACAGTCTGAGACCGGTTTCCGGATGCTGCGCGGCATCCTGATTCTGCATATCTTCTCTTGCGGTCATATCTTATTCATAATTATATAATCATGTTGTCCGTATGTCAACGGCTGATGCATTAAGTTGCTTTTTTCAGCGGGTAAGCTGTCAATTCTGACGGGTAAGCTGCATCCGGTGTGCGGTAAGCTGCATGAATTTTCGCTCCGGATCATTTTTTCCGCTTCTCTGTCTTGAATCTGACCGTTACAGTTTCTGCAAAACAAAACGCCTCTGCTCGTATAGCAGGGGCGTTTGGCTGTCTGGCGACTTTAGGTGCAGATTAAGCAGTCTGTATTCACCGCTTGAAGTCCTAATTTCTGGAACAAGGACAGAAAACCGCCCCTGCTTTTTTCGCAGAGGCGGTCATCCTTGCCTTATTCTGTAATGAGTTCAAGTGTTTTCATTGTATCCAGGATCGTAATCATTCCGTCGTTGTTAAGGTCAGAATTTTCCAGGCTGTATGCAACCGGAATCTGATTGCTTTCAGAAACCAGCCGCATCAGAAGCACTGCATCTGAGATCGAAACCTGTCCGTCGAGATTGACATCACCGGCGAGCGATTTGACCGATTTTCCGTCGATCACATAGGTCAGGAGCTTTTCGCCGAACCAGTCTCCCGTGCCCTCCAGCAAAATGTTGTATTCACCGCCGTCCGTGCCGGTATAGCTGCCGGATACGAGGTAATCCTCGCCCTCAGCCAGTGTTTTGCCGTTTGCGGTGACGGTCGGGAAGATCTCCTTTTTCCTTTATGTGTGCCGATCTGATCCAGTCCGGTTTCTATCGTAGCGCCGAAGGTTTGCTTGAACATCAGCTTGCCCTCAACTGTGATATCACCCTCTTGCATGGTTAACGATTACGGCTGAACGCCCTGCTCTGCGAGATAGGTGAGCAGCTTGGAGACATCGAAGAGGAGACAACTGGTGAAGAACTTGACTGCTATGTCAAGGAAGAAGCGATGTTCTCTGAACTCATGAACATCTTCTGCGCACTGAAAGGCAACTTGACATCATTGAGAAAAAGGTGTGTTATAACACAGTCAGGGTGACGGGAGCGGAATAGATACAAGTGCCGTGCTTATTCCATACAAGACATCTCACATACACTGTTCCGTATGTTGTGGTTGTTGTCGGAATACTCAGTGTGTAGGATGTGGTAGTGGGCTGATTGATATTAATCCATTGTTCTGTACTGGTATCGTAGTACATCCACTGGTAATATAGACTGTCACCAAATAAAGTGACTCTGAATACTGCGGTGTTTCCTGCTCCTATCGTCACACTTCGCGGCGTTGAGTCATCAATATAATTCCAATAGGATTTGTGGTATTCGTGTAGATGGTAGAGGACCTCATTCATCCGACTGTTTATTTGGCTTATATTCGTGGCACCGAACGAAAAACGCAGCATTCCGTTGCAAGCGTTCCAATCATTGTTGTCTGAGGCTGTACCATTCAGATCATAGTCCTCATCAAGGATTCCGTCACTGTTTGCATCGGGATAGGATATAGTGCATTGAGCCAGTTTATTTGTGATGTCGCCGGAATAAAAACGCAGCAAGGGATGTTGATGTTCATCATCGTATTCCTTGGTCGGTGAATTGTATTTGTTCTGATGCAGCTTTTCCATGTCTGCATTGCTCTTAAGAAAATATGTGTATGTAGTCGAATACGGATTTCCATATGTGTTGTCACCGCCACTTAAGAGAATAGGGTCGTCTCCTGTCACATCGACCTGATAATATTTTCCGTCAATTTTGACAAGATTCCATTCATGTCCACCGCTGTGAATTCGATAAGACTCAATACAGGCCGCTGCAAGCAACATGGAATATGCTTTGGCATAACCCTCGCATACAGTTTCGCCGACACGATTGTTTTCGTCACCGCGGACATTAAGTGCGTAACTGAGAAATACAGAGGATGCAACATGGTTTTCAGAATCATTGGCTGACTCTCCATTCAGCCTGTCCTCGTATTGACAGTGCCGAACCAGCCAGTCATGGAGCTGACGCGCCATCAGGGCATTATTCATCCACGGGTCAGTCTCTGTTGCGACAATGTAATGACAAAGTGCTTCACAGTAATCATTTACAAATTTGACGTTGATGCTTCTGGAAAAGTGGTTGCGAATTGCAGTTCCAACGCTTTCG
This sequence comes from Oscillospiraceae bacterium, assembly GCA_024695445.1. Lineage (GTDB taxonomy): Bacteria > Bacillota > Clostridia > Oscillospirales > Ruminococcaceae > Firm-04. Next base: position 9,165 of record JAILIG010000129.1, read on the forward strand.
TCTAGAACAGGGTATCGACGACCGTTGCTGTCTTTCTGATATGACAATACAGTTCTGTAGTTTACTCTGGTAAGCTGCGGGCAGTTGACAAAAGCTTCATAATATCTGTTTGTCCAGGAACTGTCAGAAAGAATCACATCTGTCAATGCAGTGCAGTTTAAAAAAGCGTTGCTGTCCAGTCTTGTCGGACCGAGTATTTTCACGGTTTTCAATGCGGTACAGTCTGCAAACGCATATTGATCAACATGAGTAATACTTTCTGGCAGAGTCATGCTGGTCAATCTTGTGCCGCAAAAGGCTTGCAATCCGATTTCTGTGATCGTATTCGGAAGGTTTACTTCGACAACGGACGTGTTTTCAAATGTTTGTTGTCCAATAACTGTAACGGTATAGCCAGGATGATTGGCCATCGTTGCTGGAACCGTTACGATATCTGAACTTCCATTGTAATTGTCGATATGTATTTCGTGTGTGTCCGGATGAAGGCTGTACACAAGTCCTTCCTGTGTTCTGAGTGCTTTCGCAGTTATCTCTGCAGAACAGACGACAGCGGCAGAGATACCGAGCAGTGCGGCAGAGAGCCATGTGATGGGTTTGCTGTGTTTCATGTGTAAATCCTCCTTTAATGTTGCTGTGTATTTATCGGCAGCTCTCCTCCGCGCCGGAAGGCTGCTTGGCAGCGTTCAGAATAACTGATTCAGTTTTCAAGGTTTCTGCTGTTTATCCCCAGAAGCCGCAGTGCAGCAGATGCAGACGGTAGAGTATCTCCGGCAGCTTGTCATTGATGCTGGTGCTGTAGCCGTAATTCCACTGCTGCTGTCCGCAGAGCTGCTGGTGTGCGAGCATATCCAGCCAGTAGTCTGCGTTGCCGGTTTTTCCGTTCAGGTCGTAGTCATAGTCCAGAATGCCGTCGTGGTTGGCATCGGTATAAGAGCTGGTACACTGCGCAAGACCGGATGTTCCCGTTCCGTAATTGATAGAAAGCAGCTCATGCTCACTTGCACAGTTATAGATATGTGTTGAATTATAATTGTGATGGTGCAGGGCGGACATTTCAGCATCGCTTTTCAGGAAGTGGGTGTAGGATGTGCCGTACTGTCCCCAGTAGTTGTGATTGTCATCCCATGTTGTATCGCACTCATAGTACTGATCTCCGATTCTGATGAGATTCCAATCATGATTGAGGCCGCCGCCGATGCGGGCTGCCGTCACGACATAGGATTCAATTCCTGCCGCGGACAGCAGCATTTTGTATGCCTTGGCATACCCTCTGCAAACGGATTCTCCGACTTCGTATGCGCGGGTGTTGAGTTCATAGCTAAGAAATACGGAGGAGCAGAGCTGATTGTCCGGATCCAGCAGGGTTTCTCCATTCTGCTCATCTTCATACTGAACATGACGGAGCAGCCAGTCGTGGAGCTGCCGTGCCTTCAGCGCATCACTCATCCAGTTGTCGGTTTCCCGGCCAACGATATAATTGCACAGTGCCGTACAGAAATTGTCCACAAATCCGACATGGGAGCATTTCGTAAAAAGATTCCGGATGACGCTTCGTACATCGGAATCATAATCAAGCTTCGGATAAAGATTCCCGTCGAGGCCCGTCTGGTATGAAAAGGCATCTATCCCGTTTAGCTTGGTCAGTGCCGTGCAGCCGTTGAACGCCGGCTCCGGTGACGTGCTGTTCGGATGGATTTTGGCATGAAACAGCGAAGAACAATCCAGAAATGCGTCCTTTCCGAATGACGATGCACTCCGGATATCAATGGTGTGCAGTGCTGAACAGTTCTGAAACGCTTTCTCTCCGATTGCGGATGTGCCTCTAATTTCAACTGTTTGCAGCGCAGAACAGTCCCGAAAGGCGCATTTTCCAAGCGCCACACTTCCCTTGATTTTGACTGTTTGCAGATTCGGACAGGCATCGAATGCATATTCTTCGACCGTTACCACACTCGCAGGCAGTTCAATCTTCTGCAGCGGTACGCTCTGAAATGCACCGGACTTGATGATTCTGACTGTGCTCGGGAGCGTCACGGAGGTGACATTTGCCGGGTATAGATGCGGATAAACTGCCGGACAGAACGCATTTGCACCGATTGCAGTGACTGTCATTCCTTCCGGTACCACAGAGGGGATGAAAACGGTTTGGGACGAACCGGAATATCCGGTGATGATCGCTTCATTGGTAACGGTATCATAGGTGTACTCCAGTCCGCTTTCTGTTCCGCCGTTGTACTGTGCCGCATTTGCAGTCATGCCCGCGGAACAGGCGACAGCAGCTGCGATGCCGACCAGTGCAGAGGAGAACCATGTGATGAGTTTCCCGTGTTTCATTTGTTAATCCTCCTGCGTTGTTGCTATTTGTACCGGACAGTCTTTCTGCGCGGAGAAAGACTGTCCGGCGGTGTTCAAAATGCCTTATTATATGAGGTGTCTGGTTTTGTTTTTCAGGGTATGCGTCGCCCGGTTATCCCCATACGCCGTGATGTGCCTGATGCATCATGTATAAAACCTCCGGCATCTTATCGTTGAGAACGACATCATAACCGAAGTACCGACCGCAGAGCATCGAATATGCAAGCATATCTTCCCAGTAGTCTGTGCCGAATGCCGTGCCGTCCAGGTCGTAATCATTGTCCAGAATGCCGTCACGGTTTTCATCGGAGTAGGACACGGTGCAAAGATTCATATAATTCGTGCTGCCGGGGTTGTAGACATTGAGCAGCGGGTGTTCGTCATATCCGTACTCGTCCATAACCGGTGAAGCATATGCTGAACCGTGCAGCAGGATCATGTTTGAATGGCTCTTGAGGAAGTAGGTGTATCCGGTCGAATAGAGGGTAACTCTGTTCGGGTTGGTACCTGTGTCGTCCCAAGTCACATCGACTTCATAATAAGAAGCGGTGTTGGCGGCTTTATCTCTGATTTTGACAATGTTCCATCCGTGGGTGCTGGTGGATACACGGTAGGACTCAATGCCGGCTGCAGCAAGCAGCATCGTGTATGCCTTGGTATAGCCGTTGCAGACGGATTCGCCGATTCCTGCACCGCGGATGTTGAGCGCATAGCTGAGGAACACTGAGGATGCGACCTGGTTTTCCATGTCGCTGGTTCGCTCACTGCCGTTTGAGTCCTCATATTCGCAGTGGCGGAACAGCCAGTCGTGGAGCTGCCGCGCCTTCAAAGCGTCATTCATCCAGTCGCCCGGCTGGTTTTCCGGACCGTCCGGGTCGTAGCCGGTTTCTGTCTTTACAACGTATTTGCAAAGCTCCGTGCAGAAATCGTTGACAAACCCGACATCGGTGCTTCGGCAGAAATGATTGCGGACGGCAGTCTCAGCATTGGAGTTCAGAACAGGATAGGAATAGCCGTTGCTGTCTGTATGGTGTACAATCGGGTTGCAGCCGTTTACCACATGAAGAGCCGGGCATTTCATAAAGGCTGACTCGCTACTTATCGTCCGAGAACTGCTGGAAAGCTGTACTTGAGTCAGTGCAGGGCAGTTCCAGAAGGAAGCCCAGTCCAGTTCCGCCGGGCCGTTGATGGTCACCGAATTGAGCGAAAGGCAGTAAGAAAAGGCATACTGATCGACATAAGTGACACTTGCAGGCAGTGTGATGCTGGTCAGATTGGAATGATAAAAAGCGCGAAAGCCGATCTTTTTGAGAGTGGTGGGCAGCGTGACAGATGTAACATGATCGTAGTAAAACGCATAAGAGTCAATTTCCGTGACGGGCTTGCCTGCGATCGGCGTCGGAATTGAGATGGTTGTTGCAGATCCGTTATAATCCGTGATTTTGACCTCACTGTTGTTGTTGATGAGCTCGTAATCATAGAGACCGTCCGGTGTTGTGGCTGCCTCTGCTGCCATGCCTGCGGAACAGGCGGCTGCGGCTGCGATGCCGAGCAGTGCGGCAGAGAACCATGTGATGAGTTTGCTGTGTTTCATGTGTAATCCTCCTATAATGTTGCTGTGTATATATCGACAGTCTTCCTCCGCGCCGGAAGGCTGTTCGATGCATAAAAATGTGAAAAATGTAGTGGGAATGATATGCGTGTTTTTCTGCTTGTAATGAAGCATATTGCTGTTAATAAGATTCGTTCGGTAATATCTAGAGCCTGATACAGTGTCATTCCAGCCCGGACTGTCGGATAATCGGTTTCCGCCTCTTGATTTCACCTTCCCTTGTTTTGATTTCAGAGAACAGGTCTGCATGCAATTATAATAATCTGACTGACACATAGACCTATGTAATCATTTTCATTATACAGTACTGTCATATTCAAAGTCAATAGCAAACAAGTAAGATGCGTTTTTTTGGCGGTAAGTTGCATTGACAAGGGGTCAAATGGCAGAAAGGTTAATAATCAGCTCAAAAAGCGAGGTTGTTCTATCTTTGAAATACAAAACCAATTTGAAAAGAGGGAAAGTGAGCTGTATCCGTCGAAGTCTGACACTTTGCACAAAATGATAAATCGGTTCCGCACGTTTCCGACAAAGATTTCATTTACGCTTGACACCCATGCGATTCACAATTATAATAAAAGCTGGCGTAAGAAACAGACAACCTTACCAATCGCCGCAGAAAACACACCACACTCACACCACGGGACTATGCCGCACAGCTTCCCCCTGCGCGGCTGGCAATATATTTTTATTAGGAGGACACACTATGAAACACGGCAAACTTCTCTCAATTCTCTCGGCAGCCCTGCTGGGATTCACGGCAGCGACTTTCCCGCCTGCCTCACTTGATCCGGTCGAAATAGTCGCGGAGGCGGCGACAATTAAGACTAAAACAACAGATGACGGAAACTGGAAGTATTCCTATGAGTCCGGCAAGAAGGATGCAACGATCGTGGAGTATCTTGGAACCGGCAAGACACCTTCTATCCCCAGCAAAATAGGCGACAAGACGGTAAAGATTATCGGTGAATATGCTTTTGCGCCCCAAGTCAATGGTGAAGTAGTACCGAAATCAATTACTGTTGTTACAATTCCGAGCACCGTGAAAGAAATCGGATCATATGCTTTTTTCAGAACAAATCTAAAAGAGATTGTCATACCGTCAAGCGTTCAGACAATTGGTCAAGGTGCTTTTTCGGAATGTTCAAAACTGAAAACGCTTGACATTAAAGGTAAAGCGTTGAAAACAGTTGCATATGGCGCTTTTCAAAAAGCCGGACTTACAAGCGTTGTTCTCCCTTCCAGTGTAAAAACGATTAGAACATGTGCATTTTACGAATGCAAGTCCTTGAAAACAGTTGATATTCAAGGTGCGGCGGAGATTTATCAAAAAGCTTTTGCTGAATGCACCGCGTTAACAAATGTTAATCTGAACGAAAACTGCATCACTAAATATTCGAATCCTTTTACATCTGTAAGTTTTAAAGTCGGTGCTTTTCACAATTGCAAAGCTTTAACGAAAATAAACAACACGAAGCCATATGGAATCGACAGCAACGGCGAGCCATATATCAAGACGACCAATCATATTCCGAAACTGATTCAGAATGTTTTTATGCGTTCTGAAAAAGTGAAATTTATAAATGATTATTGCACCGCGCTGTGTGATTATATCGTAAAAACAAAGACAACCTATGGTGCTGTTGATGACTGGATGAGCGAAGCGGTCAAAGCACGTCAGCTCTATGACTGGCTTGTTTGTCATTGCAGATATGAAGATCAGAAAAGTGGAGAGACAAACTCAGATCCGGAGAACCATACCTCTTCCAGTGTGTTCCTCAGTTACGGACTAAAGATCAGGGGGACTGGTGTCGGCGAATCAGTTTGTGAGGGCTATGCAAAAGCGTATTCCATGCTGCTGAAAGCAGCCGGCATAGAGTCATATGTTGTAAATGCAAATTCTGGCAGTTCAGCCCATGCTTGGAATATTGTAAAAATCAGTGGGAGATATTATCAGTGTGATCCGTGTTGGGATTCATGCGATTACTGGAATCGTATGGATGAAGATAGAGATGATTTAACCTTTGCGCCTTACGGAACTCTTTATTTATACTTTCTGAAAAGCGACAATCAGATGCGGACATTGCACCATCACAATTATGAGGATATATTTATAGATCAGAACGGTATTGATTTTCACCCATATCTCGACTATAGTGATACAATTACAAAAGCTAAGGCCGCCCTCACGAAATGCAATTATTCCTATAATGACACGAACTCTGACGGTATTCTGGACTATGATTTTGATTTTAACGGTACATCCAACGACAGCCACGATCAGTGGGTGCTTCGGCAGATTGCCAAGGGCGACATGAACCTGGACGGAGTAGTTACAGGGTATGACCTCGTCTGGTGCAATCAGTTCGCTAAGGAACATGGTACGCACTCATTCTGGCTTTTTTACTGTACCTACTTGAAATCTTTTCAAGCCGCCTGTGAAAGAATCAGGGGCGTTTGACTGTCCTCTTTTCGTTTACAAAGGTTACGGCTGAACGCCCGCATGGACATTTTTCTTCATGTGATGAAGCGACCTTTTTGTTTGACTTCAGCGAAAGGACTATAGCACTAAAGTCACAATCAAGAGATAGCGCAAGAGCAATAAATTGTCCTGTTCGCCGATTTCCAGCAATTTGTGTCAATTTCTTGTTTTATTTTGACGGTACTAGATAGAGCCGTTAAGAATCCACTCTTAGGATCGTCTTCGGGTCGATACCCGCTTCCAGAGACATGACAGCATATGTATGCCGGAGATCGTGGAAACGGGCGCTTGGACAACCGATATGACCGACGACCGTCTTGAAAGACTTGTAGACGCCGGTATGGGAGTAATGCTTCAGGCTTCGTGTAAAGAACACAAAGTCTTCAGGCTCCTTTGAACGCTTGCGGGAGAAATGCAGCCTGCGCAGGATAGGTCAGCTCATCAAGCTTAATGTGCCCGAGGACACGCTTGATATGGCAGTCGGAAGCGACACGGTAGGAGTGGACCGTAGTCGGCTGGAGCTGCATGCTGTAGTTTGTGAGCCATCGGTCTTGTCAAGGACGGTATCCTGACGATAGCTGATGCCGCTAAGAGAGCCGATATGACCGTTCCGGAATTTGAGGAAAAAAACGGGATTGAAGGCATAAATATCAAGTAAGTATACGGGCAGGTCGCTGAAAATGCAGACTGCCCGTTTTTTATTTTAATCTCCCTATTGACTTTTTTCGGAAGTGGTGATATAATGGTTAGCAAACGCTAATACGGAGAGGGTGTGCGATATGCAGCTAACAGAACAGCAAGCCAAACTTCTGCTTGCTTTTTATTCGTCGGATGGTATGACACTAAAATATGCTGAGTATGCAAGAGAAAACGGTATGAAGAAATATGAAGTCAGCAGGATCGGAGAGTCACTTAGCGAAATGGGGCTGATCAACAGAGATGATCCCCGAAGACTGATTCTTACAGACGAGGGCGAAAGTGCTGCCAAGGATATTAAAGCTATACGGCTTATGGGCAGCAGTACAGGCTGGCAGCGGACTGATCGTACTAATATCAGAAAAAAGACAGATACCTCATGTGAAGTATCTGTCTTTTCTTGTTATAGCCTGCTGTAAAAAGTCTTACTGATTATTGTTGGAATAAAACTTCTATATCAGCACCGCCCTTTTAACGCATACCTTCTTTTTTTGTGATAGTTTCATTCCCTATTGCGTTCTGTATCTCTCTATGCTATAATGAAGAAAAAAGCACCGTATAACTTTCAAGGGGGAACGCAAAAAGACAGATCCAAATTTGGGGAGGGATATTATGAAACACAAATCAATTCTGCGCAAAATCACAGCCACATTGCTATCCTGCACGCTCTGCTGTACCGGCATGACGATTCCGGCATTTTCAGCAGACGGAACAGAAGAACTGCCCGCTCGTTTTGACTGGCGGGAGGAAGCACCGGAGATCTTGACGCCGGTCAAAATGCAGTACGGCGGTACCTGCTGGGCATACTCGTTCATCGCCTGCGCGGAGTCCAATCTCATCAAAAAGGGGATGGCGGACAGCAGCATTGATCTGTCGGAAACACATCTGATCTGGTTTTCCAGCGGCGAGCCTGCACCGACAGATCCGGATGATCCGTGCTTCGGCAGTTCGTTCCCTTACGGAGTCAAAGCCTATACAACGGTGCCAGGCTTAGGCGGTTATGAACCGCCGCTTGCCTGTCTTACAGGCTGGCAGGGCGTTGTCCTTGAGAGCGATGCTCCGCCGCATAAAGATTTACAGCCTCTGGACGAATCTATGCGCTATCAATCTATTGCGCATTTACAGAATGCGGATTATTTCGATCAGACAGATCCGCAGGATATAAAAACACAGCTTATGGAAAAAGGACCGCTGCGCTGGGGTTTTTATGTCAGCAACAACCATCCGATCTCAGAACAAGGCGGTTATTATTTCCCGGATTTTACCATGGAAGAACTGCAGGAAGGCAAGTATTCCGGGGGATGGCATGTCGTGGTTCTGGTCGGCTGGGATGACAATTACGCAAAAGAGAATTTTACGCATAAGGCACCTGGTGACGGTGCATGGATCTTCCGGAACAGCTGGGGTGATTACACGAATTCGGACGGCGGCTATTTCTATCTGAGCTATTATGAGCCTTCGCTCAGCAGTGAGCTTGTCAGCTATTATGACTTTGAGCCTGTTACGAATTACGGGGAAGTGCATCACTACAACAATGCACAGGTTCGTTCTATAACGCCGAGTGCCGGTATCGGATACGTTACGGCAAATGTATTTACCGCGGAGAAAGATGAAGTAATCGCTGCGGTGGGCATTTTTACAAACGAGCCTGAGACTGAATATGAAATATCAGTCTATCAGCTGGAATCCGGTTTCGTGAATCCGGACGACGGCACACTTGCAGTGCAGCTTCGCGGAACGGAAAAGCGAAAAGGATTCCACACATACAAACTGCCGCAGAGTCTTGCGGTGAAAGCAGGACAGCAGTATTCTGTTGTACTGAAAACACCGTCCGGAGCCAGTATGTTTATAGATTCACACAGTAACCGGGAGAAGACATCATTCTATAAAATATACCGCGAAGGCGAAGAACGATTATACCGGGACTGGACAGATTGCTATGCAGTTGAGGTCGGAGATATCTGCATCCATGTATACACAGAGTATGAGGGAGAAACTGAAGACTGCATCTACGGCGACCTGAACCGTGACGGCAAGGTGAATGCCGTTGACCTGACACTGATGAAACAAGTCCTGCTCGGCAGTGAACGGACAGACATTGACCGGAAAGCGGCTGACTGGAACGAAGACGAGGCGATCAATGCAGAGGACGCGAACGGGATTCTTGCATTTTTGCTACAAAAACAGGAATCGTGAAAGGAGCAGCCGACATGAAACACAAATCTATTCTGCGCAAAATGACAGCTGCCTTGCTGTCCTGCACGCTCTGCTGTACCGGCATGACGGTGCAGGCTTTTTCAGCAGATGATGCCAAAGAACTGCCTGCGAAATTCGATCTGCGGGATGAAGGCGCAATGACCCCTGTCAAGGGGCAATACGGAGGAACCTGCTGCGTCTATTCTTCGTTTGCAGCGATTGAGTCCAATATGATCCTGCATGGGATGGCGGACAATTCGCTCGATCTTTCTGAATCGCATTTCTCATGGTTTACCTTCGGCAAGGGCAGCCCGGACGATCCGGATGACCCGCTCATCGGTGACGGGCGGGAGCTCGGGTTAGATGGGTATAAAAAGGCGACCAATTTTATAAAGCTCGCTTCAACGCTTGCCAGCTGGAAGGGTGTCGTCTATGAATCTGAAACGCCGGAAAATAAGGCACAGGTTCCGTTTGACGAATCCATGCGTTATGCGTCCGTCGCACATTTGCAGGATGCCTCTGTGTATCCGGTATCCGATCCTGATACGATCAAGCGAAAAATCATGGAAAAGGGCGGCATGCATCTGGCTTATTTTAGCATCGGAAAGCCGGAGCATTATTCCGAGCATGGCGGCTATTATCAGTCTGAGTGGGACTGCAACGGCGGGGAAAATAATCCGACAGATCTGGACGGCGGACTGCATGCGCTCTGTCTCTGCGGTTGGGACGACAATTTTCCGAAGGAGTATTTTCTCGAAACACCGCCCGGAGACGGAGCATGGATCTGCAAAAACAGCTGGGGACCGAACACATCAGCAGGTGTTGACGGCTATACCTACATCTCCTATTACGATCAATCAATCCACGATATCGTGCAGTATGACATGGAACCGACAGACAATTATGACCGCATCTATCAGTATTGCGGCGTCATAGATGCGGGCTATACAGTACGCAGCCGCGGCTGGAGCTATGCCAATGTCTACACAGCCGACAAAGACGAGAATCTGACTGCCACCGCAATCTATATGAATGAAGGCGATCTGCCTTATGAGATATGCATCTATGCGCTGAATGACGGTTATGAATCACCGAGGGACGGCAAGCTGCTCGCACAAATCAGCGGCACAGAGCCCTATCGCGGCTATCATACATATCCGCTGCATACAGCCTGTCAGGTTCGCGCCGGACAGAAATTTTCTGTCGTTGTCAAAACCGGCATCAAAGAGGGTACGACACTCCACTTTGACAAAAACGGAAACGGCGCAGGAGAATCCTATTATACGACACACGATCAGAATGGGGAAGGCAAATGGAACGATTCCACATCAAAAAAGGATTTCGGAAATCCGCTGGCAAAGGTGTTCACCAAAGACGGTACTGCCGTCAGTGAGGAGAATTATCCCGATCTGCTTTACCGGAAGGCAATTGCGGATGCTTACGACAAAAACGGTGATTTTGTCATCACCGAAAAGGAGTTTGCGGAAGGCGAACAATATATTCGCGGCGATGTCAACCGCGACGGCAAAGTGAATGCCGTTGACCTGACGCTGCTGAAACAGGTGCTGCTCGGCAGTCAGCGCACTGACCTCTGCCTGATTGCCGGCGACTGGAACGGGGACAATGCGATCAAGGCAGAGGACGCGAACGGGATTCTTGCATTTTTGCTACAAAAACAGGAATCATGAAAGGAGCAGCCGACATGAAACACAAATCCATTCTGCACAAACTGACAGTTGTCCTGCTATCCTGCACGCTCTGCTGTACCGGCATGACGGTTCCGGCGTTTTCGGCGGATGAGAGCGAAGAATTGCCTGCAAAATTCGATCTTAGGGACGAAGGCGCCATGACCTCTGTCAAGCAGCAGTACGGCGGCACTTGCGGCATTTATTCCGGCATGGCGGCGATCGAATCCTTTATGATCAAAAACGGAATGGCGGACAATACGATTGATCTGTCCGAATCGCATTTTTCGTGGTTCACTTATGGCAAGGGAAGTCCGGATGATCCGACTGATCCGCTTTACGGTGACGGTCAGGAGATGGGTATAAAAGGATATACGCCGCTGGCAACTACGATCAATTTTGCCGGTGTGTTAGCCAGCTGGAAGGGCGTCGCGCCGGAATCCGAGACGGGAGAGGAAAACAAAAAGCAACAGCCGGTTGACGAATCGCGGCGCTATGAATCCATTGCCCATTTACAGAATGCAGTGGAATATCCGCTGTCAGATCCGGATACGATCAAGAAAAATCTGATGAAATACGGTGCCATGCAGATCGGCTATGCGGCTATTTCCACGCCGAACCGTCTGTCTGAGCAGGGCGGTTATTATGAAACCCTCTATAACGGCAGCAATATGCGTGAACTGGACGGCGGATTTCATGCAGTCTGCCTCTGCGGCTGGGATGATCATTTCCCGAAGGAGGATTTCGTTGAAACACCGCCCGGAGACGGTGCATGGCTCTGCAAGAACAGCTGGGGAGATCAGTATGGTAATCATGGATACTTCTATATTTCCTACTATGAATCCTCTCTGAATGAATGCGTGCAGTTCTTCGTGGAGCCGACAGATAATTATGACGGGATCTATCAGTGGTGCGGGCTTCCGGTCGGCAGGTTAAGATTCAACGATAAGGGCTTTGTATACGCGAATGTTTATACAGCAAAAAAGGATGAAAACCTGACGGCTGCCGGCATCTTCACTTATGAACCCGATCAGACCTATGAGATCAGCATCTATGCACTGAATACGGATTATAAAAATCCGCAGGACGGCGAGTTGCTCGCACAGATCAGCGGTACGGAGCCGTACAAAGGCTATCACACCTATCCGCTGCATACAGCCTGTCAGGCCGCAGCCGGACAGGATTTCTCCATTGTTGTCAAGACCGGCATCAAAGAAACATGTGATCTTTACTTCGATATGAACGGAAATGGGACAGGCAAAACCTATTTCAAGACATACAGTGAAAAAGCGGAAGGCGTATGGGATGAAGTAGCATCCAAAGAAAAATACGGAAATACAGTAGCGAAGCTGTATACGAAGGACGGTATTGCGGTCAATGAGCAGAATTATCCCGATTCGCTTTACAGACAGGCAGTTTCAAAAGCCTATGATACGAACGAAGACTATGTGATTACCGAAAAAGAATTTGCAGACGCAGAAGCCTTTATCTGCGGAGACCTGAACCGTGACGGCAAGGTGAATGCCGTTGACCTGACGCTGCTCAAACAGGTGCTGCTCGGCAGTCAGCGCACAGACCTCTGCCTGATTGCCGGCGACTGGAACGGGGACAATGCGATCAATGCAGAGGATGCGAACGGGATTCTTGCATTTTTGCTACAAAAACAGGAATCGTGAAAGGAGCAGCCGACATGAAACACAAATCCATTCTGCACAAACTGACAGCTGCCCTGCTGTCCTGCTCGCTCTGCTGCACCGGCATGACGGTTCCTGCTTTTTCAGCGGAGGAAGCAGATGAACTGCCCGCACGCTTTGACTGGAGGGAGGAAGCACCGGAGATCCTGACACCGCTCAAGGCACAGATTGGCAACACCTGCTGGGCGTACTCAACGATCGCCTGTGCGGAAGCAAATCTGATCAGGAAGGGCCTGGCAGACAGCAGCATTGACCTTTCAGAATCACATCTGATTCAAATCGATCTATGGAGTATATTTGCACTAATTCAAACGACCGGAGAGACCAGCATTTCATGCTAGTCTCTCCAGTCAAGATTATTGGACTGTCCAGATTACTCCATGGAGCTGCTTGGAGTTCATTATACCATTTTGGACATCGTAGGTCTAGGCGCGGATGGTTTTACGGTTACAAAGCAAGAGGCACGGTGATGTACCATATGTTAAAATTAGCACTACTGATTATGGTAGAATAAAGATTATTGGCACTGATCCTGAGCATTATAAAACCGACGGTAAGGAAAAGGCTACATTACTATTTAGGAGGAAACGGAAATGAATAGCATTATTGAGAATATTGTCCCTTTTAAGGGATATGGCGAATTTCTTCTCTATCAAAGCATAAATGAAGCTAAAACTGTAATAAAGAATCACGGTATGAAATACACATCAGAAGTATGGGAAAACAACGAATGCACTAATCCGGTTCCGTGGACAATTATAAGAATAGAGGATAATATCCACCTGTTTTTCGCGAATGATAAATTATTCAAGATTTATCTTACTAGCGGATGTGATGCTAAGCTTCCTAATGGCATATCAATCGGCATGAAACTAGATGAAGCACTTGCAATTGATCCTGACCTTGAATATGATGATTGGGAAGAAGATTATCAATCTCCTCAGGGATATTGGCTTGAAGATGATTTGGATAATAGTACCGTGATGTCAATTAGTATCTTTATCAAAGAGGCATTGGACGAAGAACTCTTTGAAAATTATAACTGGTAATAATATAGCGGTCAGCATGTGCGGGCTGACCGCTCGTTTTTTCAGTTGATGACTCAGTCAACAATCTTGCGCTGTTCGTTGGCGTTTTCCCGGCAACATCTACTGTTTGAATAAGGCTTCTCTCTCCTCAGGATCATTACGCTCATTTGAATAGTCGAATTCCAACCAGTACGGCCATAATCAAAGTTGCCATATGTGCTGGATAATAGACATAAAAGAACCATCGACTAAGCTTCTTATGCCGCCCTCCCCCGCGCTCACCACTATACATCCCCAGCGGGATGAGAGCCAGCAGTGTCCCGTACATATAGCTGAATTCAATGAAGCTCCCATAGTTCTTATAGAACAACGCAGTCTGCAGCACAACAGATGCGACCGTAAACAGGAGCGCCTTCATCCGTAAGTTGTCTCGGAAGATGTAGAAGATCAGTGCCCAGACCGGGATCATCAGCGACCAGTCGACGAAGCTGCCGAGCGACACACAGACCGCCAGCAGAATCAGCCGCGGCGTTTCCGGCAACTCGGATTTCAGGATGATCAGCGAAAGCAGCGCAACTGCCAGAGAGAACATCACATTCCAATTTGTCAGAAACTCGAACGCATTGGTAGGCTGCCTTCCAAAGATCATGAGGAAGTAGACCGGCTGCGAGATCAGAGCGAAGGCAACGAGCCGGAGGAGGTATCTCTTCCGGCTTCGTGTGTGCTGGAAGCCCTCGGCGATAAAGAACGCCATGATCGGCGCGGTCAGACGACCGAACAACCGCATGAGCCAATACAGCAGGCTGCCCGGCTGAATGAAGACCAGCGCTATATGGTCAACCGTCATCGCCGTGACTGCTATCATTTTGAGCGTGAATGCTGACAGTTTCTTCATCTCGTTTCTCCCGGATAGATGCCGTTCATGAGGATCTCCGATGCTTCGATCCGCTGCTGGTTCTCGGTCAGATGATCGACAAATGTATGATTTGTCGCGCGCTCGATGATGCTCAGTGCATCCGTGACTTCGCGCAGCTCGTCCCGTAGCCTCTGATGCTCCTCGGCCAGCTGACGGACTTTCTCTTTTGCCGGCTCGACCACTTTGTCAATGTTCCGATAGTTCTCAGCCGTGATGTTCGGATATTTCCGGACTGCAGAGCGTGCCTGCTCAATCGTGAACACATCGGATTTTTTCCCTTCAAAGACCATCTCGATCTTTTCCTTCATGATCAGATAGTCCCGCAGATGATGCTCGGCCTGTTCAAGCTCTTCGCTCTTCTTTTTTGCTTCAGCCTCCAACTCTTCTGCCTTCTGCCGGATTGTATCCGCCGTCATACCTTCGTTCAGCATCGCGTTCAGGCGCAGGAGCTTGTCCAGTTCAGAATCGTTGATCCAACTGTACGGGAGACCGTGATTTTTCCTTCGGATTGGCAGCTTGCCGGTACCGACAGCCACGATATAATGTCTCACTTCCTGCAGCACAGGGACGGTCGGCTTCTGCTGTTTCTTTGCATCGCTGATCGCATCACCCAGCCGTTTCTCAAATCTGCCTTTGGCTTTCAGGCGCTTCTTCAGCGAGAACTCATCATAGTAGTCACCAAGAGATTTCAATCGGATGAACCGCTGACCGTAAGGCGGCTTCACTGAAATATACTTGCCGTGCTTCACTTCCAGTCCGGCTTCCTGAAGTTTTCGGATGAACTCTTCAAAGTCTCCCGATCTGTAAAGACAGGTATCAATATCATCACGCAGCCGTTCCCGGATTGTCGAGGGCGGCGCTTTGTATGTCCGCTCGATCTCACGGATCTTCTTCGCATGACACTCCGGTGCTTCAAAGCCGTTATCTGTTTCGCGGAAATGAATTCCGGCTTTTTTCATTTCTTCCTGCACGAATGCCTGCTTGTCTGCGGATGAAAAATAGAAGCTTGTGTACGGAGACCGGCGCTCCTTTTCGAGCCGGGCAACTCTTTGCTGTGATGCAGCGAGGTCAGCCAGAAGCTCCTGCTGTGTCTTTCTTTGCGTGCCGGACAGTCCGAGCCTTGCCTGCAGAACCTGTTCCAGCTTTTTCCGGTTCACCATGACTTTGTATTCGTCAACGCTCATGTGCTTGTGGGTCACATGCTTGTCCTCACGGATGCAGCCGTGTGATTCCAGAATCTGATCCATGACTTTTTTCTCAGCACGCTCCCACTCGACCAGACGATTTTCGTTTCTGCCCTTTGCACGAAAGCCCATTTCATCCAGAGCCTGCTTCATGGATACGCCTTTGCTGAGACCATTCACGCGGCCTTTTGTGTAGAACGGGACAAAGTCAATATGCAGATGCGGACTTGCCTCATCCATGTGCAGCATCGCATTGAAGACATGAAGGTTCGGATTCCGTTTCTGAAAGTCTTCCATGTATTCGATCAGCATCTGCTTTGCAAGCTCTCCGCGTTCTGAACCGACCGGTGCCATGATGCTGTCACCGAACTGAACGACGACTTCATAGAACGGTGCTTCTCGGTTTCCGGAATCGATGTGATCATAGTAGTCTTCAATTCTTCTGCACGGTCGTTTTTGTCTGGCATTGTATTCTGCCAGTGCTTTGTCGAACAACTGATGATAGGCTGCTTCGATGTCAGTTCTGGCAAAGCAGACGTTCAAAGGAGACCGCGCATCGTTCACATTACCGGCAAGGAACTCACGGTTGTTGTGAGAGACATTGCCTCCGTGAAGCTCGCTGCCTTTGCCGAGTGTGAAGCTTACACTGAACTGTTCCATGCGCATTTCCTCTTTTCTTTTTCAAGATGGCATTTCGGTTTTCACAGAATTATCACATTGTTTTCGGGCATTTCAGGGAACTGCGTACACTTCGGGTATAATGTTACACAATACCTGTTTTGTACGCCCCTCATTTCATGGGGCATACAAAACAGACCGCCGGGGGTGCCTCCCGGCTTTGTGCAAAGTCTGCGACCTTGACGGCATGACAGCTCCACACCCGCATCACTTCTGTCACTTTCAGATACAGAAGATGAATGTGGAGCTGTCTGTCTGCTCCGCAGATTGGGATAATCCCAAACCCTTATTGACTTACGCAGTGTCCTTTTCCTTTTTCTCCAAAAAATCCTGATTATAATAGCCGTGCTGTCCGGAAATTGCATCTTCTTTATCATGGGAATTAAAATAATTCAGCACCATAGGCCCGATTTCCATGAGCCTTTGCTTGACTGTCCGGGGTTCATCCAATGGATAGCTCTCCGTATTCTGCAGATGTGCGGCAGACTGATAACGCAGAGACTCATCCAGCGGCTGCATATCCGCATGAGGCGCA
>JAILIG010000154.1 GCA_024695445.1 Oscillospiraceae bacterium
TATCGGAGACGGTGCTTTTGAGGACTGCAAGCTGACAAGTATTTCCATTCCGTCCAAAGTCAACAGCATCTGTGCTTTGGCATTTTGCGGCTGCCCTCTGACAGAGGTGACGGTTCCTGCAAATGTGGAGGAGATCAAACATGATGCATTTAACTGCACCGCCCTGTCCGATATCACAATTCTGAATCCTGCCTGCATACTGTTTGACGATGTCAGTACGATTTATAGTTCCGCGACAATCCACGGCTTCGTCGGCTCCACGGCAGAGGAATACGCAAACAAATACGATCGCAGGTTTGAGGCGCTTACTTCTCCTGCATCGGTATCGGGCGATTTTAACGGTGACGGCGAGATCACCGTCGCGGACGCTGTGCTGCTGATCCGGTTTATCACCGAGGACAGCTCGCTGACACAGGATGAGATTGACCGCATTCTTTCCGGACAGCCGGATTTCAACGGCGACGGGCTTGTGACAATCACGGATGTGACCGAGCTGCTGAATCAGCTGCAGCCGGCGCATAAGCCTGAGGTCACCATCACCGAAATCAATGTGCCGGACGGACTTGCCGATGATGACAGATTTGAATTGGTCGGCCAATGGTATGACATCAGCAGCCCGGATTACGACGGTCTGCCGCTTTCCGGCGATGTTTTCCTCACTGCCCCCATTCCCGGAGCGTTCGATCCGGAGGATCTCGGCGGCTATGTGTTCGTCTATTACGACGAAGAAACCGGTGCGTGCCGCTATCTCTTCCCGGACAGCTACGATCTGACTGCGGGGACAATGACGATCGATCTGCCGCACTTTTCTTTCTGGGGCGCGGCAAAGCTGACGAATGAGGAGCAGATCGAAGCGTTTTTGAATAGCTATTCTACCAAGCTTGCGGTCGCAAGAGGAAACAGCAAAAAGTCAGCATCGGAACTTGAGCCGTATGTGCGTTTAAAAGCGGAAGCGATGGGACTGACAAAGCAGGCGACGGAAGACCTGATCCAGAGTTCCCTGAACTTCCTCGGCGGCAGATTCACCGGCAAAAACAAGGCATTTATCGAGTCGGCAACGAAATACACCACCACGCTGACAAGAGGCTTCTATGACAACGACGGCACAGCTGCGCTGAGCGGCCTTGAGGACGCGATCACCGACGCGCTGCTGAACTCCTGGGATGAACTGAAATTTTCAGATCGCCTTGACAAGGTTCTCGGCAGCGAATTTGCCGGAAGCACGACTGCAAAGCTTCTTTCCAGCACAAACGGCATTGCCAGAATGGCCGGATATATGGCGGGCGGCGATCCTCCTGCTGCGATGAAGGAGCTCGGCAGCATCTTGCAGGGTATCCATCCGGCAGTCGAGCTCGGAACCAAAGCGGTCGCCTATCTCGGCGCCAGAATCAACGAAGAGTTCACCAACTGGAAGTCTAATCAGATCGAGGAGCTTTATCGAATCTATAAAAACGGTGCGGAGGACATCTGGGGCAACGAGGTCATCCCCTGTAACCGTGACTCATTCCTTACTTATCTGAATACCTCCAGCGGATTTACCATGGCAAAGGGCGTTGCCCGTTTCTACAATCTCGACAAAGTCAGCGAGATCTGTGAAAAATACGGCTGGCCGTACAGTACTTACGAGGAGCTTCCGCCGCGCTATATAAAAGAATTCCAGCAGCGCGCAGAGGACGGACTGATGCAGTACTTTGAGCTCCGTGTGCAGCAGGAGAAGACTGCCGAGGAGATCAAAAAGACCGAGCGTGCCTGCATCGAGACCATGATGACCAGCGGATACGGCGCACTCTATTCCGGTGCCTACCGCAAATTCTTCGGCGAGGAAACACCGGACGACTATAATCTCACCGCACGCCTCGAGAGACTTGTTAATGTCCGTTCATTTGTGTCTCAGTATGTGGACGAGGACAAGCTTGCGGAGGCAGCGAAAGTCGACAACAGCTACAATTACGGCGACATCCTCAACTGGTGGGTCGATCTCGCATCGAACAACGAAAAATCTGTGGCAATCCAGAAATTCCGGGAAGAACTCCGGACACACGGGTTCCTGAAGGAGTTTACAGATCAGAAAGTCACGAGCCTTGTTTTGGAGAAAACGGTAGACGATTCCGGATGTTCACACCCAAACAGCAACTATAGTGAATACACAATATTCTATAGGGTTAAAGACGTAAAAACGGACACAGAAGGCAACGAAGTAATCGTATGGAAAGATGACTCTCTAAAAAGAAATTATCCTTTTTTTTCACCGGGGTCTTATAAATCAGAGGTATGGACGCTTCTGAAGAATGCTGAGATTTCGGTCTCGGCAGACGGAAAAATCAGCTGCAGCCAAGACGGCGTAAAAGTGGAAGGCGGCTTCGATCCAATCACAAAAACAGGACTCGGTACGCTCTCTATCCACACGAAATGTACCTACGATTATAGGGAGGATACAGAAAGATATTGCCGCTCTTGTATCACTCTGGAGAATCATTATCCAAACGATGCGCCTGATTATTACGTCGATAGGACGATTGATCTGACCTTAGATCTTGAAATTATGCCAAGTTCAGACGGAACCGGCGTCCTGTTTATACTGAACGGCGGCGGTACAGTTGCATCTTCAGGTGAAGTGATAGATACGATATCGGGTATTATAGAGGACCGTAGCGTCACCCCTAAAAAACTCCTCGAGGCTGAGAGCGGACTTGTCATCACCGGAAGACCGTTTTCCGATCGCTTTGCCGTCACATTCGAAGATGTGCAATATCTATATCTGCTGAAATGATTCTGAAGCGCATCAACAAGCCGGTATGGAGCAAGTTTATCGGTTCTGAGACAATTTAACACAGAAAAAGCCACGCCTCGGCGTGGCTTTTTCATTTGATAACAGTCCGGGCGGCGATGATGTAACAGGAGGTTTGGGGCAGGATGATATTGCTTTATTGTCACGGAGAAGTCGCCTTTATCTTATGAACATATTGGTTTGAATGGAGACACTTCGAGTGCCATGCATAATTCATGATTCATTACAATTCGCAGTCATCTTTTTTTGTTGACAAAGCGCGGTATATAAAGTATAATGAAATCAGTGAACACTTCCTTTATTTGATGAGAGAAAGGAGCTGATTCCTATGAAACGGTTACTTGCAGCGGCGCTAGCCGGAGCAATGTCGATGCTTTCCGTACCGCTGAAAGCAGATGTGAACGCCGATTCGCTGATTTTGATACGGTTTGACTTCGGCGGACTGGGAACGACGGACGGTTATACCGGTGTCTCCGCAGCAGACGGATATCATTCCGCAAAGGGATACGGCTTTGTAAATACCGCCGCGGTTGAGGATGTTCCGGCAAGCGGAACGGGAGCGCTCGCAGATGCGGTACGCTTCAAGTCGGATGTGGCAAATCATGTATTCAATGTTGATCTGCCGAAAGGCGTATATAAAATCACGGTCACGACCGGCGACGACCGTTCCACAACGATCTCCGCAGAAGGTGTGCCGCAGCTTTACTTTCTGACGGGCAGCAATGCTGCGGATTCCTTTACGATACCGGTGACGGACGGCCAGCTCAATATCTACGCAGGCTCCGGTGTCGGATCATCTTTTTCGATCAGTGCGCTGGAAATTGAGCAGACCTCAACCGGCACTGAAACAAAACCGACGATCTGGGCCGGCGGTGATTCGACTGCTGCAAGCTGCTACAATGTGTCTGATGATGCCGTGCATGGCTGGGGACAGTATCTCTGCAATTATATTGATACTGAAAAATATGATGTGAGAAACATCTCTGTCAGCGGCATCACATCAGCCGATCTGCTTGGATATTCCTTTGCCACAGCCGAGCGATACGGAAAAACCGGCGATATCCTTCTGCTTGCCGTCGGAATCAATGATTATACCAAGCAGAACACAACGAATCCCGATCCGTCCGATTACAAGACCAATATGACGGAAATGATCCGCCGTGCAAAGAAAAAAGGCATGACGGTGTATCTGGTCAAGCAGCACGGAGAAAGCAGCGATCCGTTCAAGTATCCGCTCCCTGCGTACAGGTGGTTCGGCGATGTGATTGACGAGCTTGCAGAGACAGAACAGACCGGCGTGATCGACCTGTTCCGTCCGTGGCTGGAGCTTTGTCTGGAAAATCACTATTTTGAGCAGAATGATTATTATGCTTCGGACGGTCTGCATCTGAACGCGCTCGGCGCGGACAGACAGGCGAAAATGGTCAGTGAGCAGCTTTTTCCTCATGCAGAACCGGAAGAACCCGGACCGCAGTACGGTTTCGGTTTGCCCACAGCGATTTATGAAACGGCAATTTCAGGCAAAGCGGTTTCCAATCCGCATAAGGGCTTTGTGATGACAGCGTATTCGCCGTATATGCTGAGCGATGCATTTGAGTACGGCATCGGCGGTTCTGCGGATAATCTCGCGTGGAATGTTGTCACGATCGTCAGCGGCTCACCGCACTGGAATGATCTCAATCCGGCAGAGGGCGTGTATCAATGGGACGAAATCGACGAGATGCTCGATGCCTGTGAGCAGCACGGAATGACCTACGAAATCCGCATCATGCCGTATTCGTCGTATCTGGCAGAGGATTATGTTCCGCAGTGGGTATATGACAAAGGCGCAAAGAATAACACCGCAGAATCCCGCGACAACCCCAGAGAAGAAGTCGTATTCCCGAAATGGGACGATCCGATCTATTTGCAGGCGCACAAGGATTTTGTCAGGGCGTTGGCAGAAAAATATGACGGCGACGCGAGAGTGGAGCTGATTGATGTCAGACCGTTCGGCGATTACGGGGAATGGCATAATTCGTTTGCAGTCGGCGATGAGAAATATATGCCTGCTCTGGACATTCAGAAGGATATGCTGGAATGCTATGCAGAGGCATTTGACAGGACGCTGCTTGTGCTGCCTTCCAATGCACGCGGCGAGATCTATCAGTATGCGCTTTCCATCGGCATCACAAAGCGGGATGACGGTCTGATTTCCATGCCGAATGTCGAATGGAGCCTGCTGCCGACCTATAAAGCAAATATGCCGGTTGTCGGGGAGAATTACTGGCCGTATGCGTGGATGCGGGACACGGTCAGAGAAAATGCGTATTCCCTTGTGAACTGGACGCCGCAGCGATTCCGTGAAACGATCGAAATACCGCATATGTCAATCTTTGCGCTCGATCAGGACAGCCATTGCAGCTATGAATTCTATCAGGAGCAAAAGGATGTGATAGATGAAATGTGCAATAAAATAGGCTACAATTTTACCGTGACATCTGCTGTCCGGTACGGAAACAAGCTCGCCCTGCGAATCAAAAACACAGGCCTTGCACCTGCATACTTCAATATTGATCTCTGCGCGGAAATTACCGATGCCGACGGAAGCAAGCACAAATCCTTCGGTAAACCGATCAGAATCGAAAAAGGAACATTCCCTGACGGCGCAGAAAAGTCGTTCCTCTTTGAATATGACGGCAAACTCGATGAGAACGCAGTCATCTGCCTTGCAATGTATGACAGCGACAATCCGTTTGCTGCGGGAAAAAATCCGACAGTCCGGTTTGATAACAGGAATACGCTGTCTACTAACAGACTGCTGCTCGTTCCGGCGGAAACGGTTGCGGGCGATATCAATGCGGACGGAATGGTCAGTATTGCCGATGCCGTTCAACTGCAAAAATGGCTGCTTGCCGTACCGGATACCGTCCTCCCGAACTGGAAGGCCGGCGACATGAACGGCGACGGTCGGCTGAATGCCGTTGACCTTACGCTGCTGAAAAGGATGCTGATTACGAAGTGAAACTTACAAAAGAAACAGGAGCGAACCGCTCCTGTTTCTGCTTAAAGGGGCAGCGTCAGTAACAAGCCCTTATAGGGCTTTTGCAAATCTCCCGTTTAACGGGTTGTTTTGATTCTATTTCATTCGTATTGAACGACATTCCGCCTCAAATGTGCATTTCTTCCGGTATACTGAGGTTCTGCAGCCGAGGAAGCCCTTTCTGTTTCCAGTATAGCACAAAAGATATGAACATACGCCGGATGTGTTCCGGTGCTTTGTGAAAGGCTGCGGGTTCATTGGCCGTGATTTGTCATGAACGCGCCTGCTTTTTTTCTGTTAAAGACTTATTAAGATTTTTCGTGCTATAATCTGACCATAGGGAAACCTGAAACGGAAATGAGGTATGAAAAATGTTCCTGAGAATCCTGAAAAAGGATCTGAAGCGCAAAAGAACAATGAACATGATTTTGCTGCTGTTCGTGGTTCTTTGTACGGTGTTCGCGGCGGCGGGCATGAAAAACATCATTGCGGTCACAAGCGGCCTGAATTATTATTTTGACAAGGCCGGCATGGCAGACTATTATGTAATCTCGCGGAATATCGGCGGCGAAGATGAGGCCGGTGTGCTGCTGGAGAAGAACCGGAATGTGAAGGAATGCCATTCAGAGCAGGTGATCTTTGCGTCGTCTGACAGTGTCAGTACAGACGGAGAAAATGAAATACAGTTCGGTGTTTCTCTGCTCTGCGATATCTCTGACTGCAAGCTCAGTTTCTTTGATATGCAGGACCGGATCATCAACGATATCGAAAAAGGCACGGTTTACCTGACCGGCGGCCTTCCGCTTCGTGACAGCGTCGAAGCCGGTCAGCACTTTACGGTCAGGCTCGGCGATACTGAGCTTACGCTCAAGGTGGCCGGCTTTGCAAAGGACGCGCTGCTCGGTTCCGAGATGATGGGAAACCCGCGGTTTCTGCTGAACAGCGAAGATTTCCGCACACTTTATGAGGACGATACTGTCCGAAAATACAGCATCGGTCATGTGTTCTATATCAGTACAGATGACGCTGATGCGCTGGAATCTGAACTGACAGATGCCGCAGGCATCATGCTTTCGTGCGACAACAGTATGATCAGAACGAGTTATATCATGTATATGCTGGTTGCGGTGATCGTTCTGATCATCAGCATCGGCCTGATGATTGTCGCATTTGTGGTGCTGCGGTTTACGATCGGTTTCACGATCGCCGAGGAATTCCGTGAGATCGGTGTGATGAAGGCGGTCGGTCTGCCGAACGGCATGATCCGTTCACTCTACCTTGTAAAGTATCTCGGCATCGCGGTAATCGGTGCGGTGATCGGTTTTTTCGTGAGCATTCCGTTCAGCCGCCTGCTGATGAAAAGCGTAAGCAGCAATATGGTGCTTGGAAGTGAACACGGGACCGCAATCGGCCTTCTCTGCTGTGCGGCAGTCGTTCTGATGATTCTGCTGTTCAGCTGGGGCAGCACGCGAAAGATCCGGAAGCTCTCGCCGATTGATGCTGTCCGCAGCGGCCAGACAGGGGAGCGCTTCCGCAGGCACAGCCTTCTTCGCCTCGGAAGAAGCCGCCTTGGCTGCACGAATTTCCTCGCACTGAACGATGTTCTGAGCGAGATCCGGCAGTACGGTGTCCTGACGCTGATTTTTACGATCTGTGCCTCACTGGTCATGGTGCTGGCCGTCACCGCGGATACGCTCAGAAGCAAGAGCATTCTGTACCTGTTTTCTGTGACCGAAAGTGATGCGTACCTGTCAGATTCCGGCAGATTCATGGATATCATGGCAGGAATGAAGACCATTCCGGAGGCAAACAAAGAAATTGAAACGATTCTCTCCGAAAACGGGATGCCTGCAAGTGTTTATATGGAAGGCTGGTATAAGCTGCCCATATCCGCAAACGGAAAGCGAATCCAGATCTGCTTCATGAAATGCAGCGATACGAAGACCACAGATTATGAATACACGGCCGGTTCGGCTCCGCTCTCACCGGACGAAATTGCAGTCACGGACATTGTAGCTGAAAAGCTGAATGTCGGGATCGGCGATCATGTCACGGCTAAAATCGAGGGCGAGCAGCGTGAATTCCTTATTACGGCACTGTTTCAGACGCTTGACAATTTCGGAGCGTGCGCAAGACTTCATGAGGATGTCAGCATTCCCGATTATCTGGTGAGCAGTACAGCTGCATTTCAGATCATCTTTGACGATGAGCCTGACAGCGCGGTCATATCCGAGCGAATCGAAACGCTCCGGGATATTCTGGATACAAAGGATGTTCTGGACACAGAGGGCTATGTCAAGGATATAACGGGTGTCGGAGAAACAATCAAAACGGCTAAAAACCTTGTGCTGATCCTGACGCTCATTATCATTGTCCTGCTGAGTGTCCTGATGGAGCGGAGCTTCATCTCAAAAGAAAAGACTGGCATTGCACTGATGAAGGCCACCGGCTTCAGCAGCAGCTCCGTGATTCTGCACCACACGCTCCGGTTCGGGATCATAAGCCTCGCGTCAATCGTGCTTTCGGCGGCGCTGTTTCTGCCGCTGACCAAGCTGGTCATAGATCCGATTTTCGGAATCATGGGTGCAACAGGTCATATCCGCTATCTGATCAAAGCGCGGGAGATCTTCGGATTGTATCCGACTGTGATTGTTGCGGTTACCGTGCTGAGCGCGGCCGCGACTGCACTTTATACAAAAAAAATCAAGGCTTGCGATACGGCAAGCATCGAATAAGGAGGATACCGCTATGAAAGCTGTTTTACAGGCAAAAGGGCTATGCAAGACCTATATTGTCAACAAGCGTCAGAACAATGTTCTGAAAAACATTGATCTCACCGTTTCCGAGGGCGAGATGATTGCAGTCATGGGACCGTCCGGTTCCGGCAAGAGTACGCTGCTCTACTGTGTTTCCGGCCTCGACCGTGCAACGGCAGGGGAGGTGCTGTTTGACGGCAGGGAGACAGCCGGGTTAAGCGACAAAGAGCTTGCAAGGCTCCGGCTGGATGAAATGGGCTTTATTTTTCAGCAGATGTATATGATGAAAAACCTCTCTGTGCTGGACAACATCATCCTGCCGGCTGTCAAGTCCGGGAAACACACCGAGAGCCGCCGGCAAACCGAAGCACGCGGCAGATCGCTGATGCACCGCCTCGGCATTGCCGATATCGGCGAACATGACATCAACGAGGTCTCCGGCGGTCAGCTGCAGCGCGCCTGCATCTGCCGCAGCATGATCAACAGCCCGCGCATGATTTTTGCAGACGAGCCGACCGGTGCGCTGAACCGTTCCAGCTCCGATGAGGTCATGAACGAACTGCTTTCCCTCAACCGTGACGGCACGACGATCCTCTGCGTGACACATGATCCGAAGGTAGCGGCGAAGTGCAGCCGTGTGCTGTATATTGTAGACGGCAGCATCGTCGGAGAAAAGAAGCTGGGACATTTTGAAGGGACAGACAGCGAACTGCGCGGCCGTGAGCGGGATCTGAATAACTGGCTGCTGGAGCAGGGCTGGTGATACTTGTTTTTTTTTCGCGGATATGATACAATAACAGCAGGTGGTGATTCTTATGACAGATATTCTCATTGTCGAGGATGACAAAGAGCTTGCATCCCTTCTGACAGATTTTCTGCGTGAGGAGGGCTATACCGTATCTGCTGTGGAAAGCGGAATGCGTGCGCTGGAGCTGTATGAACGGTACGGTGCAAGGCTTGTGGTACTCGATATCGGTCTGCCCGATGTCAACGGCTTTGCTGTGTGTTCCAGACTCCGTGAAAAAGCAGATACACCGATTCTGATTGTCAGTGCGCGGACAGAAAAGGAAGACAAGCTGAACGGCCTTGATCTCGGCGCGGATGATTATATTGAAAAGCCTTATGATGTGGACATTCTGATTGCGAAGATCAAAGGAATTTTCAAGCGGCGCTATCAGCGCAGCATCCTCTCTGCGGACGGCGTGACACTGAATCTTGCCGACCGGACAGCCGAGATCGACGGTGTTCCGACAGAACTGCCTGCAAAGGAGTTTGACCTGCTTCAGCTGCTTATCGAGAATCAGGGCAAGGCGCTCAGAAAAGAGTATCTCTTCAGCACGGTATGGGGGAGCGACAGCGATTCTGAAATGCAGACGCTGCCTGTTCACATCAACCGCCTGCGGCAAAAGCTCGGTGACGATCCGAAGAACGCCCGGCGTCTGCTGACCGTGTGGGGCGTGGGGTACAAATTCGTATGAGCACGTTTCGAAAGCTTTCTACGGCTGTCATCGTGCTGTTTTTGCTGGTGACTGCCGGACTGAATGTTTTTTTTCTCTGGCAGAAGAACCGCGAGGACGGTATTTACCGTGTCGAAGCGAAACGGCTTGCAGATGAGATTGCGGAGACCGGCAGCTGGGACTCTGCGAAATACCCACACATCACCGGCGTGTTTACCGGCGACGGCCTTTATCGCTCAGACCGGCCGTATGTGATCGTGGAGGCAGGCGGGCAGCTGTACCGTGCCGAATATACTGTTGAGAACAGCAGCCGCACCGCGATTGCGGTCAACTGTGTGATTCTGATACTGTTCCTGTTTGTGCTCGGACTGCTGTATTACATCCGCAGGCATATTCTCTTGCCTTTCGGCCGGCTGAACAGCGTACCGCAGGAGCTCGCAAGAGGCAATCTCGCAGTTGAAATCCCCGAAGAAAAAAGCAGGTTCTTCGGGAGGTTCATGTGGGGCGTCAATCTTCTGCGCGAGAGCATAGAGGACAGCCGAAAGAAAGAGATTACGATGCAGCGCGATAAAAAGCTCCTGCTGCTCTCTCTTTCGCATGATATCAAAACGCCGCTCTCTGCAATCAAGCTGAATGCAAAGGCACTTGCAAAGGGGCTTTACAAGGACGAAGAAAAACGCCGTGCCGCGGCGGAAAGCATTGACAGCCGCGCAGACGAGATTGAACATTTTGTCAGCGAGATATCGAAAGCCGCAAGCGATGATTTCATGCAGTTTGAGGTGCAGCGCGGCGAGGCCTTTCTGAGTCAGGTGATTGAGAAGCTCCATGCGCGGTATGCGCCGCAGGTTTCCGTTTCGGGTACGCTGTTTGAGATCGGTGAATACCATGACTGCCTGCTTTCCTGTGATCCGGACCGGCTCGGAGAGTGTCTGCAAAATCTGATTGAAAACGCGATCAAATACGGCGACGGCAAGCGCATTGCACTTCACTTTGACAAAATGGACGGCTGTGAACTGATTACCGTCTCCAATACGGGCTGCACGCTGGACCGGAAAGAGCTGCCGGAAATATTCGAGAGCTTTCATCGCGGCAGCAATGCACGAAGTGTGCAGGGGAACGGTCTCGGACTGTTTATCTGCAAGCGTCTCATGTCGCTGATGGGCGGTGAGGTTTATGCTGATATTCAGGACGGGTGTTTTGCGGTTACGCTTGTTACCAGGCTTGCTTGAAGACCGCTTTTTTTCCGGCAGACGTGGAAAGATGCTTTTTCCCGTCTGCTTTTTTGCTCTCCGGATTAACAGAATTGCGCAAAAGCTTGATTATTTTGCCGTTTTATGGTATAATCACTAAAGCGATTCTAGTTCATCGGAGGTGTCACAATGGACGAATACATTTTAAGAACGCGTGAGCTGTCCAAGCGGTACGGGAAACATACTGTTGTGGATAAAATCTCGGTCAACATCCGGAAAGGTTCGATTTACGGTCTGGTCGGGCGGAACGGCGCCGGCAAAACGACCTTTATGAAGATGATTTGCAATCTTGCAAATGCGACTTCCGGCAGCTTTGAGCTGGTTGGCATCGGCCCGGATCAGATCGGAAATCTGATTGAAACACCGGGCTTTTACGATAAAATGAGCGCAGCCGACAATCTGCGCGCAAAGGCCAGGCTCTACGGTCGGGATGATCCCGCGCAGATTCAGGAGATTCTGCGGCTGGTCGGCCTGTCAAATGTCAAAAAAAAGCCGGCCGGAAAGTTTTCTCTCGGTATGCTGCAGCGCCTCGGCATCGGTCTTGCGCTGATCGGTAAGCCGCAGCTGCTGGTTCTGGACGAACCGATCAACGGCCTTGATCCGACCGGTGTTGCAGAAATCAGAGAGATTCTGCATCGGCTGAACCGGGAGCAGGGGATTACCATTCTGATTTCCAGTCATATTCTGGGAGAGCTTTCAAAGCTTGCCACGGATTACGGTTTTATTGAAAAGGGTTCACTGCTCCGTGAGATTACAGGCGAACAGCTGCTTTCTGATTGTACGGAATCCGTGCGGCTGTCGGTCAATGACCGGGATGCTGCGTCTGCTTTGCTCGGTGGAATCGGGATTACCGGAATTACCTGCATGGAGTCCGGCGATCTCCAGCTGATGGGCTGCACAGACCGTACCGCAGAGATTACGGAACTTCTGGTTCAGAACGGAATCAAGGTTTACGAGATTGCAAAGCAGGGGATTGACCTGGAACAGTATTATCTGAATATGATCGGCGGACAGAAAGGGGTGTGAGTCTGATGCTTG
Source organism: Oscillospiraceae bacterium (assembly GCA_024695445.1). Lineage (GTDB taxonomy): Bacteria > Bacillota > Clostridia > Oscillospirales > Ruminococcaceae > Firm-04. Next base: position 12,312 of record JAILIG010000154.1, read on the forward strand.
GATTGCTTCGGTTTGATTTCTTTGCAATGCGAAAAAAGATGGCGACATTTGTCTGTCTGCTGCTTCCTGCGATTTGTGCTTTGTTGGTGATTCTTGTCACATCGTATGCAGAGGGGAGACACGCCGGATTATCCTTTGTGGATGTGTTTATTTCCAATATGGAAATGATCCGGCTGAACTTTGCGATTTATTTTGTGCTGCTGCTACATCATGACCGGAAGAAGGGGTATATCAAGAATGTCTCCGGCACACTGAAAAGAAAATACTTTTATATTCTGTCAAAAGCGATTGTTCTGAGCATTTTTGTTCTGATTTCTTTTCTTCTGCTGGCGTTGACAGCATGGCTCGGCTGTCTGCTGGCATTCGGCAGTTGCGGTGCATTTGAAGCATTTACTTTTTGGGTGTATTTCGGTGTGAATTATATCCTCATGATCGGCTCCATGTGCCTGCTGATGTTTGTCACGCTTCTGTTGCGAAATATTGCCGGCTCGATTACTTTTGCAGTGCTTTACATCGTTGGTCTGCTTCCGGAATTGATTTACGGTTTGCTGGAATTGCTGCTTGCCAAGATGGATATGGAGTTCAATTTTTTCAACATTTCGGTTTATCGTCAGATGAGAGCTCTGACGATAGGAATCAGCGGTCAGGAAGCGTGGAAAGCGGTCACGATCGCCGGTGTATATATTCTTCTGTTCGGACTGTTAAGCTGTGTTTTGTTCCATAAGCGGGACACGGTCTGATGTGTCCCGGTTCAAAAAGGAAAGCCCTCAGAGAAATCTGAGGGCTTTCCGATATTATGTTTAACTTAAATGGGTAAAACCGGCCAGAATCTGAAGAATCGTGCCGAGGTCATCTGCTGTCAGCTTGTTCAGGGAATTCCCGTTGGAATTCACCTCTGCATTGCGAAGTCCCTGTGTCGTGACCGAAACCGGATCTTCTGCAAGATAACGGGCCAGCAGAACCGCGTCAGCAACCTGTACCTTACCGTTGCAGTCCACATCACCGGGAATCTCGGAGTATTCTTCCGTGGTTTCCGTCAACTGTGTGCTTTCTGTCAGTGTGGTAGTGGTCGTCGTTGTGGTGGTTGTCGTTGTGGATTCGGTCGTCGTAGTTGTCGTTGTTGTCGTAGTGGTTGTCGTCGTGGTTTCCACGCTGGATTTCAGATACGACTCAATCGTCTCCGCCCAGAATTTGCCCATTTTCTCGTAGCCGGTTCCGTTGGGGTGGAGACCGTCAAAGCCGAGATCTGCGGTACCGTTCAGGCAGCCGTGAACATCTGCAAATTCAACATTCTTGCCGGAGTTCTTGAAGTCGTCTGCCACCTGCTTCACGGTATTGTTATACCGTGTCACTCTTCCGTCCGTTCCGCCGTATGCAGTGAACTCAGGAATCGAACCCATAAAGACCTTACCGCCGCTTGGCATATCATCCAGCATATAGTTCACAAGGTCTTTCAGGTCATTTGCGCAGTCGTTCATCGAACGGTTTGCAGTCATATCGTTTGTGCCGATAATCAGAAGAATAATATCAGGCTGAGCCTGCTTTACCGCGTTTTTCTCCTTCAGCTTATTGTAAAGGCTGCTGTCCTGTCCCCAGCTTGCAGGCTGCTTGATCTGGAAGCCGCTGTATCCTGCGTGGTTATCATCATAAGTCACATTTTTGCCGTTGTAATTGAAGCTTGCGTTGTTCTGTCCCTCAGGACCGACAAAGTCAATGTTTGTAAATCCTTTTTCCTTCAGGAAGTAGTCAAGGAACTTTCTGTATCCGCCCGTATCGCCATAACCGAAGGTGATAGAGTCACCGACCGGCATGATTTTGATTGTATCTGCCGCTACCGCGGGCTTTGCGAGGCCGGGCATCGTTGTAAATGCAAGAACAGCAGCTGTCAGTAAAGCTTTCCATTTTTTCATGTTTGTATCCTCCTAATAAATGATTAGAGATCATTCCGGTCATTCGGTTTCATACCTCTGGCAGTTTGCTTTCTTCTCTCCTTTCATTATAGAACCGGACCGCAGCGGTTTCAAGAGGGGCATTGCGGATTATTCCTTAAAAATTGCGGCGTTTATACTGCCGCAGCCGCTCTGCATGACACAGAGCGGCTGCTTTTCTGTTATGCGTTGAGCAAAATCCGCTTCAGGAGTGCCATATCGACTGCATTGATGGAGCTGTCGCCGTTCAGATCGGCATACGGTCCTTGCTTTGCTGTCAGAAACACGATTGCAAGCAGATGTTTTTGCATCATCACGAGGTCGGAGACGGAGACTGAACTGTCTCCGTTGATGTCCCCGCGCAGCTTTCCGGTCTTGAACCGGAAGCTGTCCAGATTCATCAGGAATCCGTCTTCACCCTCAAAGACCAGATACAGGGTGTGGACGCCGGCCGCATCCTTGACTGCGCATTCAAAGTCCCGGAATGTCTGCCAGCCCTCTGTCCCGGTAACAGTGCAGGAGCCGATTTCCTTGCCGTTTATACCGTCCAGCCGCAGCGAAACGGTTCCGCCGTCGGTTTCGCTGCCAGCCCGGACTGAAAAACTGTCTGCACCGGCACCGAAATCTATATTTTTGAAGGCAATGTAATCACCGTTTTCGATATATCCGACATCTGTCCCGCCTGTTTCCAGTGCTTCGGTCCGGATGCCGCTCTGCCGGTCAAAGCTCTCCGCCTCAATCAGGTCATATGCAGAGCGCGCCGGCTCCGGTTCATCAGAAATGCCCCAGAGTTCGATTTCGTTGACGAGCGTTTTGCCGTTGTCGTACTGTGACGGTTCCAGAATTTCCACTCTGACACAGTTTGCTTCGATTCTGTCCAGAACACCGCTCGCAATGTTCCTGGTATTGCCGGTTACCGTGACCGCATTTCCGAAGGTCTTGCCGTTGTCGGTGCTGAAGGAAAGACGGAATGCGCGGGCGTTGTCCTTGTAGTCTCCGCTGACGCCGGCAAACTTGATGTCCCAGCGGCAGAGTGTGAAGGTTTCATCGGCCTTTCGGTACACTTCGCCGCTTTTCCGGTAGTTGAGGCTGATGTCGATAAAGCTGCTGCCGGTTGCGCTGTCCGGATCGGTCCATGCAGTTCCGTCGGAGCCGTCCACTGCATTCAGTGTTGTGAAGGGGGAAGTATCAGAAAAATGATCGGAAGAAGACTGCGCAAATTTCCCGCGTGCCACATTGCGGAGCGAATCGGCATCCGTGATTTCCAGATCGCTGCTGAGAAGATAAGTCTTGCCTTTTTTCGTCGGGAAGCTGACCGTTGCGCCCTGATAGGAGACTGTGCAGAGATTCCCGTTTTTGGAATAAATCTCCGCGGAGACCAGTGCGCCGTTTGCCCATTCCTGATTGACTGTGAAGCCGCCGCGAGCGCAGAGACCGTTCGCATGGCCGGTGTTCCACTGGGAAGGCAGCGCCGGAATCAGCTTGATTTCATCGTCATGGCTTTGGAGCAGCATTTCTGCGACGCCGGAGGTAAAGCCGAAGTTGCCGTCAATCTGGAACGGCGGGTGTGCATCCCAGAGATTGTCGTAGAGTCTGCCGTAGTTGTTGACAGGGGAGACCAGCAGCTTCACCAGATTATAGGCGTGTTCACCGTCCTCCAGTCTTGCCCAGCAGTTTAGCTTCCAGGCTTCCGACCAGCCGGTGCCGTCGTCGCCGCGGGCATTCAGGCTGACTGCTGCTGCTTCTGCAAACTGCGGGGTGTCGCCTTTGGAGATGATCTGTCCGGGGAACAGATCGTACATATGCGAAATGTGGCGGTTCTTCTCGTTTTTCGCATCCCAGTCATATGCCCATTCCTGCACCTGTCCCCAGCTGCCGATCGTCACCGGTTTGATGAGGTTCAGACGGCTTTGCAGCTCGGATTCCAGTGTACTGTTGGCATTCAGAATCTGTGAGGCTTCGATCGTATCGGTAAACAGGGCGCGGGCCAGCGCATTGTCCATCGTGATGCCGTAAGCGCAGGCGGCACCCTGACCGCCGCTGCCGCCGGGTGTATTGACCTCCGGGGATGTAGACGGGAAGACCACGGAATATGTCTGTCCGTCGATTTTGGCATCGCGCATGATCGACTTGAGAAATACCGCGCTGCCCTCAATGACCGGATAAACTTCCTTTAAGTACGCTTCATCCTGATTGAACCGGTACGCATCATAGAGCATATCAGAAACCCATGCGGCACCGGTCGGCCACATACCCCATGAGCCGTCAATCGGGCCTGTGCGGTTCCAAAGGTCGGTGTTATGGTGCAAAACCCAGCCGTCTGAGACGCCGTAGACATCCTTTGCAGTTTGATTGCCTTGCTTCTGAAGTGCCTTTGCCTTGTTGACAAACGGCCGGAAGCACTCCTCCAGATTGGTCGTCAGCGCCGGCCAGTAGTTCATTTCGTAATTGATATTGGTCGTGTATTTGCATCCCCACGCCGGATCGCGGAACTTGTTCCAGATGCCCTGCAGGTTCATCGGCTCGGAATCGCGGGACGCACTGATCATCATATATCTTCCGTACTGAAACAGCACCTTGACGAGCTTTGGATCGTTGTCTCTGCCGAAATTGGCGATGCGCTGCGGAACCGGTGTGGAGCTGCTGGATGAAGAACCGCCTAAATCCACATCGACACGGCTGAAAAGCTCCTGATAATCTTCCAGATGTGCCTGATAGAGCATGTCGAAGGATTTTTTTGATGCAGCATTCAGATCTTTTGTGCAGTCGCCCTTTTCGTCGCCGTTACAGGTTGCATAGTCAACGAAATTAGTACGGACTGCCGTCAGAACTGTTACAGAGTCAGCTCCGGAGACCGAAATGCGGTTCCCGGATACAGATACTGTTCCGCCTTCCGGAATGACCTTTGTTCTGGTAGAGAACCAGACCGCATACGGCATTCCGTATTCCGAATCGCCGTGTCCGTTCATTACGATGGTATCGCTGCCGTCCGATTCAATTGTGTACTGTCCGGTCAGAGAGCAGTCATACGACGCGGTCAGAGACACAGAACCGGTGCCGTCTGCGGAGATGTGTGTCACAAGCACCTGATCGGGGTGGCTGACAAAGCTCTCCCGCTTGTAGGTTTTTCCCTGATACTGATAGCTGCATCCGGCCACACCGGTATTCATATCCAGATAACGGTCGTATCCGGTGACGCCTTTGTGTCCGAGGTCGAGATTCAGCGTGCCGACGGACTGGTATTTGGCTTCGCCGCCGCCGATCATGGAATTTCCGATTGTCCCGTCTGCGTCACGGTAATTGCCGGCAAGCATCTGCAGCCAGCAGCGCTCCATTGTTTCAGAGGAAACCTGTTTGTTGTTGTTGCCGGGGCCGCCGCTCCAGAAGGTCGCTTCATTGAGATCGAAGCGCTCCGTCGGGCAGTTTCCGTAAACCATTGCACCGATCCGGCCGTTGCCGAGCGGAAGTGCTTTGTAAAATGCCTCATCGTTGTCCCAGGCATTTCCGGTAAAATTTGTGCCGGCTTCCGAGCTGTAGTGCAGGATTAAATCCTGATCGGAAGCCGCACTGACAATTACGGCCGGTTCACGCAGGACGGACATCGGACTGCTGAACGCAGTCAGGGCGGTCAGTGCAGCACAAAGGCACGCACTGAGTGTGCGGGATCGCTTTTTCATTTCAATTACCCCCTAAGGTTGTACGCAGGATTTGGAATGCTTGTTTCGGATACGCTTCCCTTTCGTTCCGAAATCTGTATGTACATCTTTATTATAGCATATTCGATTTCGGCTGTCAATTCAATATCTTAAGGCTGAGTGTGTAATTTGAAGCAATATTTGAAGTTTTGCCGACCGGAAAGGCAATTTTCGGGAAGAACACGACGACGGTCTGACAGAAATCTGTGTGAAAAAGATTCGTTGTATCCATAAGATGTATGGCATAGCTCTGCGATGTGTCCGTACAGGGGGCAAAGTTGTCTTCAGATTCCTTTTTTGCCGCAAAGTTCGGATTATGGTCAGAATCCCTGAAAATGCTTGATTTTTCGATTCGGTTATGATATACTGAAATCAGAATTTATCCAGGAACGGAGGAGTGCGGATATGAAACGGACCAGATCGATTTGCACAGGTCTTGCTGTGCTGCTCTGCGGCACGGCATTGTCAGCAATGCCGGCTGCTTCCGTGCAGACGACGCAGATTCCGGTCACGGATAGCGAGTCGCTGCTTGCCGCGTTATCATCTGTGTCAGCGGGCGATGAGATCATACTGCGCGAGGGCATCTATGAAGCGCAGGGCAGCGGCTGGAGACCGTTTGCCGCACAGGCTGACGGGACCGAAGAAAAGCCGATCATTCTGCGCAGTGAAGATCCGGAGCATCCGGCAATGATCTGTGCGAAGTCTTTTTCTTCTCAGTGTGCGCTGTATGTTACCGGTTCTCACTGGGTAATCCGCGACCTGAAAATCAGCACGGCCTGCAAGGGCATCTTTCTGGCAAAGTCGGAACACAGCGTCATTTCCAACTGCGAGGTGTTTGACATCGGGGACGAAGCCATCCACATCATTGACGACAGCAGCTATAATCTGGTCGAAAACTGCCGGATTCACGACACCGGTCTGCTGAATCCGAAATACGGCGAGGGTGTTTATATCGGCAGTGCAATGAATGCGACCGAATACGGATTTCAATGTCATTACAATGTCGTGCGCGGCTGTCGGTTCGGCCCGAATGTTGCGGCAGATCATGTCGATATTAAGGAATACACGATCGGGACGCTGGTCGAAAGCTGTATTTTTGACGGTACCGGAATGCAAGGGGAAAACGGCGGAAACAGCTTTGTGGAAATCAAAGGAAATCAGGCGGTTGTCCGCGGAAACACAGGCTGCCGGAACGGCTGTGAAAAGCAGCTGTACGGATTTGATCTGAGCGAGCAGCTCGAAGGCTGGGGCCAGAATAATCAGATCTATGACAATACCCTGTTTCTGGATACAACAGACTGCTATACTGTTAAGGGCTGGAACTGTGCGGCGGAAGTGTTCCGGAATACGGTCGATCCGCCGGAATGCACAAGCTCCGGAAATAAAGTGCTTCAGATTAAAGAGATCCGGCTGCCCGGCGATGCCACCGAGGACGGTCATGTTGACGCGGATGATGCGATCTGTTTGCAGCATTATCTGCTCGGATTACCGGTCCTGCATATTTCGGGGAGGAACAGCGATCTGAACGCAGACGGCAGGCTGGATGCGCGTGATCTTGCACTGCTGAAGCGAATGCTGCTCTCCGGTGCCGGAATGCCTGCTGCGGAAAAGTCAGTATGCTTTGTCATGGAAGATGTCGGCAAATGGCGTGTTACAGACGGGCTCGGCGGCTGTGATGTTCGGTTTCTGGTGTCGGCAAAGCCCGGCGCAGCGGTGAAATTCGGCTGGGGTTACTGGGATGCCAATGCTGTCAATCCGGACACAGGAAAAAACGGCAAATGGATGCAGTATTCTGTTGATCCGATGACGGCGGATGAGAGCGGAATTCTTGAAATACCGGTTCATATGCCGGAAAACACGACGCGGCTTGCATTGGAAGTGTGGGACTGTTCAGACGATACAGGAAAATTGGATCCCGCAGAAGTGGTGCTACAGCAAGTGCTGACGCCATGAACCAAAAGGAAACGGCTTAATATGAAGATTTTGATTGCGATTGATTCCATGAAAGGGAGTCTGACATCCCTGCAGGCAGGCGAGGCAGCCGCATCGGGAATTCGGTGTGTGATTCCGGATGCGCAAATTACGGTATTTCCTGCTGCGGACGGCGGAGAAGGCACAACTGCAGCGCTTGTAAGCGGATTAAACGAGCGGTATCGCAGCGTTTCGGTAACGGATCCGCTCGGCAGACCGGTTACAGCTTGTTACGGCATTTTACCGGAAGGTACCGCTGTCATAGAAATGGCAGCTGCATCCGGCCTTTCGATGCTGCATGAATCGGAGCGTAACCCGCTTTATACGACATCCTACGGCTTCGGCGAGATGATTGCGGACGCAGTTCGTCAGAACTGCCGCAGTCTTCTGCTTGCAATCGGAGGCAGCGCAACCAATGACGGGGGCGTCGGCTGCTTGCAGGCGCTTGGTTTTTCATTTACGGACGATGCGGGAGCGGAGGTGTGCAGGGGAGCCGCGGGTTTGGCTGCGATCCGGCGGATTGACAGAAGCCGTGTGATGCCGGAACTTGCAGACTGCAAAATCCGGATTGCCTGTGATGTGCAGAACCCGTTGTGCGGAATAAACGGATCCAGCATGGTATTCGGACCGCAGAAGGGTGCAAATGCGGAACTGGCGGTAGAAATGGATGAAGCGATGCGCCGGTATGCGGAAGTCACAAAAGCGTATCTGCCGGACGCAAATCCTGATTTTCCGGGTGCAGGTGCTGCCGGCGGTATGGGGTTTGCGCTGCACACTTATCTGGGAGCTTGTTTAGAGCCCGGTATCTCCCTTGTCATGCAGCAGACCGGAATCACGGATGCGATGCGGGAGGCAGATCTGGTCATTACCGGGGAAGGGCGTCTGGACGCTCAGACTGTCATGGGAAAGGTCCCGGTTGGAATCGCGGAAGCTGCCAAACGATACGGAAAGCCTGTGATTGCGCTTTGCGGAGTGACAGGGGAGGGCGTTCGCCTCTGCAATTCCCGCGGGATTGATGCTTATTTTCCGATTCTGCATACAATCTGTTCTGCGGAAGAAGCAATGCGCCTGGATACGGCAGAACGCAACCTTGCCGACACCGTAGAGCAGGTCTTCCGTCTGATTCAGGCTGTTCAGGGGTTATAAACAGAAACAGGAAGCAGTTGGCTTTTGAACTGCTTCCTGTTTTTTTACCGTTCCATCATGTGAATGAGGAATGATTTCCATTTCACGGTGTAGGGATGCTCCCGAATCGGGAGATTGCATTTCGTTTTCCCGTAGAGGACGGATGAAGGGTGTGAAAACTCCCGAAAGCCCCATTCCCCGTGATAAGCGCCCATACCGGAATGACCGGTTCCGCCGAAGGGGACATTTTTGACCATCAGGTGCATGCAGACTTCATTGACACATCCGCCGCCGTATTGCTGCGTGGACATCGTTTTTTCGGCCCATTTCAGGTCTTTCGTGAACAGATAGAGTGCGAGACCGTGTTCCCGTTTTGCAATCAACTGCATCAGACGGTCTGCTTCGGCATCCGGATAGGGGACAACCGGAAGCAACGGGGAGAACAGTTCATGCTGAACAATGGCTTCCTGCGTGCTGACAGGATAGATGACAGTCGGTGCATATTTCAGTTCGTCTTCCCGTCCGTACCCGCCGAATATGATCCGGTCGCGGTACAGTTCCGCTTCAGCAGCACATTTTTGATAAGCGTCGTAATGAATCAGGCGCGAATATTCCGGATTCTGCACAGCATTTTTCCCGATTTGTCTCACAAATTCCTTTTTGAGCAGTTCGAGAAACGGCTCGGCAATCTCCTCGGCGACGGCGACCTGATTGATATTCACGCAGATCTGTCCGCTGTTGCACAGCTTAAAAAAGGCGATTTTGCGTGCAGCATCAGCAATATCGGCATCTTTTCGGATTACGCACCAGTTTCCGGTTTCTCCGCCCAGCTCCAGTGCGACGGGAGTCAGATTTTTTGCGGCCTGTTCCATGACATGAACTCCGACACGGGGGGAGCCGGTATAAAAAATCTTATCAAATCGCTCTGCCAGACACAGATCAGCGATATCATGCCCGCCGTCAAACAGCTTGATATACTTGGACGGGTAGATTTCTTCGAGCATTTTTTTCAGAGCAGCCGTGCAGTGCGGTGACTTGGAACTGGCTTTGATGACAGCAGTGTTTCCGGCTGCCAGGCTCGCCGTCAGAACACTGAGTGTCAGCAGAATCGGAAAATTAAACGGGCTGATAATCAAAGTAACGCCATAAGGCATTTTATAGACCTTTGTGATGACGCTGGGGAAGCATTGGATTCCGCTGAAATGCGTTTCGGGTTTTGCCCATTTCCGGATTCCGTGCAAGGTTTCATTGAGCTCCGAGAGAACGACACCGATATCGCAGAGATAAGCCTCTGCCTCAGATCTTCCGAGGTCATCGCGCAAGGCCTGACACAGCGTACGCTGATGTTTTTTGACCGCTGCCTTTAGCCTTTGCAGCTGACGAATCCGAAATTCTGTCGGTAATGTTTTTCCGGACTGAAAGAACCGTCGCTGTGCTTCAACGGTCCGATGAATTTGATCTGCTGTCATAAATATACCCCCAATGACATTCACGGTAAACGGATTTGCTGCGATTAGGATACCCCTTTCTTTTGATTATAACACAATGCTCCGAAAAAGTAAAGAAGAAATAAAACCGCCTGCATCACACAGTGACACAGGCGGTTTGTTTCAAATTCGCTGCATCCGAATGGGGGAACCGTCCCATCTGTGCAGCAGCAGATGGGACGGCATCGAGAGAAATGGAGAGGAAAATATCAATTAAAACAAGGAATAATGAGAGGTATTATTCCTTAACACCGCCCAGTGCAACACCGGCAATGATGTACTTCGAGAGAAGGAAGTACACAACAAACAGCGGGAGGACGGTCATAACGAGTGCGAGATAAACCGCACCGTACTCGGTCTTGTACATATCACCCTGAAGCTGAGCAACCATGATCGGCATTGTCCATTTCTTTCTGTCAATCAGAAGAATCAGCGGAATGAACAGGGCATTCCATGTAGCAACGAAGGAGAAGATTGCCTGAGTTGCCATTGCCGGCTTCATCAGCGGAAGCACGATCTGATTGAAGATACGGAACTCACCGGCACCGTCAATTCGGGCAGACTGTACGATTTCCATCGAGAGAGACGGAAGCATATATTGCCTCATGAAAAAGACGGTCGCTGGTGCGGCAATTGCCGGAAGAATCAGCGGAATGAAGCTGTTGACGAGGCCGACCTTATACATGAACTGGTAGAAACCGATTGCAGTAACCTGGCCGGGGATCATCAGCACGCACATAATCAGGGCGAAGAACGCCTTTTTCGCTTTCCAGTCATACGCAACGAGCGTATAGGCTGTCAGAGTCGAAAAGTAAATTGTGCAAGCCGTAGCACATACGGAAATGATTGCCGAGTTGATAAAACCGGTCCAAGGATTGAAGGACTTGCCGTCAAAAACCTTGTAGTTGGTCAACAAACTCTTGCCGGGGATAAAGGAAATTGCATTTGCCTGAATCTCGCTGGAACTTCTGGTTGCGTTCACCAGCATGATGATGAACGGCAGAAGGCTCAGAATGGCGAGAATGATGCAGATGATATACTGAAAGATTGTGAAGCCGGTGCTAAGTCCGGAGCGTTTTCTAGCAGCCATACTTAAAACCCTCTTCTTTCTTTCATTTTATGCTTTTTGCGTTCTGCCTTCTTCATTTTTTCCATTGCAATCGCATCCTTATCGCGCATGAGATAGAAGAGGATTGCAGACAGGATCAAAACGATAACAAACAGAACCATACTTGCAGCGGCAGCTCTGTAATAGAGGTTTGTGCCGGTGAAAGCAACCTGATAGATGAACACACTGGCGGTAGTGGTAGCGCCGTCCGGACCGCCGCGGTTGAACAGCAGCGGGATATCGAACATATTCAGACCGCCGATCATGCTCGTGATCAGTGTATAAAGCAGAACCGTTTTCAGGTTCGGCAGAGTAATCCGGAAGAAAGTCTGGACTCCGTTTGCGCCGTCAATGTCGGCTGCTTCATAGATATCAGGGCTGATACCCAGAACACCGGAGACCAAAAGAATCATTGTATTGCCATACCAAGTCCAGAACTGGATGAAGGCAACAATGAGCTTCGATGCGGACTTACTGGTCATGAAATCGAACGCAGTAGCCCGAATCCCCCATGATTTAAGCAGCTGGTTCACAGGACCAGTCGGGAATCCGAACAGCGTGCTGAACAGGATTGCGATGGTCGCTGCGGTGATGATATTCGGCATATAGAATACCACCTTGAAGAAGCCCTGACCTTTCAGCTTGGAAGTACGGGAAGTAAACCATGCCGTCAGAATCAAAGCAAGTGTGATCTGCGGAATGAAGTTCATAATCCAGATCACAACAGTGTTCCGCAGAGATTTCAGGAATGTCTGGTTATGAACAATATCCTTGAAATTGTCAAACGGATGATCGAGAACATGCACCGGATTGACACCCTTCATATCGGTGAATCCGATAAAAGCTGTATACAGAGTCGGATACAACTGGAAAATCAGGAAAATGACGATAAACGGGATCGCAAAGAGATAGCCGTACTTTGCATACGACAGTCCTTTGAGATGTCTCTGGCTCTTATTCAAAGCGGGAGCCTCCTTTCAGAGACCGCTCTCACGGAGCGGACCGCACTGCGGTCCGCTCCGTCGAGCAGTTTTTAGAGCAGGCTAATTTTTGAGATGTAATGTTAAGATGTTGATGTCTGCAATGAGCAAATTACTCAGCAGCAGCAATACCAAACTTATCGTTGACAACAGTCTTGAAGTCCTTAATTGCAGCTTCCTTGGACTTGTCGCCCTTTGCGTATGCACGGACCTGATCACGCCACTCAGCGTTGATCGCCTCGTCATACTGAGTCAGAGTGCTACCCTTTGCGCTGGAGTTTGCCGGAACGAAGACTTCGAACATGTTCTGGCCGTCGAGCAGATCGTTCTTACCGTCAGACTTCTTCATGACGACTGCGGAAGCAACTGCATCCTTTGCGCCCGGCTTGTCATACAGAGTGCCGTTTGCCCACTTGTACTGGAGGCCGTCCTCAGTGGTATCGAGGGTGATCCACTCGATGATCTTTGCAACGCCATCCTTAACCTTGGAATCCTTGGTACCGAGAACCCAAGTGCCGCCCCAGAAGAAGCCGACCGGAGATTCGCAGATAGCCCAGTCACCGAAGGTGCCCTGGCCCTTAGCAGTACCGTTGACCTGGTTAACGATAACATAGTTGATCAGCCATGCCGGTCCGAAATAACCGAAGATCTGCTTGGTGTCAGCAGTCTTGATGTCGGAGTCCTTCGTAACGATCTTCTGGCCATCCTTCTCTTCCTCGTTCTGGCCGCCGTAGTCACGCATATCTGCGTACCAAGCGTGCGTCCAGTCCTGAGTCTTGTTGCTCCAGCCCTTGTCGGTGAGCTGCTTGGAGATGTCGAGGAACTGCTCGCGCTTCGGATCGATGTAGAGCTTGCCGTCATCGGTGAGCCAGCCCTTGTCGGAGCCGTTCTCAACAGCGTGCCAGACATCGCCGTCGCCGGAAACGATACCGTAGCCCTTGGCCTTCAGCTCAGCAGCTGCTGCCCAGAACTTATCCCAGCCCGGGCCGACCTTATCCTTGATCTGTGCCGGATCATCTGTGCCCCAAACAGCCTTTGCGATGGAACGACGGTAAATGAACGCACCACCGGTTGCCTGATAACCGAGACCAACGACCTTGCCATCCTTGGTACCGATATCGACGGTGTACTGTGCGATCTCTGCGGACTTGATCTTGTCATTAACATCCTGAATGCCCAGGTCTTCGTAAGAAGAAACATACTGGGACATATCGCCCTGCGTGTATTTCTTGACGAATGCAGCCTCAGCAGCGAACATATCGACGCCGCCGTTCTTCAGAGCAGCATCCAGAGCCGGCTGATACTCCTGGTTGGTGGTCGGGATCTGGGTAACCTTCAGCTCATACTGCTTTCCGAAATCCTCGTGGGTTTCGATGTAGCGCTTCACCATGTTCGGAACTTCGTCGGTGAAAGCATAGAGATTGATGGTCTGCTTCTTGCCATCGTCCGGTGCCTTCGTGGTGTCAGCAGCCTTGGAAGCAGTGGTGTCAGCCGGCTTATCGCTGGAGCTGGAACCGCCGCAGGCCGTGCAGCCGAGCAGCATGCTCAGAGCTGCGATCAGGGAAATTGCTTTTTTCATTGTGAGTCCTCCTTTGATTTTTTGCTGCATAATGATGATTTCCGCCTGTCAGGTCAGCGGATCTTGCACAGTCTGATTACAGACTGAACAATACATTGTTTACGATGGATTCAAGCATTTCCTGTCTGCCGCTTGTGAGGGAATCCACAACCTCACCCTTCTTGAGTGCATATTCACTCAGAGCCTTCAGATCGGTCTTGCCGGCGATGATATCAGCACCGATGCCGGTCTTCCAGGAAGCGTAGCGATCTGCGACAAACTTGTCGATTCTGCCGTCTGCGATGAGCTTTCTGGCTGCGAGGAAGCCAAGTGCGAAGGCGTCCATACCTGCAATATAGGAGAGGAAGATATCCTCCGGCGTGAAGCTGCCGCGGCGTGCCTTTGCATCGAAGTTCAGACCGCCGTTGGTAAAGCCGCCTGCCTTCAGGACTTCGAGCATACAGAGAGTCGTATCGTAAACATTGGTCGGGAACTGGTCAGTATCCCAGCCCAGCAGGGTGTCGCCCTGGTTTGCGTCAATGGAACCGAAGAAACCGTTGGTGCGTGCCACATTCAGCTCATGCTGGAAGGTGTGCATTGCAAGCGTTGCGTGGTTTGCTTCGATGTTGAGACGGAAATCCTTCTCCAGACCGTACTTGCGGAGGAATCCGAGCACGGTTGCGGAATCGAAATCGTACTGATGCTTGGTCGGCTCCTTCGGCTTCGGCTCGATGTAGAAATCACCCTTGAAGCCGATGCTTCTGCCGTAGTCAACAGCCATGTGCATCAGACGGGCCATATTGTCAAGCTCCAGGCCCATGTCGGTGTTGAGCAGGGTTTCATAGCCTTCTCTGCCGCCCCAGAAGACATAACCGGTACCGCCGAGCTTGACGGTCGCGTCGATTGCCTTCTTGATCTGAGCTGCCGCAAAAGCGAACACATCAGCGGAAGGAGAGGTGCCGGCACCGTGCATATAGCGCGGATGATCGAAGCACTTCGCAGTACCCCAGAGCAGCTTTTTGCCGGTTGCCTTCTGCTTCTCAGCGAGGTAGTCAACCACAGCGTCCAGCTTTTCGTTGGATTCTGCCAGAGAGGCGTACTCCGGAGAGAGGTCACGGTCGTGGAAGCAGTAGTAGTCGATGGAGAGCTTATCCATGATCTCGAATGCGGCATCGACCTTAGCGAATGCGCGCTTTGTCGGATCCGTTTCGCCCCAGGACTTGTCAGCAGTACCGACACCGAACATATCCGTGCCGTCGCCGCCCATGGTGTGCCACCAGCTCAGTGCAAACTTCAGATGCTCACGCATCGGCTTGCCGTCAATGATCTCGTCCGGATTGTAGTATTTGAATGCGAGCGGATTTGTGCTCTGCTTGCCTTCATACTGAATCTTCGGAATCTTGCTGAAAAATTCACTCATAAAATTTTCCTCCGATGAAAAATTACAGCGGCTTACGGCTGATCGCAGCAGAAACGCAGACGGTACCCGTGAGCTGTTCGCTCAGCGGATCCGGCTGACAGGTTCCCGCATACAATGTGTAATTTGTACCGCGAATCGCCCGAATGCCGTTACTGTCGACTGATTCATACGCACACTGCGGAATGTTAATGCTGACGGTAGTCTGCTGGCCCGCCTTCAGGCTGACGCGGACGAAACCGCAGAGAGCCGGATAGGGAACTGCACAGTCACTGTCGTCCTTCATATAGAACTGGACGACCTCGTCAGTATCCGCTGTGCCGATGTTCTCAATCTTTACAGAAGCAGTATTCCCGTCTGTGCGAAGGTCACTGCAAACTGCCTTGGAGTAAGTCAGACCGTAACCGAACGGGTATAGAATGTTCTCGCGTGTATAGCGATAAGTTCTGCCCGTCATACGGTAATCATCAAACGCGGGGAGCTTGTCGGCGCTTTCATAGAAAGTAACCGGAAGCTTGCCGGAAGGGGAGACTTTGCCGAACAGAATATCTGCCAGCGCTCTGCCGCCGCTTTGACCGGGGTACCACGCATGAATGATTGCATCCGCATCGGTTTCCGTGTTGATCGCACTGCCGGCCGCCGTCACAATAATGACCGGTTTGCCCTTGCTCATCACCTTTTCCACCAGCAGCCGCTGGGGTTCCGGCAGTCTCAGGTCAATCTTGTCGCCGGAAGCAAATTCGTTTCCTGCGTCGCCTTCCTCACCCTCGATTCCTGCGTCAAGTCCAACGCAGAGAATGATGAGATCGGACTGCTCGGCAACTGTTTCAGCTTCCGCAAGTCGGTCATTTGCGCGGGCGAGTCCGCTCACGCGATCTTTATAGAGGTGGCATCCTTCTGCATAGAGAATTCTGCCGGAGTAAGCATCCTGAATTCCTTCGAGGAATGTAATATAGCGGTCAGGCGTGCCGCAGTAATTGCCTTCCAGCGCCTGTCTGCTGTTCGCATTCGGTCCGATTACGCCGATGGTCTGATACTTTTCGGAAACGAGCGGCAAAATGCCGTTGTTCTTCAGTAGTACCATTGACTTGCGTGCGTAGTCCAGCGTGAGCGCTTTATGCTCTGCGCAGGAAACGACCGAATAGGGGATATCATCGTAAACGGTCTTGTCATCCAGCAGTCCGAGACGGATGCGTGAGCGCATGACATGTACGCAGGCATTCCGGATATCTTCCTTGGAAACAAGCCCTGCCTGATATGCTTCAATCAGGTTGTCATAGGTTCTGCCGGCATTGAGATCACAGCCGGATTTCAATGCAAGAGCTGTTGTCTGAACAGCATCCGCAGTAACCTTATGATGCAGATG
Organism: Oscillospiraceae bacterium; assembly: GCA_024695445.1. Classification (GTDB taxonomy): domain Bacteria; phylum Bacillota; class Clostridia; order Oscillospirales; family Ruminococcaceae; genus Firm-04. The sequence continues at coordinate 28,947 of JAILIG010000154.1, forward strand.
AAAATCATCCAGTGCGCCGTAATCCGAAACGAAATGTCCGTTGAAGCCCCATTCGCTCAGCTTATCCTGCAGCATGGTGCTTGCACAGGCGCATTCTCCGTTGACGCGGTTGTATGCTCCCATGACAATTTCCACGCCTACGCCGACCAGCTCACGGAAAGCGGGAAGATAAGTGTCTTCCAGATCGTGCGGATCGGACTGCGCATCAAATGCGTGACGGGTAGCTTCCGGACCGCTGTGAACTGCGAAGTGCTTTGCACAGGCTGCCGTGCGGAGAATCTTTTCATCTCCCTGCAAACCGTGAACAAAAGCCTTGCCGAGCTGCGCTGTCAGGAACGGATCTTCACCGTAGGTTTCCTGGCCGCGGCCCCAGCGCGGATCACGGAAAATATTGATGTTCGGCGACCAGAGCGATATACCTTTATATATATCACGGTCACCGTGTTTGGAAAACTCATTGAACTTTGCACGGGCTTCGGTTGAGACAACCGTTCCGATCCGGTCCATTGCGCCCTGATCGAACATCGCAGCCAGTGCGATTGCCTGCGGGAACATTGTGGCCGTACCCGCACGCGCATCACCGTGCAGTCCTTCGTTCCACCAGTTATAGGCGGGAATGCCGAGCCGCTCAATCGCCGGCGCGTCAAAAATCAGCTGCGCAGCCTGTTCTTCAACAGTCAGCCGATCCGTGAGATCTTCAGCACGCTCCTGCGGGGAGTAGGAGGCGTCTCTGAATTTTTCCAAGTTGATTCCTCCGTTCATGCTGTGATTTGAAATTGAATCATCCGGCGTTCAGTTTGCAGTATGCTGTTGAATCAGCGCCGCAATCACCTGTTCCGGAGTTTGATCCGTTTCACAAATTTCCCATGTTTCGTCGATGACCGCTTTTTCGCCGGGTGCGTATTCACGCATCACGCCGAGCAGCTCGCATTCGAGAAAATGCTTGTTTGTGTAGGTTTCAAAATTACAGCCGAAATCCGGATAATTCCCCTCGGCATAGGTGCCGAAATGCTTGCGGAAAACCTGATTTCCGGCAGCATATACAGCGTAGCCGTCGCTTACATTAAAACCGGTCTTGAACGCCTTTGCGGCATTCGGATCATGCTGCAATGTAGCATAGGAATCAGTCAGAACAAATCGGGGATCCTGCAGGTCAGAATAGCTCCACAGTGCCATTGTCCGGTTCGGAAGGAACCCGGTCTGCTTTTTGGAAAGCGGAATAAACTCTCTGCCGCCGGAAGCGAGACCTGTTACCGACCACGGCGCAAACAGCGCAGGCTCTTCGGAAAGATTCGTGATCGAATTCCGGATGGAAACGGTACCGGATTCTGACATCTGAATGCGAAGCTGGAACTGCTTGCCGAACGGTGTCGGCTTGGGCTCCAGTGTCAGAATTCCGTCGGAATAGTCGCAGGAAATACGGCTGTTGTCCGGAAAATAGGTTTCGGGCATCACCTCCGGCGCAGTCCACAGTCTGTGGCCGCCGTAAGCATACCATGTACCGAAGCCTTTGTTGAGCTCGCAGAAGTCGCGGCTGACATCTTCAAACAAAATATTGCGGTTTCCGCGGGTGCCGAAGTAGATGATTCTGGGACCGACATCCAGCGTCGCCATGAGTCTGATATTACCGTTTTCGAGACAAACACATCTTCCAAAATTGCGGTATTCGGTTTCAGAGCATTGAATTGCCATATTTTGCTCCTTTCTGCTTCTCACTTGTATTATACTGTAAGAATTCAGAAAAGGCTAACCAAAAATTGCACTTTTCTCCCTGATTTTTGCTTATGTATGACAAATTCACAAAAACATCTTTACAAATTTGTCACTTTACGCTATAATAATAACCAGGAGGAAGCGTGTTCCCGAAAAACAGAACCGCAATAAATGGCTTTTAGAAATGTGCAAATTACAGAAGGGGTGATAGTATGATCAAAAACCTTTCCGGAGAGTACGAAACCGTAGAGTATGAAAACAAACGGTTTGTCATGCTGTATGACAACAGCGAGTTTGAATTCTATCCGACTCACTGGCATAATGCCGTTGAGATTATTATGCCGATTGAGAATACTTTTACGGTGAAAACCGGCGCAAAGGAATTTTTGCTCCGCGAGCGGGACATTATCATCATTCCGCCCGGTGAGCTGCACACGCTTCCGCCGCAGGAGGGAAGACGCATCATCTTCCAGTGTGACAACAGCGTGCTGAGCGGTGTTTCAGCGCTCGAAGCGGTCATGCCTGTCTTCCAGGAGCCGCTGCACATCAAGCCGGATACCGAACGCGACCTTTATCTCCTTGCCAAAAAACAGATTTTGGACATCTACTCGGAATACTATGCAAACACAGAGATTTCCGATGTCAGAATTTATCTGAATCTGATCAATCTTCTGGTTGCCGTGCGGGAATTCCAGATCGAACAAAGTCAGCAGTCATTTGCCTGTGCAAAGGACAAGCTCTATCAGTACAGCGAGAAATTCAAGCTGGTTCTGAAGTACATTGACCAGAACTATATGTATGACATTTCGCTGGACAAGCTGGCGGCGATTGCCGGTTACAGCAAGTTCCATTTCTCCCGTATTTTCAAGCAATACAATTCGATGTCATACATTCAGTACATCAATCTCCGCCGGACTCGCGCCGCCGAGATGCTGCTGCTGGATCCGTCCATTCCGATCACGGAAGTTGCCATGCGTGCTGGCTTTTCAAGCCTTTCGACCTTTAACCGCATTTTCAAGGAATTCAAGCACTGCACACCGTCCAGCTACCAGCGTTTCTACTGTTCCACCGGAAACGATCCGCTGGGAGAGCGCCAGTAATCATAAAAGCCGCTGTTTTTCGGAACGGCGGCTTTTTGCAGCTTTCCGCTCCGCAAAAATGGTGAAAAATTGCTTCGGCAGTTTTTGCTCACGCAATTTTCAGTGAGAGTTTTCAAAGCTTTTTCCTTATGTCTGTATTATAATACATATCGGAGAAAAAATCAAGAGGATTACAAGAACTGTAATCATTTTGTCTGATTTTTTGTAAACTATGATTGCGCTATGAAACAATTGTTGAAAATGCGTGAACAGCCGGCAGAACGATTATTCTGCCGGCTGAGGCTTATTTTTGAAATATGATGGTCAGGGTAAACTGCTGATTTTCATGTACGGCAGAGATCTCACCGTTTAACATTTCTGTAAACTGTTTGGCAATCGCCAGGCCGAGACCGGTATTTCCTTTGGTCCGGGAGATGTCGGTCGTATAAAACTCATCGAAAATATGCTCCGTGTCGATTGCAGCGCCTTCCAGTCTGTTGATCAAAACAATACGGACGGTTTCTGCTTCCTCAACTTGAATTGTAAGATCCCCGCTGCCGTGTTTCAAGGCATTGGCAATCAGATTATCAAAAATCCGGATCAGCATATTTCTGTTTGAGCGCAGGAGCAGCCTGCGCTGACCGGATTGCAGATGAATGGTTCTGTTCTGCCCGCTGAAGTCATCAAAATAGTGTGCGACAGATTCCTCCAGAACGGAGATCAGGTTGATTTCGGTTCGCTCCGGCTGCTTTCCGCTGGAAATGATCTTTGACAGTTCAAAAAAGGAGTTGATGAGCTCGTCAAGGCGGAGCAGCCGCTTTTCGATGATTTCGAGTTCCCGCTGCTTTTCCGTCTCAGGCAACCGGGCATTTCTGACGAGATTCAGATAGCCCATCGCAGAGGTGAGAGGGGTTCGCAAATCGTGGGAGATGTTTGTCATCATCTGTTCCAGTGCATGGTTTTTCCGGCTGAACCGAATCCTGTTTTCCTGCATTTCCGTCAGGAGTGCATTGATTTCCCGGATGAGTGCATTGAGTGAACCGCTTTCCGAATGGACGATCCGGTTTGACTCGATTGCTTTCAGCTCGGCTGTCTGCTTTGTGATATGCCGGATCTCCAGACGCAAAAAAATCAGGAGTGCCAGCAAAACGGCAGTTGTCAGACTTAACAGGATTACTGCTGCTGTCATACGGAACACTCCTTTTTTCGTTTAGATTTCGCGTTTTGTAAAGCTGAGATATCCGAGCACAAAGGAACAAACCGTCACACCCAGACAGATCAGAAATGCCGCATTGCGGTAATCATTACTGCAGCCCAGAGCCAGCTTTGAAAACATGGTGCTGATTTCGTATTCCAGCAGCCATTTCGCTGCGAACTTGTTTGTTTTTTCAATCTCGAACAGGATCAGTGACACTGTCGTGTAGAGAATCGGCGTTACAATGGTCACTGCGTTAAACAGCGCACCCTTTCTGAACAGAAACGACAGGAAAATAAACAGGGAAACGAGTGCGGTCATCAGGGGAACCTGATTGCCGAGGGCTTTCATGAAATCTCCGAAGGAAGAACTGTATTCCGAGCCGTTCACGAGTCTGTTTGCGAGATAAAAGAGGGCATTGGCAGCGAGAAACACAATAATCGAAAAGCCTAATGTAAAAACAAATTTATGAATATAGAACCTTGCACGGCTGGTTGAGGAGCTGATGGTGTTTTTCCATGTTTTCTCATTGAATTCGGAAACAATCACACAGAAAACAGGAATGATCATCAGAAAATAAAAGTTGAAATTGCGGCCGACCTGCCGGATGTCTACTTTGATGTTTCCCGTATAGTCAAGCGGTGCGCCGAGCGAAATGCCGCCGTCATTGCGATAAACGACTGTTAAGGCAAAAATCGCAATGATGAGCAGAAAGAAAATCAGCATTCCCTTGCTTTTGGAAAGGCGGTAGAGCTCCGCGCGAATTGTTCTGATCATTTTGTTCCCTCCCCGACAAGCTGCTTAAAGTAATCTTCCAGCGAAGCACCGGATTCATAGATCGCGTGAACTGTGACATCCTGTAGGACCAGCTGGCGGTTGATGTCGCAGGATTTGACTTTGGTTTCGTAAATCCGGATCTCGGTGCTGTTAATCACGGCATATTCTGAAATACCCGTCTTGCTTTCCAGAACGGCGGCCGCCTGTCTGGTATCGTCTGTCTTAAGAATGATACACCGGCTGCATTCCTTATCCAGCTCTTCCTTGGTGACTTCGCGCAGGACTTTGCCGTTGTCGATAAAAAGGAACTTGTTTGCGATTGCGTACAGTTCTGTCAGAATATGGCTGGAGATGATCATGGTAATGCCAAGCTCACGGTTCAGCTTCCGCAGTGTGTCACGCATTTCACTGATTGCAATGGGATCGAGGCCGTTGATCGGCTCGTCCAGTACAACGAGATCTGGGCGATCCAGCAGCGCAAAGGCGATTCCGAGCCGCTGCTTCATGCCGAGGGAAAAGGCCTTGAACTTTCTGTCGGCAGCATCCGTCAGATGCACAAGCTCGAGGACTCTGCCGATTTGTCCGCGGTCTGTGATGCCCTTGAGCTCACAGTAGTAGCGGAGATTCTGTTTTGCCGTCAGATTGCCGAAAAAAGCCGGCTCTTCGATCAGGCATCCGATCCGGTTCCGTTCGGCATTCGCCGCAAAACCGGTTTTGCCGAAGATTTCGTATTCGCCGGCTGTCGGCTCAGTCAGTCCGGTGATGAGCTTCATGAAAGTTGTTTTTCCGGCACCGTTCTTTCCGACCAGGCCGTAAATGTCGCCCTGAGAAGCTGTCATGCTGACATTTTCCAGTGCGGAGAAGCTCTTGTAATGCTTTGTCAGCTGCGTGGTACGCAGTATGATGTCGCGCATCTGATCGCGCCTCCTTGTTCTTTGATGATTCTATTGTAGCATCAAAGAATAAAAAAACACTTAACGCGATTCTTAAAAAAGTCTGAACGGTTATTTTTTCATCCGGTAACCGATTCCCCACACTGTTTCGATGTATTCCGTATCCGGGCTGCACTCCTTGAGTTTTTTTCGCAGCTTGCTGATGTGGACATTCAGCGTGTTGTCGTCGGCGGAATTCTCATAGTCCCAGACCGTATCGTAAATGATGCTTTTGGTGCAGGTACGTTCCGGATGCTCCATCAGCAGCCGCAGCAAGGCAAACTCATGCCTGGAAAGCTCGACTGTTTTCCCGGCGCAGGTCACGGTGTACTGTTCCGTGTCAAGGACCAGATCGCGGAATGTGAGTGCGGATGCCGGCTTGCTGCCGTCCGGACTGCGCAGTCTTGCCGCGATTCTGGCCAGCAGCTCGTCATTGTGAAAGGGCTTTGTGATGTAATCATCTGCGCCCAGTGAGAACAAATTGACCTTTTTTTCCACATCGTGAATCGCGCTCATGACAATGACCGGCGAGCCGTGCTTCTGCTTGAGTTCGCGGATGATTTCCTCGCCGCTGCGTCCCGGCAGCATCAGATCCAGCAGAATGCAGCCGATTTCGCCGCTTTGAACCAAAAGCGCCTCTGTGCCGGAATATGCGCTGACAGTGCGGTAACCGTTCTGCTGCAGGAGTATCCGCAGCATATCGTTGATTTCCGCATCGTCCTCAATAATCAGGACTGTTGTGTTCATGTTATGTCTCCTTCCGTTATAAGGGGGCTGTCAGACCGCCGCCTGCCGGCTGAAGCAGCACCGCTTGACAAAAAACGACATATATACTATAATATAAATATCATAGATATAAAGCGGGGGGTTCTTTCCAATGGTGAAATGTGTAAAAGTGAAGGTCGGTAAATCCGATCGCTATGATAAAGTTTACATGGACGGCAAATGTACGATCCGTGTACCGGTTCTGACAGGTGAATCGGAGGAGGCGATTCAGAAAGCCGAAAAGATTCGCTTTGAAAAGCTGAATGATATTGCCTGCATCATGCACCAGAATTATACATCCTGCTCGGTCAAAGAGCTGAACGAGCTGTTTGCGGAGAAAAATGTTTCTACGCTGAAAGATTTGATTCGGGTACAGCTTACGGATTTTTATTTTAATATGCTGACGATGCGGACTGCCGAAGATATTTTAACAGCAAACGATCTGCACCTGATCTGAATTCAGCGGCCTTCTGCATAACCGGCGGAGCTTTCGTGCAGTCTGCGGCGGATTCCGCGCAGAATGGCAGCTTTTGCCTTCATTGCTTCGTCCTGCGAAACGGGCTGTGCGTCGGCAAGCGGATAGGGGATTCCCATTGCTTCGTATTTGCTCCTGCCCATATTGTGATAGGGCAGAACATCCAGCGCTTTCAGTGTTTTGAGACCGCCGATGCGGAAGCCGAGTGCTTCCTGCTCCTCCGGTGTGTCTGTCCAGCCCGGTACGATGACATGACGGATCCAGAGAGAGACGCTCTTGCTGCTGATTCGGTCTGCAAATGCAAGGATCCGGCGGTTGGAGTGTCCGGTCAGCTTGCGGTGCAGGGAATCGTCGATCTGCTTGATATCCAGCATGACGAGATCGGTCGCTGCAAGCAGACGGTCTGTCTGTTCGGGGTGCTCCGGATCAAAGCAGATACCGGAAGTGTCAAGGCAGGTGTGGATTCCCTGTTTTTTTGCTGCTTCAAAGAGTTCTGTCAGAAACGGAAGCTGAAGCATCGGTTCGCCGCCGGTTGCCGTAATGCCGCCGTCTTTATAGAAAACCTGATTTCTGGTATACATGGCCAGAAGTTCCGCAGCGGACATTTTAGTTCCGCCTTCTGCGGACCAGGTATCCGGGTTGTGGCAGTACAGACAGCGCATCGGGCAGCCCTGAAAGAAAACGACAAACCGGATTCCGGGGCCGTCCACGGTGCCGAAGGATTCTGTGGAATGGATGTTTCCGAGCATATTTTTACCTCGAAGGCAAAGCCCGCCGTTTCACCGCGGCGGGCTGACTGTTTATATTTTTTCGTGGAAAGTGCGGGAAATCACATCGTCCTGCTGCTCTTTGGTCAGCTTGATAAAGTTGACCGCATAGCCGGAGACGCGCACCGTCAGCTGCGGATATTTCTCCGGATGCGCCTGAGCGTCCAGCAGGGTTTCTCTCGTGAATACATTGACATTGAGGTGGTGGCCGCCTTTTGCGACATAGCCGTCGAGCAGTCCGACCAGATTGTCAATTTGCTGCTGTGTTGCCATACAAAATGCCTCCTTTTGATGCATTACTCAAGATCGGCTGTTCCGAGATTCGGAACAGCACAGGGGCCCGGTTTTCCGCTGCAATCCGCACTGTGAACAGTGCGGATTTTTGTTTCCTCTCCGGTTTCCAGCGTGATATGCTGCGTGCCGCTGCTGACGAGCCGGTCAAGGAGCTCTGCCAGTGCGTCTGCATCATCGTCCGTCAGCCGGACCGGCGTGTCGTCACTGCGCATCTTCTGTTTCCTCCCGAAGTGCATCCAAGTCGAGCTCGCCGCTGAATACGGTTGTCTTTCCGAGTGCATCCGGAATGATGGAGAAGGTATTGGAGATGCCGTCCTGTGCATGACGGAACGGGAGCTTCGCAATACTTGACAGGGATGCGACCGCACCGTGCGTATCTCTTCCGTGCATCGGGTTTGCGCCCGGTGCGAGCGGAACGCCGTGCTTTCTGCCGTCCGGAGTGTTGCCGGTTTTCTTGCCGTAGACCACATTGGAAGTGATTGTGAGAATGCTCATAGTCGGGACACTCTGGCGGTAGGTGTGGTGCTTGCGGATTTTATCCATGAAGCGCTTCACAATATCGACCGCAATGCTGTCTACACGGTCATCATCATTGCCGTACTTCGGGAAATCGCCTTCTACGGCGTAGTCAACGACAATGTCATTTTCATCGCGGATACATCGCACCTTTGCATATTTGATTGCGCTCAGGGAATCCGCAACAACGGAAAGTCCGGCGATACCGGTTGCAAAGTAGCGCTTGACATCGCGGTCATGCAATGCCATCTGAACCTTTTCATAGCAGTATTTGTCGTGCATATAGTGGATGATGTTCAAGGTGTTGACATAGAGCTCTGCCAGCCACTCCATCATCTGGTCATACTTGTCCATTACATCGTCAAAGTCCAGATACTGCCCGGTCACCGGACGGTATTTCGGACCGACCTGCACCTTCATGACCTCGTCCACACCGCCGTTGATCGCATACAGCAGACATTTTGCGAGGTTTGCGCGTGCGCCGAAGAACTGCATTTCCTTTCCGACGACCATCGAGGAGACACAGCAGGCAATCGCATAGTCATCGCCGTGAATTACGCGCATCATATCGTCGTTCTCGTACTGAATCGACGAGGTCTTGATGCTCATGGCAGCGCAGAACCGCTTGAAAGCCTGCGGCAGTCTGGTGGACCACAGCACGGTCATATTGGGCTCGGGTGCGGTGCCGAGATTGTTGAGCGTATTGAGATAGCGGAAGGAGTTTTTCGTCACCATATGCTGTCCGTCCACCGACACGCCGCCGATCGACTCCGTGACCCATGTCGGGTCGCCGGAGAACAGGGCATTGTATTCGGGTGTGCGGGCGAATTTGACCATCCGAAGCTTCATGATGAAGTGGTCAATCAGCTCCTGCGCCTCCGATTCCGTAATCAGTCCGCGTTCCAGATCGCGCTGAATATAGATATCGAGGAAGGTCGAGGTGCGTCCGAGGCTCATGGCGGCGCCGTTCTGCTCCTTGACCGCCGCCAGATAGCCGAAATAGAGCCACTGAACGGCCTCCTGCGCGTTTTTCGCGGGACGGGAGATATCACATCCGTAGATTCTGCCGAGCTCCTTGAGGTCACCGAGCGCACGAATCTGCTCCGAAAGCTCCTCGCGGAGCTGGATGTTCGGCGAGGTCATGCGGACGAAATGGGTCGCCTTCTGATGCTCCTTGTCGGCAATCAGCTTGTCAATGCCGTAGAGCGCCACGCGGCGGTAATCGCCGATGATTCTGCCGCGGCCGTAGGCATCGGGCAGTCCGGTCAGAATCGCGGATTTGCGGGCGAGCCGCATTTCAGGGGTGTACGCATCAAAAACGCCCTGATTGTGTGTCTTGCGGTATTTGGTAAAAATTTCCACTACAGAGGGATCGACCTCGTATCCGTATTCCTTGCAGGCCTGCTGCGCCATACGGATACCGCCGAACGGCTGCAAAGCGCGCTTAAACGGCTTGTCCGTCTGGAGACCGACGATTTTTTCCAGCGATTTGTCCAGATATCCGGCCTTGTGCGAGGTAATGGTCGAGATGATTTTGGTGTCCATATCGAGAACACCGCCTGCTTCCCGTTCCTGCCGGGAAAGCTCCATGACCTGCTCCCAGAGTGTTTTTGTGGCCTCGGTCGGTCCTTCCAGAAATGACTCATCACCGTCATACGGCGTGATGTTCCGCTGGATGAAATCACGGACATTGACGGATGAATTGCTCCATCTGCCGGGCTGAAAACCCTCCCATTCAGGTGCGAATTCCATGAACATAAGCGATCATCCCTTCTGAGATTTGGCGGATACCGTGATTCACTGTCACGGCAATACCCTTGAGATATTATTATACCACATCTTGAGCGGAAATGCAAGTATTCTTTCGAAATAGCACAATATGTTGAATAACAAGCCGCGGCAGGCGGCATCTGTTGACATTTCTGTCAAAGACCTTGAACGAGCGTTTTCAGGCAAAGGCTGATACTGTGTGCCGACTGAAAAGCGTGCGAAAAGAAATGGAAAAGAAAAATCCAGCAAATACGAAAAAGCGCTTGACAACCTTTGAAAAGATGAGTACAATTACATCATAGAACGGAGGGATTTGAATGCCGAATCTGTTTGACTATCTGGAGTGGCGCGGTGATCTGACTTTTGCGCAGGATCCGTTTCATATCGTAGATGCGCTGATTTTAGCGCAGCTCAGCTATATCCCGTTTGACGGCATCGTGCCGGACGAATTTGATGCGTCTGTCCTGCTGCATGAGGCGGCAGAGCGGTTTGACGCTTCCGTTGTGCCGGAGACCATACGGAGCTTCAGCTATGAGCAGGACTGCCAGCTCTTGAAAAAGCTCTCTGAATCGGCAAGGTTCCGGAATCTCCCGCTGTCCGGGTATGTCAGCCGGACAGAATCGGAAGATGCCGTGCAGTTTGCGGCGGTGACCGTTCAGCTGCCGGGCGGGGTGTGCTTTTTGTCCTATCGCGGAACGGACGGCAGCATCGCAGGCTGGAAAGAGGATTTTCACCTGTCTTTTAAGACGGAAACGCCGGGGCAGAGAGATGCAGCGGAATATCTGACACGCTGCTGTCAGGCGTTCGGAGGGGAGATCTGGACCGCCGGACATTCCAAAGGCGGCAATTTTGCCGTGTACGCTGCTGTATTTAATGCACCGGAGATCCGTCAGAGGGTGATGCGGATTTATGATTTTGACAGTCCGGGTTTCCGGGATGAAATTGCTGAGCTGGAGCCGTTTCAGGAAATCAAGCCGAAAATCGTCAGTGTCATCCCGCAGTCCTCACTGATCGGCCAGCTTTTAACTGCGGCAACGGAGCACCGGATCGTGAAAAGCCGGGCCGCCGGGCTCGGGCAGCATCTTGCCTATGCCTGGGAGATTCACGGGACCGATTTTGTATACGCCGAGGAGCTTTCAAAGCTCGGTCTGTTCATCAACCGGACCGTAAACGGCTGGCTCGACACCCTGGATGATACCAGCCGGGAGACCTTGACAACTGCTGTGTTTGATGTGATACAGGCTTCGGAAAAAGAAAACTTCTACGAAATCCGTGCAGAAAAGCTGAAATCTGCCCGTGCCATTCTGCGTGCGATGCGAAATCTGACGCCGGAGCAGCGGGAGCTGGTAAAGCAGGCGATAGCAAAGCTTGCGGCGAAGAGCAAGGAAGCGCTGTTTCCGGAACGAAAAAAGCCCGTCCGGAAAAATGTTCCGAAGGAATAATCTGTCTGCCGCAGGGTACTGCACCGATCCTTTCTGTATTTTGTCCATGATAATCTGCATGATACCTCTTGCATCGGAATCAGGTTTCTGATATAATAAAGGTGCTGAGACTGTTTCATCCGATGAAAGCGGTTTCAATTAATTCCGGTTATTGAGCCGCAGGGCTTGATGATAATATTTTATAATAGGAGCGTACTGTTTGAAAAAGTACAACACAACGGAGATTGTCGGCTGACCGGGAGGTTTGCGGACAATCACTCAAACCTCCCGCTGAACAAGCAGTTGCAGTCAACAATTTTCAGGAGGTAAAACAATGAATCAAAATGACATTCTCATTCGTTTGGAAACGAAAGAAGATCACAGAAATGTGGAGTTTCTCATCAGAGAGGCATTCTGGAATGTATACCGTCCGGGATGCAGTGAGCATTATGTCATCCATGTGCTTCGGAACGATCCGGCGTTTGTGCAGGAGCTTGACCTGGTCATGGAACTGAACGGCAGACTGATCGGGCAGAATATGTTCATGAAAACGGTCATTCTGGCTGATGACGGCAGAACGGTCGATGTTCTGACTATGGGGCCGATCTGCATTACACCAGAGCGAAAGCGGCAGGGCTATGGCAAGTTTTTGCTGGACGAGTCTCTGAAACGCGCTTCAGCGATGGGGTTCGGTGCGGTTCTCTTTGAGGGAAATATCGGGTTTTACGGCAAAAGCGGCTTTGACTATGCTGCAAGGTTCGGAATCCGGTACCACGATCTGCCGGCAGATGCAGATGCTTCTTTTTTCCTCTGCAAAGAGCTGATTCCGGGATATCTGGACGGCGTGACGGGTGTATACCAGACGCCTCCGGGGTATTATGTGGATGATGCCGATGTGGAGGAATTTGACAAGGGCTTTCCCGAAAAGGAAAAGCTGAAGCTGCCCGGCCAGCTATTCTGACTGATCGCAACAAAGAAAACCGGCAGGAGCACAAAGGCTTCTGCCGGTTTCTCTTGCAAATGATCGGTGTTCAGGAGCCGGTTCCGCTGTACTTGAGCGCACCGAACATCCAGAGCTTGTAGCTGAGCCAGAAGAACCCGCAGCCCAGCAGGGGAGAGAGCCATGTCAGAACCGGCACCGCATCCGGACGCAGGATCACAAGGCTCGGATAGTAGGCGATAAATGCAATCGGCATCAGGAATGTGAAAATGAACCGGAAGACCGGGCTGAAAATCGTGATCGGATACCGTGCATAATCCTTGAACTTCGTCACAAAGTCCAGAATGTAAAAGGAATTCTGAATCCAGAAGCAGGATGCCGCAGCGGCATTCTGCAGGGCAATCATGACCAGAGATGCGGTGATCAGGAAAATGATGACTTTCAGCAGCATCAGTACAGAGAACCCAAGGCCGAGCTTGCACCATGCAAAGACGAGCGTGCCGATGCCGAAGGCCAGCTGTCCGAGTCCCTTGACATCAAATACCTCGGACTGGAAGTAGAAAAACAGGTTGATCGGACGGAAACAGTACTTGATGAAATCACCGGAATATACATACATTCTGAGGCTCCAGTTGTTGTCAAACAGGCACTGGACCGGTGTGAGAGAAATCAGGGAAAATCCGTAAAGAAACAGGATTTCGTAGTAATTCCAGCCGTTGATGGACGGAAAATTCCGGAACAGAATCCAGAAGCTGATGAATCCGGCGATATTGGTGAAGATCATGCCGACCGTTGAAATGATGAAGTCGGCGCGGTAGCTCATTTTACTCTTTAAGTCCTGTGCGAGAATTTTCCTGTATATGCGCAGATAAAAGCGCAGTCCCTTTCGTTTCATAGTTCAGCCTCCGTTCACAGTAATCTGCCGCAGAGACACTTTCCAGAACAGCTTGCTGATGACCGTCATAACAATCACCCAGAAAAGCTGTGTGCAGAGTGCTGTCACAACGTCCTTCGGCTGCGGATTTCCGTCCAGAAGCAGCATCAGCGGCGTATGGTAGATCGACTGGAACGGCAGATACGACACAATCGTGTGCAGCGGTTCCGGGAAGAATGCGAGCGGAATTGTTGCACCGGACAGCAGAAGCACGATGACCTGTTTCATGATGTTGATGCCCCAGATGGACTCCGTGTAGAGACAGATCGTTGCGACAATGAAGTCAATGCTGTAATTGATCGAAACGGCCATTGCGACCGCCAGGACAAAGAACAGCAGATTGAAGCCGAAGCTGATCGTACCCTTTGTGACGGCAGCGACCACGAGAAATGTCGGGAGAAAGGTGAAGAAAAACTGCGTGACAAAGGAGCCGGAATATGACCAGAACATATACTTCCGGTATTCCATCGGTTTGAGCAGGTCGAGGACAATTTTGCCGGACTGAATGGATCTGCCGATATCCCAGACAACATACATCTCCATGAAGCCGAACAGCGCCGTTGCAAGAACCAGATAGATCAGGGTGTCATAGAAGGTCATGCCGTTGACAACCTCGGTCCCCGCAGAAGCATAGATCGCCTTCCAGAGAAAGTAGACCACGATCAGGTACAGCAGGTTGCCGACGACGATGACGAGCGATGAGAGCCGGAACTGCAGCGACTCCATGATGCCGGCACGGGTGAGCGTCGTATACTTTTTTAGATTCATGCCGTGCCCTCCTCGTAGATCTTCTTGATGACATCTTCCGTGGAGATTTCTTCGAGCTTCATGTCGCGGATCTTGTGATGCTGCTGCAGTCTGCTCAGCACATCCATGACCTTTGCCTTTTCTTCGTCAACGAGGACAGAAATCCATTCTTCATCCGAGGAAACGGAACATTCCGGGATTTCTTTCTGAATCTGTTCCACCAGCTCGTCGCGTGAACCGCTGAGGCGCAGCTTCAAAGTACGGTAAGAACCGAAAAAGCGCTTCAGATGCTCAATATCGTTGTCGTAAAGCATCTTGCCCTTGTCGATGATGACAATGCGCTGACAGAGTGCATCGACATCACCCATGTCATGCGTTGTGAGGATGACAGTCGTCTTTTTCTTCTGGTTGAGCGCATGGATCAGTGTACGGATTTTCGCTTTCATGGAGACATCAAGGCCGATGGTCGGTTCGTCCAGAAAGACGATTTTCGGATTGTGCAAAAAAGCAGCCAGAATATCGCTCAGGGTTCGCTGACCGAGCGACATCTGCCGGACCGGCTTGTGCAGCAGCTCCTCGATATCCACAAGAGAGCGGTAGAGACTGAGCATTTCGTCATAGTCCTTGTCGCTGATCTGATAGATATCCTTGAGCAGCTTGAGGGACTCGACCAGCGGCAGAGCCCACCAGAGCTGCGTGCGCTGCCCGAATACAACACCGATTTCCTGTGCGTTTTTGGCACGGTTTTTGTACGGTACATTGCCGTTGACCAGGATTTCGCCGGAGCTGGGCTCCAGAACACCGGTCATCATTTTGATGGTCGTGGATTTTCCGGCGCCGTTCGGGCCGAGATATCCGACGATTTCGCCCTGCTCGATCGACATGGAAACATGATCGACCGCACGGACGATTTTATAGTCTCTGGAAAACAGGTCTTTCAGACTGCCTTTGAGCCCCTCACGGCGGTTCAGGACCTTAAATTCCTTCGTAACATTCTGAATCTGAATAATCGGAGCCATATGGTACCTCTCTGTATGTTGAAAACGGAAAACTTATTGGAAAAGTATAGCATGATACACCGCATTTGTCAAGCAGATGCAGGCAGAATTGTCGAACTGTGCAGATGAATCACAAGATTCTGCGCCGGATTTGTGAATCCTTTCATTTCCGGAACCAAAAAAGGAACCCGCAGCTGAAAGAACTGCGGGTTGATAAAATCATGACGGGAAATTACTGACGATTATAAGTGACCCACTGATAATACGCAGTAAGCGGGGTATTTCCGTTATAGGCCTTCAGCCACTCATCGACCGTGCGGCCGGGCCATGCGTTCATCATGATCTTGCTCGGTGTCTTCGGGATATCGCCCCACATTGTGTGCGCTTCCTTGCCGTCCACATACCATGTAATGTGGTCGGACTGCCAGTCGAAGCCGTATCTGTGGAAGTCCTGCGAAGCATCAAAGCCGAGATCATACATATACTCATGACCGCCCTGGCCGTTGCGGTAGTAGTTGAGCTGAACCTTCGTGGTATCCTTGCCGAGAATTTCAATGTCGATTTCGTCCCACGGATTTTCAACTCCGTTGATGACATCGGAAGGACCGGTGTAGGTGAAGAACGAAGACACGATGCCGTCATTCTTGATTGCCTTCATCGAGGTCTCGTAGTAGCCGTAATGATAGAAGTTGTTGGTGCGGAACTCGCCGCCGGAATAGCCCGGATACCATGTTGCACCGGTCTCATAATCCGTTCCTGTAATGCTGCGGTTATTGTTCTGATTGATGCTGAGCTCAAGCACATTGTTTCTGATTGCCGCATTGTCCTTTGTCCAGTAGCAGTCAAACGGTCTGCCGTTCGTCCAGCCGTCGGATGCGAAGAAGTCGCCGGCCTGTCCCGCGGAGAAGTTGGAAACCATGGTCGCGTTGGCGTTCATACCGCCTGTCTGGTCCCCTTGTCCCTGCGAGCCCTGCCCCTGCTTGGCGATTTCCTCCAGCTCCTCCAGCGTATGCGGGTCGTCTCCGTTGCTTGCCTTCTTGTAGGTTACCCACTCATAGCGTGCAGTCAGCGGCGTGTTGCCGTTGTACGGTCTGAGCCAGTCATCCACCTTGCGGCCCGGCCATGCGTTCATCATGATCTTGCTCGCTGTTTTCGGCATATCTCCGGTCATTTCGCCGACCTTTCTGCCGTCAACATACCATGCGATCTTATCGGGCTGCCAGTCAAATCCGTAGGTGTGGAAGCTTTCCGAAGCATCAAAGCCCAGATCAATCATCTGCTCGTGACCGCCCTTGCCTTCACGGTAGTAGTTGATCTGCATCTTTGTCGTATCCTTGCCGAGAATTTCGATGTCGATCTCATCCCACGGATTTTCCTTGCCGTTAATGACATCGGAAGGACCGGTGTAGGTGAAGAACGAGGACACAACGCCGTCATTCCTAATTGCCTGCATCGAAGTCTCGTAGTAGCCGTAGTGATAATACATTTTGGTACGGAACTCGCCGCCGGAATAACCCGGATACCATGTTTCTCCGGTCTCATAGTCCGATCCGGTAATGCTGCGGTCATTGTTCCGGTCAATGCTGAGCTCAAGGTAATTGTTTCTGATCTCTGCATTATTCTTTGTCCAGTAGCAGTCAAACGGTCTGCCGTTTGTCCAGCCGTCGGATGCGAAGAAGTCGCCTGCTTCCCCTGCGCGGAAATTTGCATACATATCTGCCGGCAGATCCGGTTCTCTGCCCGAAAACACCGTGCTCGAATTGAGAATCTCATGCTTGAGCAGTGCCAGATCTCTGGCGTCAATTTTCCGGTCCCCGTTCATATCGGCATCCGCAGTGTACGGACGCTCCTTTGCAAGCAGAACAGAGACAAGCTTATACGCGTCGTTTGCGTTCAGGGCCCCATCCTGATTGACATCTCCGCGCATTCCGGCAACTGCAGACAAGCCAGCGCCGGTCACTGTCAAAACCGCTGCACACAGAATAGAAGCAGCACGCATCATTCGTTTCATACCCGGTTCCTCCTAAACAATGAAATCCACCAAATCCCCCTAGTGGCTTTACACAGAGTATATCATATTTATGTGCGGAAAAATATCAAACCTATGACTTTTTCATCAAAAATATGTTGCATTTTTCGGGCTTTTATAGTATAATAGTATCAGCGGAGGTGAAAGCATGGAAATCGAGCAAAAACTGATGCATCAGGTGATGCTGAACCGGGAGCAGAGCATCTCGCATCTGGCCTACGAACGGGAAAACGCCTTCTTCAAAAGCATCCAGGACGGTGATGTTGATGAGATGCGGCGGTTATACGAGCCGTTTGAGATTGACAGCATGGGAACCCTGAGCGAAGATCCGCTCCGGAATCTGAAATATCACCTGATTATTACGATTGCGCTGATTACCCGTGCCTGCATCGAGGGCGGCATGGAAATGGAAGAGGCATATAATCTCAGCGATATCTATATCCGGAGCATAGACCGCTGCACAGAGCAGGATGAGGTGCGGATGCTGCACCGTGAGGTCGTCGAAGATTACGCACAGCGGATGCACCTACTGAAAAAGCAGAACCGTTATCCGCGGGCGGTGACAATGTGCATTGACTACATCTACGACAATCTTCATACGCGGCTGACTTTACCGGAGCTTGCCAAGGCAGCCGGACTGAGTGCCGGATACCTGTCAAAGCTCTTCCGGAAAGAAGTCGGCATGAATGTATCGGAATATATTCTGAAGAAACGGATCGAAGCGGCAGAGAATATGCTGCGTTTTTCCGAGCTGTCCTGTCTGGCGATTGCCGATTATCTCTGCTTCAGCTCCGAGAGCCATTTTATACAGGTGTTCCGGCGCAGGACCGGACTGACTCCGAAGCGTTACCGCGAGCAGTATTTCCGCGTCAGAAGATAATATGATGCAGCTTCATTGTGCTGAAAACCGGCATCCGATGGCCTGATCGGATGCCGGTTTTGCTGATATCGGGCTTTTGAGTTGTGCAAGCTGCACAATTAACATACATATTTTTTGGTTGTCCGTACAAATATAACGCAAGCCGAAAAATATGTATTTACATATTGGCGGATTTGTGCTATAATTATGTTGTAGATTTCGGATGTTTTGCCATCCGGCTGGGAGGGAGTTATGGAAGATTACAAGTATCTGGCGATCGTTGAATGGGTAAAGGAATATATCACCAAGGAAAAGCTGCGCCCGAATGACCGGTTCCTTTCCGAAAAGGAGCTTTGTGCAATTCACGGAGTCAGCCGGCAGACGGTCCGGCAGGCGCTGAAATGTCTGGAAAGTGAGAACATTCTGTGCCGTGTCCGCGGAAGCGGTACCTTTGTCAAGGCCAGCACCATTACGCCGGTCTCGCGTGTCAACCGCGTCGGCGTTGTCTCGACTTATTTCAGCGACTATATCTTTCCGCATATCGTGACCGGTATTGAGTCTGTGCTCAATGAGTCCGGTATCGCCATGCAGCTTTCCATTACCCACAATCAGGTGATGGAAGAGGCGCAGGCTTTGAAAACGATGATCGCAAACGGCGTACAGGGGCTGATTGTCGAACCGTCCAAGAGTGCGCTGCCGAACCCCAATATGGAGCTGTATCAGGAAATCAAGAGCAAAAATATACCGCTGGTTTTCTTCAACGCCAAATATCCGTGGGCGGATTTCCCGTTTACGGCAATGGATGACGAAACGGCCGGCAAAATCGTGACGGATTATCTGTTTGAATGCGGCCACCGTCAGGTTTCCGGTATCTTCGCACTGGATGATATTCAGGGACATAAGCGGTACAGCGGCTTTATGAAAAGCTGCATTGACCACGACATTCGCACAGCCGAGCGGAATGTGCTCTGGTTTGCCACATCGGAAAAAAGCTCGATCTTCCTGTACGCACAGAACAAGCTGCTCGATATCCTGACAAATTCCACTGCGGTTGTCTGCTACAATGACAAGGTCGCAGTGAATCTGCTTCGATTTTGCCGGGAGCATGATATCCGTGTGCCGGATGATATCTCGGTCGTCGGAATTGACGATTCCAAGTATGCGACGATCTGCGATGTGCCGCTGACAACAGTTCGTCACCCGCATCAGCTGCTCGGCGAAACCGCCGCCAGAATGCTTCTGGAGCAGATGTACACACCTGCCGATGCACAGAAAGACAGGTTGTTTGCTCCGGAACTGATTATCAGAGATTCTG
This sequence comes from Oscillospiraceae bacterium, assembly GCA_024695445.1. Lineage (GTDB taxonomy): Bacteria > Bacillota > Clostridia > Oscillospirales > Ruminococcaceae > Firm-04. Next base: position 48,473 of record JAILIG010000154.1, read on the forward strand.
TCAGAACCTTTGGACGGATCTGAGCACAGAGCTGCGGACAGATCCTCGGTTTTGGCTGAAGGTCTGCGATACACGCTTGTCTGATTGGGGGAAGTGAATATGATACAGACACAGAGCACGGACGACGCCTGTGATGTGCAGCGTCTGGATACCAGAGCACTGCAGGCGCTGCTCCAGAGCGGAAAGCTCGAAAAATGCCGTGAGGTGCTGAATGCGTATCTGGATCAGGTTCAGTTTCAGCATCTCCATTCATTGATGCTGCGCCTGTATGTCGGAATGGATGTCTATATTGTTGCACGGAGCTTTTCCCGGAATCTCGGCATCACCAATATGCAGTTTACAGCAAGATTCGGTTCCATCGACGACATTTCCGGAAAGCTTCAGACAACTGAGAGTACAATGGACTTTCTCGGCAACATGATTGAGCAGTGCATCCGGTGGCGGATTGAATCCGCGTCAGAAAGTACGCATTCCGTCATTCGAAATGCAAAGGAATACATCGACACAAACTATATGGACGATGATTTGTCTCTCTCGTCTGTTGCAAAGGCCGTCGGGCTCAGCCCGACCTATCTGAGCGCACTGTTCAAGCGCGAGATGCGCCAGAATTTTTCTGATTATCTGACAAAGGTCCGGATTGAAAAAGCAAAGGAACTGCTTTGCTGCACCTCCAAAATGATCTATGAGGTTGCGTATGAATCAGGCTTCCGGGACTACCGGTACTTCAGTCAGATTTTCAAAAAACATACAGGTTTGACGCCGCGGCAGTTTCAGAGCAGCGCGAATCTCTGTACTTGACCGCACATGAAACAGGCATTTCAAAAGAAAATAAACATTCTGGGTAATATATTTGGTATAAATGTACGCATAGGATGTTTATAATGTAAATACAAGTTAACACACAGATGTTAACACGAGGAAATGGAGGAATTAAGACCATGAAAGCGACCAGAATCTTTTCCGTTATTCTCTCTGCAGTGCTCTGCACGACAGCGCTGACCGCCTGCGGCGGCAAGAAGAATCAGCTGATTAAAGTCGGCATCATCAACAATGATCCGAACGAGTCCGGCTACCGTACCGCGAATGACAAGGATCTGAAAGCGACCTTCACAAAGGAGAACGGCTTTGATGCCGAGTTCCGTTACAGCATGAAGAATGATGTCCAGATCAACGATGCACAGAAGTTCATTCAGGACGATGTCGATTATCTGCTGCTGTCCGCTGCGGATATGGCAGGCTGGGACACGGTGCTCAAGGATGCAAAGAAAGCCGGCGTGAAGGTGATTCTGTTCGACAGAACCATTGACGCGGATGAGAGCCTCTATGAAGCATCCATTGTTTCTGACATGGACAAAGAGGGCGAGACCGCTGTTGATTGGCTCAAGGGCCAGAATCTCCCGAAGTATGAGATCATTCATCTGCAGGGCGTGATGGGCTCCGCTGCACAGAAGGGCCGTTCCGGTGCACTGGATAAGACCGCCGGCGAGCTTGGCTGGACGATCGTCAAGCAGCAGACCGCTGAGTGGAGCGCGGAAAAGGCACAGCAGATTGTGCAGTCCGTTATTGATTCCAAGACTTCCTTCAATGTCATTTATGCGGAGAATGACGATATGGCAAAGGGCGCAGTTGCTGCGCTGGACAAGGCCAATATCTCTCACGGCGTCGGCAAGGATGTCATCATCATGGGCTTTGACTGCAACAAGTGGGCTCTGAAGGAGCTGAAGGCCGGCAACTGGAACTATGACGGTCAGTGCAATCCGTTCCAGTCCTCCTACATCAAGGATATCATCGACAAGCTCGAAAAGGGTGAGAAGCTTGCAGAGAAGAGAATCGTCATGAACGAAAAGGGCTTTGATGCAGCACAGATCACCGATGAGGATGTTGAGACCTACGGTATCGGAACCTGATACCAAAGCAATCAGCGGTGCGGACAGCAACCTGCAGCATCGGATGATGCAGATTTGCACGCTAATACACTGAAAATGCGCGGGGCTGCATATGGGGATTTCTGTATGTTCCCCGCGCTTTTTATCGAACAATTAAACTGGGGGGATTCCGATGCGCGAGAAATCTGTGCTGGAAATGCACGGAATATATAAGAGCTTTCCGGGCGTAAAGGCGCTTCAGAATGTTGATTTTTATCTGCGCGAAGGGGAAATCCATGCCCTGATGGGTGAAAACGGCGCCGGCAAGTCCACTCTGATTAAGGTGCTGACCGGCGTTTACGGCAAAGATGCCGGAGAGATTTATCTGAAAGGGCATTCGGGACCGGTTCGGATTCACTCTCCGCAGGACGCACAGAATGCCGGAATCAGCACGGTTTATCAGGAAATATCCCTTTGCCCGAATCTGTCTGTTGCGGAAAATATCTTTATCGGGCGCGGAAAGGGGATGCGCGTCAGTTGGAAGCAGATGAACAGCGATGCCGCCAAGCTGCTGACTTCACTCGATATCCCTGCCAAGCCGACGCAGCAGCTCGCTTCCTGTTCGATTGCAGTGCAGCAGATGGTTGCCATTGCCAGAGCCGTCGATATGGACTGCCGTGTGCTGATTCTGGATGAACCGACCTCGTCACTGGATGAATCGGAAGTCGCAAAGCTGTTCCGTCTGATGCGTCAGCTTCGTGAACGCGGAGTCGGCATCGTTTTCGTTACGCATTTCCTCGATCAGGTCTATGAAGTCTGTGACCGGATTACAGTTCTGCGGAACGGTCAGCTTGTCGGTGAATACGAGATCGAAGCGCTGCCGCGTGTCCAGCTTGTCTCGAAAATGCTCGGCAAGGAACTGGACGACATGGCGGACATTAAGAATAATCTCCCTGTCAGTACAGAAAAAGATTCTGTTCCGGTTTACGAGGCGAAGGGGCTTTGCAGTACAGAAGGCATCCAGCCGTTTGATTTTGAGATCCGCCGCGGGGAGGTCAACGGGTTTACCGGGCTGCTCGGTTCCGGGCGTTCCGAATCGGTCCGGGCGATTTTCGGTGCCGACCGTGTAACATCCGGTGAAGTGAAGGTGAACGGTACTCCTGTTCAGATCAAAAAGCCGATTGATGCGATGCGGCATGGAATTGCGTATCTTGCCGAGGACCGGAAACGCGACGGAATTGTCGGCGATCTCTCTGTCCGAGATAACATCATTCTTGCGCTTCAGGTCAAAAACGGCTTTTTCAAGCCTTTTTCCAAGGCGAAGGCGATTAAGTTTGCACGCGAATACATCAAGCTGCTTGACATCAAAACAGCATCGGTGAACACTCCGGTCGCATCGCTGTCCGGCGGGAATCAGCAGAAGGTGATCCTTGCGCGCTGGCTGCTGACGCACCCGAATTACCTGATTCTGGACGAGCCGACCAGAGGCATTGATGTCGGTACGAAAGTCGAGATTCAAAAGCTGGTGCTGAAGCTGGCAGCTGAGGGCATGAGCGTGACTTTCATCTCATCGGAGACAGATGAGATGCTCCGTACCTGTTCCAGACTGCTTGTGATGCGGGACCGGAAGCTGGTCGGCGAGCTGACCGGCGATCAGCTCACACAGAGCCACATTATGAATACGATCGCAGGAGGTGAACAGGCATGACCGAAAAAACCGTCCTCAGAAAGCAGGAATCTTGGATTTCCTCGATTCTGCGGCATCAGATTATTATACCGATTGCAGCCCTGCTTCTGCTGTCCCTGTTCAATCTCATTGCAGATCCGTCTTTTTTCTGCATTACGCTCGGTCATAACTCTGCCGGAAATCCGGTTCTGTCCGGTAATCTGATTACGATAATCGACTGCGGTTCCGAGCTTGCCATTCTGGCAATCGGCATGACGCTCGTCACGGCTGCCTCCGGCGGGCAGGACATCAGCGTCGGTGCTGCCATCGCAATCAGCGGCAGCGTGATCATTCGCGTGCTCTGCGGCACCAACACCAGACCGGATACACTCCAGGCTCCGATCATTGTCGCGTTTCTGGTTGCCTGTCTTGTCGCAATGGCGTTTGGCGCCTTCAACGGGGCGCTGGTTGCATTCTTCCGCATTCAGCCGATGGTTGCAACGCTGATTCTGTTTACGGCCGGGCGTTCGATTGCCGCGTGGATCAACAACAACGAGTTGCCTGTTATCAGTGACGAATCGTTCACATATTTCGGCGGCTATCTGCCGGGGATTCCGATTCCGACGCCGTTTTTCATTGCGCTGCTCTGCTACCTGATTACATGGGCGGTATTAAAGTTTACAACACTCGGACTGTATGTGCAGTCAGTCGGCATCAATGAAAAAACAGCGCATCTCAACGGTTTGAATCCCGTTCTGATCAAATTGGCGACATATATCCTGCTCGGCCTCTGTGTTGCCGTTTGCGGCCTCATCAAGGTCAGCCGGATTTCCACGATCAATTATTCGGTCATTGCGAAGGATATTGAAATGGACGCCATTCTTGCAGTTGCACTCGGCGGAAACTCGCTGAGCGGCGGAAAGTTCAATATGAGCGCTTCGATTCTCGGTGCTTATGTCATTCAGTTCCTGACGACAACACTGTATAAATTCAATGTGCAGTCGGATGCACTTTCGGCATATAAGGCCGTGGTCGTGATTGTACTGGTTGTGCTCAGTGCGCCGTCAGTGCGCGAAAAGCTCAGTGCGCTTGTGAGAAAGCTGCATACTTCAGGGCAAACGACACCTGCGGCATAAACGCAGCAATCACGAACGGAGGAATGATGTATGGCGCCTCAGATTCAGACACGCAGCAGGCTGCGAAGCAGAATCAGCCGGCTGTCGGATACCAATTTGCTCACATCCATCACGGTTGCTGTGTTTATAGTGATGTATCTGTGTGCAATTCTCTTTCTGCAAAGAGGCTTTCTGAAGCCGCAAACCTTTTTCAATATGCTGAATGCCAATGCCGCGCTTGTGATTATGTCCTGCGGCCTGACATTGGTGATGATTACTGGCGGGATTGATATTTCCGTCGGCGGTGTGACGGCACTGGTCAGTATGTGCAGTGCGGTGTATCTCGACTATCACGGCGGAAACCTGTTCGGCGCACTGCTGATCTCGCTTGGAATCGGTCTGGCGTTCGGACTGGTGCAGGGATATCTGGTTGCATACCTGGAAATCCAGCCGTTCATTGTGACGCTGGCCGGTATGTTCTTTGCACGTGGCATGACCACAATCGTGCATTCCGAGCCGTTTAATGTTGCGCATCAGGGCCTTGTCGCACTGAAGGACACCCGTATTTCCATTCCGTTTTTAGGCTCCTTCAATAAGCGCGGCGATTTCATTCCCGCATATATGGAAATCGGCGTGCTGGCTGTCATTGCTGTGACAGCAGGGCTCTTTGCCGTGCTCAAATGGACCAAGACCGGCAGAAATTTCTACGCAGTCGGCGGCAGCCGTCAGAGCGCACTGATGCTCGGCATCAATGTGAAGCGCACCGTATTTCTTTCCCATCTGATCTGCAGTCTTCTTGCGGGCCTCGGCGGATTTGTGTTCTTCATTCATGTCGGTTCCGGTTCACCGGCGCACGCTTCCGGATATGAGATGAACGCAATCGCGTCTTCCATCATCGGCGGCACAATGCTGACAGGCGGTGTCGGCAATGTGATCGGAACATTTTTCGGTGTGATGTCTCTGGCGCTGATTCAGAATATTGTTTCATCGGTCGGTTTTGACCAGCCGTGGTGGACCGGCATCACCATTGCCGTGATGCTTTGTCTGTTCCTGATTGTGCAGAGCATCATCATCGTAAAACGAAAGCAATCGAATCAGAGTGAACCCTCCGCAAACGCAGAAAAGGGGTGAAAGCGTGAATCCATCTGAGTACATCCGGAGCGGGTGCTGTTATCTCGGCATTGAGTTCGGATCGACCAGAATCAAGGCGGTTCTGATCGGCGAGAACGCCGCACCGCTTTCCACAGGAATCTGTGACTGGAGCAATCAGCTTGAGAACGGTATCTGGACCTATTCACTCGAAGCGGTTCGGCACGGGCTGCATAGCTGTTTTGCCGATCTGATTTTCAATGTGCAGACGCAATACGGCGTCCGGCTGAAAACTGCTGCGGGCATCGGGATTTCCGCGATGATGCACGGATATCTCGCGTTCGATCGGGAGGACCGGCTGCTGGTGCCGTTCCGCACATGGAGGAACTCGATCACGGGAGAGGCGGCAGAGCGTCTGACGGAAGCCTTCCGCTTCAATATCCCCGAACGGTGGAGCATTGCACATCTCTATCAGGCAATTCTGAATCAGGAACCGCATATCGGCAGGATTGTGTTTCTGACGACGCTTGCGGGATATGTTCACTGGCTTTTAACCGGCCGGAAAGTGCTCGGCATCGGCGATGCGTCCGGTATGTTCCCGATTGATCCGGAAACCGGCACATATGATGCCGAAATGCTCCTAAAGTTTTCGGCTTTGACCGAGGGAACAGCCTTTTGCGCATCCCTGCCGGAGATTCTGCCGCAGATTATCCCTGTCGGAGAGCAGGCGGGAAGCCTGACACCGGACGGTGCGCTGCTGCTGGATCCGACCGGCGGATTTGAGCCGGGGGTGCCTTTCTGTCCGCCGGAAGGCGATGCACAGACGGGTATGACGGCGACAAACAGTATTTTGCCGAAAACAGGCAATGTATCCGCCGGAACATCCATTTTTGCCATGACCGTTCTGGAACACAGCCTTCAGGCCGTACACCGGGAGATCGACATTGTCACGACTCCCTGCGGCGATCCGGTGGCAATGGTTCACTGCAACAACTGTTCGTCTGATTTCGACGCATGGGTTGGGATGCTCGGCGGACTGCTGCGGGAGGCCGGTGCGGAGATGCCGAAACCGCAGCTCTATGATCTGCTCTATACGCTTGCTGCCAAAGGCCGGCCGGATTGTGACGGCATTGTCAGCTACAATTACTTTGCAGGTGAACAGATTACGGAGCTTCCGGCCGGAAAGCCGATGCTGTTCCGGAATCCGGATTCTGTATTCAGCATCTGCAATCTGATGCGCAGTCTTGTTTATTCCTGTATGGCCACGCTGAAAATCGGAATGGATATTCTGACCGGGCAGGAGCAGGTGAAGCTGGAGCAGATCTATGCACACGGCGGCCTGTTCAAAACGCCGGTCGCAAGCCAGCCGTTTCTTGCGGCAGCGCTCGGCGTTGATGTCACTCTGATGCAGTCGGCCGGTGAAGGCGGTGCCTGGGGCATTGCGCTGCTCGCGGCTTTCATGGGCCGCAGGGATCGTTCGCTGACACTGCCGCAATATCTCAGTCAGAATGTTTTTGCCGGAATGAAGGGGGAAACCGTCTCGCCGAAGCAGGCGGATATCGACGGGATCAATGCGTATATGCAGGCTTACCGGCAGGGATTATCCGCAGAACGCGCAGCCGTTCTCACATCATAAAGAAAGAAGGAATCTACGATGAAATTCTGGTTCATTACCGGTTCACAGAAGATGTACGGCGAAGAGACACTGCGACAGGTTGAAGCCGATTCGCGGGAAATCGTAGCCGGTCTGAAGCTGCCGTTCCCGGTGGAATACCGCCTGACGGCAAAGACAAATGCCGAGATCACCGCTGTTGTCAAAGAGGCAAATTACGATGATGAATGCGCCGGAATTATCACATTCTGCCATACATTCTCGCCGTCCAAAATGTGGATTAACGGGTTGTCTTTGCTGCAAAAGCCCTGGCTGCATTTCCATACGCAGTTTTTGGACTCCATTCCGAATGAAGCGATTGACATGGACTACATGAATCTGCATCAGTCGGCACACGGCGACCGGGAGCACGGTTTTATCGGTGCGCGGATGCGCCAGCCCAGAACGGTTGTCGCCGGTCACTGGAAGAATCCGGCGGTGCAGCAGCAGATCGCGGACTGGCAGAGAGCGGCCGTCGGTGCGGCCTTCAGCAAAAGCCTGAAGATCGTACGGTTCGGTGACAATATGCGTGAGGTCGCTGTCACCGAGGGCGACAAGGTCGAGGCACAGATCAGAATGGGCTGGCAGGTCAATACATGGGCCGTCGGTGATCTGGTCAAAGAAATGGATGCAGTAACGGACGCTGACATCGAGCGCCTCGTGGAAGAATATGCCACACTGTATACATTTGATTCCGCCGACCTTGATGCGATCCGCTATCAGGCACGGGAGGAGATTGCGATTGAGCGGATTCTTGTCCGTGAGGGCGCAATGGCATATTCCAACACCTTTGAAGATCTCTACGGGATGCGGCAGCTTCCGGGACTTGCTTCTCAGCACCTGATGTCCAAGGGGTACGGATTCGGTGCAGAGGGCGATTGGAAAACGGCCGGTCTGACCGCGATCATCAAGGCGATGTACCCGGACGGTGCGGCATCGTTTATGGAAGATTATACTTATGATTATGCGCATGAACTGATTCTAGGCTCCCATATGCTGGAGGTCTGCCCGTCGATTGCGGCCGGCCGTCCGAGAATCGAAGTGCATCCGCTCGGCATCGGTCATAAGGAGCCGCCTGCGCGGCTTGTTTTTGAAGGCAGAGCCGGCGCGGCAAAAGCAGTTTCGGTCATTGATGCCGGCGGGCGGCTGCGCCTGATTGTGCAGGATGTCATCTGTGAAAAGCCGTTCCAGTCGATGCCGAATCTGCCGGTTGCGCGTACCATGTGGCGTCCGGCGCCTTCCTTCCTCGACGGTCTGAAGTGCTGGATTCTCGCGGGCGGCGCACATCATACCGTGCTCAGCTACGACCTCACCGATACAGTCATCCGGGATTTCGCCCGTATCATGAAGACGGAGCTGGTCTGCATCAATGAGAAGACCACACCGGATGCATTGGAGCGCGATCTGATGCTCGGTGACATCATCTACGGATGACAATGCGAATCATGACCGGTCAGGCGGTTTGATTGTCCTTTATACCGATTTTTCCCTCCTTAGTTTTGCTGTGAATCACAGCCAAAAAATGAGTCCTGCAACCGCAAGACTCATTTTTTGTTTTATGGTTTATTTTTGCCCGTAATAGGCATTCGGTCCGTGTTTCCGGAAATAATGCTTATCCAGTACAAACTGCGGCAGCACGGCTTCGGGGTTGAGCAGAAGTGTTTTGAGCGCCATTTCTGCCACCGTTTCCAGCACGACCGCATGATAGACGGACGCGTCTGCGTCGGCGCCCCATGTAAACGGGCCGTGGTTTCTGACCACAATGCCGGGAACGGCCAACGGATCTATGCTTCGTTCGCGGAGCGTTTCTGCGATGACCTTTCCGGTGTTCAGCTCATAGGCCGTCTGTACTTCTTCCTGCGTCAGTGATCTGGTGCAGGGAATATCGCCGTAGAAATAGTCTGCGTGCGTGGTGCCGAGCGCGGGAATATCGCGTCCTGCCTGTGCAAACGCAATCGCGTGGACGGAATGGGTATGTGTGATGCCGCCCAGCGAGGAAAATGCCCGGTAAAGCTCCAGATGTGTCTGCGTATCGGAGGACGGATTCCATTTTCCATCGACACGGGCGCCGGTTTCGAGCTCCACAACGACCATGTCATCGGGCTGCATGGCGTCGTAGCTGACGCCGGACGGCTTGATGACTACAAGCCCGGCAGAGCGGTCGATTCCGCTGACATTTCCCCATGTATAGATGACAACCCCGCGTCTGACCAGTTCCAGATTGGCATTCCAGACTTGTTTTTTTAATGCTTCCAGCATAAGGCGTTCCTTTCTGCCGCGTCATCTCTCGGATGATTCTGACGGCTGCACACAGTCATTATAGCACGGAACCCGAAAAGCTGCAATGCGTAAAATTGTGTTTATGGGCGAATTGATTATGATTTTACTTCCTTTATCTGCTTAATACACAAAATCCGGAATACAATTGACAAAAAACTGACATTGTGGTATAATGAAACAAAGTGATGAAATGAAGTGAGAAAATCGTTCGGGATGTTGAATATCTGCCGCCGGCTGAAATGCGGCTGACAGAAGAACGGAGGGCTGCCATGAAACAGATTCAGATTGTGTATAAGGATGCAGAGAGCTTCCGGAGCAGAGTTCGTGCAATCCGGAAGCAGTACAGCGGGAAAACGGCACTGATGCAATTCTTTTACGATATGGCTCTGGAGGACGAATTGCAGCAGATCACGGATATCCTTGAGGAGGATTATCCGGAATGCCGGTATTTCGGCTGTTCATCCAATGCAAATGTTACTTACGGTGAAATTTCAGAGCACACAATTCTGGCTGTCTGCTGTGTGTTTGAGGAGCCGGATACAAAAATCAAGGTGCTGCAGTACCGGCTGACACAGGAGACACAGGAACAGCTGTGTGACGATCTGCTCATGCAGGTGTCTCTGAACCCGTGGGTTCGGGGAATCGAGATGCTGCTGACGGTGCGGGATATGTCACTGACCTATCTTTGTGACCGCCTTTCCGAAATGGATGTGCGCATCCGGATTTTCGGCGGCTGTGCATTCAACACCAAAGTCAACCGCTTCCATGTCTCTGTTTTTTCAGACGAAGAAGGTCTGATGAAGGAAGGCGTGGTCTTTGTGCTGCTCGGCGGCAGCAAGCTCCATCTCGAATCCACATATATTCACGGGTGGAAACCGCTCGGCAAGCAGTTCATGATTACCCGCGCAGAGGGCAACCGCCTCTATGAACTGGGCGGGGAGCCTGCATTTGACACATATTACCGGTATCTGCAGATTGAAAATGACGATTCGTTCTATCTGAATACGCTGGAATTTCCGATCTCCTATGAGCGGAACGGTATCCCGATTCTGCGTGTGCCGTCTGACTGCATGGAGGACGGCTCTCTGATTATGAGCTCGGATATGACAACCGGTACAAAGGCACGGCTGTCTTACGGTGATCCGCAGACCATTCTGCGCAGCATCCTGCAAACGGCTGAACAAATGGCGGAATTTGTACCGGAAGGCATCCTGCTCTTCACCTGTGCTTCCAGACGGGTGTTCTGGGGAGAGCATGACATCAATCAGGAGTCGCTTCCGTTTCAGGCGTTGGCGAGTACAGCCGGATTCTATACGGGCGGTGAGTTCCACCGTATGGAAAAGACGCTGAATCAGCACAATGTTACTATGGTCATCGTCGGCATCCGGGAGGGCGAGCCGCGCAGCTCCAAGCGGGATGAACTGATTCGGTTTTACGATTATCACGATGTCCAGATCAGTATGGTGCGCCGTCTGGCAAATTTCATTGAAGCAGCGACGACTGAACTTGACGAATCGAACCGGAAGCTCGAAATGACCAATGCACTGCTGCGACGGAAAGCAATCACCGACGAGCTGACGGATGTATACAACCGCCGTGAGATTCAAAACCGCATCGTCAACGAGGCGGATAACGGTTCAAGGTATGCGCTGATTATGCTGGATCTGGACTTTTTCAAGCAGATCAACGATACATACGGACATGAAGAGGGAGACCGCGTGCTGAGCACCTTTGCGGGCGTGATGAAAGCGGAAGCGGAAATGGCGGGCTTTCTGCCGTCGATCGGCCGATGGGGCGGCGAGGAATTCATGATTCTGCTCCCTGCGGCGGATGCACAGGACGCCTTCGGCCTTGCTGAGCGGATCCGCACCACTTTTTCTGAGGTGGACTTCCCGACCTCCGGCCATCACACGGTCAGCTGCGGCGTGACAGTTGCAAATTCAGACGAATCGGCTGACGATGTCTGCTCCAGAGTGGACAAGGCCCTTTACAGTTCCAAAAACAAGGGCAGAAACCGCACGACAATTTTCTGAAACAATCGCTGAAAAACGGCAGGATCCGGAGCTGCAACGCTCTGTGATCCTGCCGCTTTCTCGTTAGATGACATAAAACCAGCTGTCGTCCTGGCTGAAATCTCTGCTCTGAACCTGTTTGGTTTCCCCGTAGCGGAACCGAAGCTCCTGATTCTTGATGCTGACTCTTGCACCGTCCGGCACCGAGCTGGTGATGAAGGCGTTTGCACCAATCACGACATCTTTTCCGATGACTGTCTCACCGCCCAGAATCGAGGCGCCGGAGTAGATCGTGACATTGTCACAGATCGTGGGGTGCCGCTTTCTGGATTTCAGAGCCTGCCCGCCGCGGGTAGAGAGTGCGCCGAGCGTTACGCCCTGATAGACCTTGACATTGTCACCGATTTCGGTGGTTTCACCGATGACGATACCGGTGCCGTGGTCAATGAAGAAATATCTGCCGAGCGCGGCGCCCGGATGAATGTCGATACCGGTCAGGCTGTGCGCGTGCTCAGTCATGATACGCGGAATCAGCGGCACACCGAGCAGATGCAGCTCATGTGCAATCCGGTTGACAAAAATCGCATACAGTCCCGGATAGGAGTAAATGATTTCCTCCATGTTGAAGGCAGCCGGATCGCCGTCAAAGGTTGCCTGCACATCCGTTTCGATCAGCTCCCGGATCTGCGGGATCTTTGCAAGGAATGCAAAGGTGATTTCCTCCGCCTTTCCGTTGAGCTGATCTGCGTCAGCATCATGATAGGCCGGAAGATACCGCAGCACAACGGCAATCTGACGGTGCAGGTGATAAAAAATATCCTCAAACAGTGTGGATACATGATTCGACACCGTATAATAATGATAGGAATGCACACGGAAATATCCGGGGAAGATCACCTTCTGCAATTTGGCAATCAGGTCAATGACGGTATCCTTGTCCGGACGGTCCTTGGTGATGACGGCGTCAATCGTTCTGCCCTTGCCGTAATCCTGCAGCAGGGTTTCCACGAGTTCCTGTATTCTCTGATCGAACTGCTTAGACATACTTTTCCTCCGCTTCATAGTATATCGTTTGGAATGTGCTCCCTATATTATATCACATTTCGGAAAAAAAAGGAAGTCCCTGCGGCAGAAGAATCTGAAACGGGATGCAGGCGGGCGCTTGACTTGTCTCTCCAAACCATGTATAATAAGTATATCCTATGTGAGAAAGGCGGTGAACGGCTTTGGAACCGTTTGTGCATCTTCATGTGCATACTGAATACTCGCTGCTTGACGGCGCCTGCCGTATCGGGCAGCTGATGGAACAGGTCAAAGCGAACGGTCAGAACGCCGTCGCTGTCACGGATCACGGTGTCATGTACGGCGTGATTCCATTTTATCAGGCTGCAAAAGCCGCCGGAATTCATCCGGTGATCGGCTGCGAAATCTATGTTGCACCGCGGACAAGGTTTGACCGCGATCCGGCACTGGACCGCAGACCGTATCATCTGACTTTGCTCTGTGAAAACAATCAGGGATACAGAAATCTGATTCAGCTTGTATCAGCGGCGAGCATTGAAGGCTTTTATGCGAAACCGCGGGCGGACTGGGAACTGCTGACCAGGCATCACGAGGGCCTGATCGCGCTGTCCGGCTGCATGAGCGGGGAGGTATCCCGCAGGCTGTCGGAAGGGGACTATCAGGCGGCAAAGCAGACCGCCTTGCGCTACGATGCCCTGTTCGGACACGGAAACTACTATCTTGAGATACAAAACCACGGTTTGGCGGATGATTTACGCATTATCCGGAGTCTGCATCAGATTTCGCAGGAAACCGGCATACCGCTGGCTGCTACCAACGATGCGCACTATCTGAAAAAGGAGGATGCGCAGCTGCAAAAGCTGCTGGTCTGTATTCAGACTGCCACAACCCTTGCGGCTCCTTCCTCCATGGTGATGCCGAATGACAGCTTTTCTCTCCGTTCCACGGCAGAGATGAACGAGCTGTTCCGCGAATACCCGGATGCACTGCGCAATACGGCAAAAATCGCGGAGCGCTGTCAGGTGGAGTTCACCTTCGGGCAGATCAGCCTGCCGCAGTACAAAGCGGAGGGCGTAACGGATACTGCGGTTTATCTGCGGCAGCTCTGTGAGGAGGGCGTGACACGCCGGTACGGCGCCGATCCGCAGCCGTCTGTGCGGGAGCGCATGGACTACGAGCTCAGCGTCATCGAACGCATGGGATATGTGGACTATTTCCTGATTGTCTGGGATTTTGTGCATTACGCAAAGACGCATGACATTCCGGTCGGACCGGGGCGCGGTTCCGGCGCGGGCAGCCTTTGTGCCTATCTGATCGGCATTACAGACATTGATCCGCTGAAAAACGGACTGCTGTTCGAGCGCTTTCTGAATCCGGAGCGTGTCAGTATGCCCGATTTTGACATAGATTTCTGTGTAGAAGGCCGGCAGCGCGTGATAGACTATGTCACAAAGCGTTACGGTGCCGACCGTGTTGCGCAGATTATTGCCTTTGATACGCTGAAGGCGAGAGCAGCGGTGCGCGACACCGGCAGAGCGATGGATTTACCGTTTGCCCTCTGTGACCGGGTATCCAAGCTGATTCCGCCGGATTATCATATCACACTGGAACGGGCGGTGGAAGCATCTGCGGAACTGAAACAGCTCAGTGAGGAGAATTCGCAGGTCGCGGATCTGCTGCGGTATGCAAAGCGTCTGGAGGGGATGCCGCGTCATGCCTCTGTTCACGCAGCCGGCGTGGTCATCTCCGCGGTGCCGGTCGCGGAGCAGGTGCCGCTGCAAAAGGGCGAGGACGCCGTTGTCACGCAGTATACGATGGGCATTCTGGAACAGCTCGGCCTGCTGAAAATGGATTTTCTCGGTCTGCGAAACCTGACGGTCATCCGCGAAACAGAACGGAGTATTCAAAAGCGTATCCGCGATTTTTCGATGTCCGCGATTCCGGAGGATGACATGGCGGTGTTCCGGATGCTCGGAAAAGGGGACAGCATCGGTGTCTTTCAGATGGAGTCGGACGGCCTGCGCCGTGTCCTGATCCAGATGCAGCCCCGTTCGATCGCAGACTTGACCGCCGTGATTTCGCTCTACCGGCCGGGCCCGATGGACTCGATTCCGCAATATCTTGCAGCGCGTTCCGATCCGAAAAAAGTGCATTATGACCATCCGCTGCTGGAGCCGATTCTGCAGGAGACCTTCGGCTGCATCGTCTATCAGGAGCAGGTCATGGAAATCTGCCGTGCTCTGGCGGGGTATTCCTACGGCAGAGCCGATCTGGTCCGCCGTGCCATGGCAAAAAAGAAGCACGATGTCATGGAAAAAGAGCGCGAGGTCTTTGTTCACGGAAATGAAACCTGCAGGGGTGCGGTTGCAAACGGCGTGCCGGAGGAAACTGCAAATGCTATTTTTGACCGCATGGCTGCATTTGCAAGCTATGCCTTTAACAAATCCCACGCCGCCGCGTATGCAAGAGTTGCCTACGAAACGGCATATCTCAAATGCCGTTTTCCGCAGGAATATTTTGCTGCACTGATGTCATCTGTCGTCGGCAACACGGCAAAGCTGCTTGAATATATCGCTATGGCGGAGGCATCGGGCATTTCGGTGCTGAAGCCGGACATTAACAAGAGCTGCGCCGGGTTTTCCGCTGAATCGGAAGGGATCCGGTTTGGACTGCTGGCGGTCAAGGGGCTTGGCGGCTCTGCGATCGCTGCCTATGTTTCCGAACGCGAAGCCCGCGGTGCATACCGCAGTTTACAGGATTTCTGTGAACGCAATGCCGGAATTGAACTGAATAAGCGTGCGGTGGAGAGCCTGATTCGAGCGGGTGCCTTTGACGGCCTTAGCTGGAACCGCAATCAGATGCTGGCTGTCTATGAACAGTTGATTTCCGCACAGCATAACCAGATGCGCAGTGTCATTACCGGTCAGCTTTCGCTGTTCGGCGGAGCGGAGGAGCCCGAACTGCCGGCGATGAAAGTGCCGGATATTCCGGAATATCCGGAGCAGATACTGCTGCAAATGGAAAAAGAAGTTACAGGGCTGTTTCTCTCCGGTCATCCGCTTTCCGGATACCGTGCGGTATGCGGGCTGCTTCGGATGCCGGAGATTGCAGATGTGCTCGGACAGCGCGATCAGTCGGCAGTCTCGCTGCTCTGTATGGTCGGCGAGGTGCGTCAGCATATGACAAAAAAAGGCGACCGGATGTGCTATCTGAAGGTGACGGATTTCTCCGGAGAAATGGAAGCGCTTGTCTTTCCGGGGCTGTATCTGTCCGTTTCTTCTTTGCTGAAGGAGGATGCCGTCATCTGGATCCGCGGCAAGGTGTCCCGAAAGGACGGTGACGGCGTCCGGCTGTTCTGTGAGGGGGTTTTGTCTGAGGAGGAGTTTGAGCGCCATGCCGCCGGAATGCAGCTTTGCTGCAAGGTGTCCGATTCCGAAACCGTCAGCCGGATTTTATCGGTCTGCAAACGGTTTCCGGGTGATACTCCGATCTGCTTTTATCTGACCGGCAGCCGGAAATATCTGCGGCCGAAACTTCCGTCCGGCGTCCGGATTGACAACGGATTTCTGAAGCAGCTGAATGAAATCATACCGGCAGCACAGTCCGCACTGATTCCGATGCAGCAGCCCAAGTGAACAAGGAGGTGCCATATGGCGCACTATGAAACAATCTCTCCGATGCTGGAGCAGAAAATACAGCAGGATCAGCAGGCGGGCTGGGTTTCTCCGTTTGCCTGCCGGAACAGCGATGTCATCCGCAGAGTCAGCCGTCCGAGCGACGAGCCGAAGATTTACCGCCCGCCCTTCTCCAAGGATGCCGACAAGATTCTGAACAGTGCATTTTATAACCGCTATACGGACAAAACGCAGGTGTTCTCGTTTTACCGCAACGACGACCTTTCCCGCCGTGCGCTTCATGTGCAGCTGGTTTCCCGGATCGCCCGGAATATCGGTGCGGTGCTCGGGCTGAACCTCGATCTAATTGAGGCAATTGCGATCGGGCATGATATGGGGCATACGCCGTTCGGTCATGCCGGAGAGCATGCGCTGCACCAGCTGTATCACAGTGCGACCGGCAGATGCTTCCGGCACAATCTGCACAGTGTACGGGTTCTGGACACGATGGTACCGTATAATATTTCGCTTCAGACGCTGGACGGCATTCTCTGCCATAACGGCGAGCTGCCGAAGGCGGAGTATCTTCCTCAGCCCATGACAGATTTTGAAGCCTTTGACCGGCGCTCTGCGGATGTACTGACCGATGAGGACGGAGACCGCCGCCTGATTCCGTCTACGCTGGAGGGCTGTCTGGTCCGCATCTGCGATATGCTCGCGTATCTCGGCAAAGACCGGCAGGATGCGGTGCGTGCGCATCTGGTCGCTTCGGAGGAAGCCTTCGGCCAGACCGCGATCGGAAAGACCAATGCCGAGGTCATCAATAATCTGGAGGTCAATCTGATCGAAAACAGCTACGGGAAGCCGTATCTGAAGCTGGATCCGGTCCATTTTGAGGCGATGCTGCAGCTGAAAGAGGAAAATTATAAAATCATTTACCGGCAGGAGGCTGTCCAGAAGCAGGTAGCGGAAAGCATTGTACCGATGATGGAACAGCTGTATGGGAAGATTCTGGAAGATGCGAAGGCGCATCGTCAGTCATCGTGCCTGTACCGGCATCATATTGCAGCTGTGAATGAAAAGCGGAAATGGTATCCCGCTTCTGTGCCGTATGAGGAAACAGATCCACATGATCTGACGATGGATTTTATTGCAGCGATGACAGACGACTATTTCATTGATTATTACGCATATCTGTTTCCGCACAGCAAATACCGGATTTCCTATATCGGATATTTCGACTGAAACAGGAGTATTTCAACGGTATTTTGTCCGGAATGACTTTGCTTTTTGTGGATTATTCAAAAGTCAGACGGTCTGTCTTGCTTTTACCCGATATATGTGGTATAATGTGAGTTAATGTATTCTGGAGCATTGTACGGTGTTTCGGATGCAGCAATCATTATGAATTGAAGGAAGTTTGAGTATATGGCAGATTTCCGCAATATTACAGTCGTAATCCCGTCGCTGGATCCTGACGATAAGCTGCTGACTGTCATTCAGGGGGTACGGGAAAAGGGCTTTTCTGACATTTTGCTCGTGGATGACGGGACCTGTCCGGAAAAGCAGCATTTTTTTGAAACCGCGCAGGCAGAATACGGCTGCGAGCTTCTGCACCACCCGAAGAATCTCGGAAAGGGCAGAGCGCTGAAAACCGCCTTTGAATGGCTGCTGAAAAACCGTCCGGATATGGTCGGCTGTGTGACCATTGACGGTGACAATCAGCATCATCCGGACGATATCGCTGCCTGTGTCGAGAGAATGCAGGGCATTGAAGGCGATGTGTTGGTGCTTGGTGTGCGCGATTTCAACGCTGAAAATGTCCCACCGAAAAGCCGCTTCGGCAATAAATGTACCTCGTTTGTGTTCCGCGCTTTCTGCGGCCTGCGTGTTTCCGATACACAGACAGGCCTGCGCGTCTTTCCGAGAAGTATTCTCCCGAAGATGCTGGAGATTGCCGGCGAACGCTTTGAATACGAAACGAATATGCTGCTGAGCTGCAAGAACAGCGGCATTCCGCTTGTGGAGCAGACCATTCAGACGATTTACATCAACGAGAACGAAACGACACATTTTCATCCGATTAAGGATTCAATCCGTGTTTACGGCATTATCATCCGGTTTTTCCTCAGCTCCGTGCTGTCGTTCCTGATTGATTACGGCCTGTTCAATTTGTTCTACTACTTGTTCCGGAATGTGTATGTGCGGTTTGCGAGCCATGCGCTGTTTTTTGCGACCTTCCTGTCCCGGCTGCTCAGCTCCCTGTTTAATTTCACCGTCAACCGCAAGGCAGTCTTTAAGAGCAAAGCCCCGCTGCCTCTCACGATGGTGCGGTATTACATCCTCTGCGTGCTGCAAATGCTGACCTCCTACGGACTGGTCAAGCTGTTCAGCTCGTTCTGGGGCAGAGGCTCGCTGAAGGTGGCAGTCATCAAGCTGCTCGTCGATATCTTCCTGTATTTCGTCAGCTTCCGGATTCAGCAGGCGTGGGTTTTCCGCGAACCGAAGCATACCGCTGACGAAAGCAAGTGAAAGGAGTACTGTCTTTTATGTCAAATGAGGAAAAGAACGGACCTTCTTCAAAAAAAACAATGCCGACATGGCTTGCGATTCCGCTGGCTCTGATTCTGGTTGCTGTCGGCGTTCTGACTGCCGTTTTGGTGCATCATTCGCTTTCCGGAAAGGATGAGAGCTCCGCAGAGCGTCTGGAATCTGTTTCCACCGCGTCTACCGGTTCTCAGACTGTAACGGAATCGGGTTTGACGACCTCTGCCGGTTCTTCGGAGGATACGAAGAACACCACGGAGCAGGCGTCTGTGGAGAGCAGCTCCGGTTCCGAAGCGGACACCACGGAAGGCTCCAAATCGGGTGAGACCTCTGCATCCGTCACGGGTACCAAAGCGACCTCTGAATCAAAGTCCGAGGCAAAGACCACACAGTCTACCAGTTCCAAGCCGCAGTATGACCTGTCCGGCTTCGGCGCAAAATGGCCGGATAAGTTCCTTCAAAGCGGAAGTCCGGTGATTACGGACAACAGCTACAAGAGCAAGGATGTCAATATTAAGATCAATAAGCAGGAATCAAACGGCTCCGTTTATTATGTGGCAGATATTTATATCCGGAACATTGAAAATCTGAAATCCGCGTTTTCCATTAACCGGAAAACCAAAGAGGAGGACTTCTGGGAGGGCGCCAGCGATCCCGACAGCAGCTCTAATTTCCAGGAGGACGGGGCGGCGCTTTCTGCCCGCGTCAATTCCATTCTGACCATCAACGGAGACTACTATTCCGGGCGTAAAACAGGCATCATTTTCAGGAACGGCAAGCTCTACCGGGATGTTCCCCGTGCAGAAGTCGGTGCGATTTACAAGGACGGCACCTATAAAGGCTTCACCAAGGCGGATTTTGATGTGCTTGCCGAACAGGGAAAGGGACTGTGGCAGGTCATGGGCTTTGAGCCGCGTCTGGTCGAAAACGGCAAGGCCATTCAGAATATCAAAACGCTGCTTTCCGGAATGGATGTCGCTGCGCCGCGCTCCGGCTTTGGCTACTATGAACCCGGACACTACTGCTTTGTAGTTGCGGACGGCAGACAGCCGGGATATTCTGTCGGCCCGGAGCTGCAGGAATGGGCGGATTTCTTTGAGAAGCTCGGCTGTCAGGGTGCGTTCAATCTCGACGGCGGCGCGAGCAGCCAGATGTATTTCAACGGCAAGCTGGTGAACCGACCCACGACCGGTACATCCGGCGGTGTCGTCCGGATGCTGCCTGATGTGTTCTATATCGGGGAAA
>JAILIG010000158.1 GCA_024695445.1 Oscillospiraceae bacterium
TGAAGGCATCAGCAATGACATATATATGAATGATTACGACTATTTTGTCAGAAACGAAACGCTGAGCAAAACCGTATTCCTGTGTGCAGGTTCGCAGGAAGATCCCGATTATGCCGACAATTATCGTGAGGGAGATGATACAACGCTGGAAGGCGTTGCAAAGCTGAAAGAGCGTCTTGAATCACATAATGCAGAGCTGACCTACAAGCTGTATGAATCCCATCACTATCAGTACATTCCCGAAATGCTGATTGAATATCTGAAAGAAACGTATCCGTGTTAATTGAAGATTAAATTCTGATTTAACTGAACAGGAAAAAATATGATGCCCCGAAGAGCTTTAAAACGCTTCGGGGCAAAACTTCTATATGGGTATCCGTCATACAGGAGGCAGGGCTTTTTTCAAGCGGGAGATTCATTCTGCCGGAAAAACTGCAAAATGCGTTTCCAGCACCTCCAGACCGGGATCACCGCCGAACAGCTCTGTCAGGCGGGCTGACAGTGCAGAAAAACGGTCCGTTCGGATGTCAAACAGCAGCGAAACCTGTTCGCCGAAGTCGCTGCCGGCGTCGATCACGCCGTATTCCGGCAGCAGATAGCTGACCTTGCCGTACATCCCGTATTCCGCGGAGAGCCGGACGCGGTACGCCTCACAGTAATGCAGCTTTTCCGCCGTCTGCACCGCACGCGCCGCCGCTTCGGAATATGCGCGGGTAAGTCCGCTCGCACCGAGGAGCACTCCGCCGAAATACCGCGTCACGACAACGCAGACATCGGTGAGGCCGGCCTTTTGCAGGACACTCAGCACCGGAATGCCGCCGGTTCCCTGCGGCTCGCCGTCATCGCTGTACCGCGAAACATCGCCGCTGCGCAGACGGTATGCCCAGACATTGTGCCGCGCCTTGTGATGCCTGGCCTTGATGCTGTCAATCAGCCGCAGGCATTCCTCCGGCTCCGAGACCGGAAAAAGCTGCGCAATGAATTCGGAGCGTTTCTCCGTATAGGACGCCTCAACCGGCGCCGCTGCCGTTGTAAACTCTGTCATCGGCGCACCTGCCGTTCACTGCACAGTCAGCGTGAAATCCGCTGTCTGAAACGAGGCCTTTTCCCCGGAGAATGTCGTCGCATCCTTTGCAACCAGAGAGAACGGGTAGACCTGACCGGGCTTTGCATCGTCCGGCACATCGAAATAACAGGTAAAGAGCGTGCCGTCCGCGGTCACATTTTCGGTACGGTATCCCGCAAAGCCGATCATGTGCTTTTCCGGATTGACATAGCACTGCGCATTCATGTCGGCAGCAGCCTCACCGAGCGTGAACTCCGCCGCCGGCACCTTATCCGTTACGCCGATCAGTGCGGGATCGTAGATCAGGCTGAGCCCGATGACCGCAAATCCGGGATTGTTCTCCAGCCTGACCGGCACGGCTATATGCTTTTCGCCCGCCGATGCCGTCAGCGAATCGCCGCAGATCAGCGGCACAGCGCCCGTTTGATCCGCAGCTTTGGTCTGACCGGTTCCGGTCTTTGCAGTCCCGTCCTCTGCCGCAGAGCCGGTTTCCGCGGCCGTACTTCCGGACGCAGAGGTTCCGGTGCTGTCCGGGGCCGTGCTCTGTGCAGCAGTCATTGTACCCGTGCCGGCTGTCGCTTCCGACGGCCCGTTTTTGTTGCAGGCGGTCATCGGGAGCGCCAGCAGCAGCGCTGCCGCACCCGCGGAGAAAAGACGGTTCAGATTGATATACTTCATTTAAGCAGAACTCCTTTCCGGTTCCGGCGGCACAAACAGCACATTCCGCCGGGAACATTCCCGCGGAAGCCGCCGCAGAGACAGCACGGTCAGACGCGGTTCGGCTGCTGCAAAAGAGAGCAGCTCCGCGTCCGGCAGTGCGGTAATAACAATCAGGGACGATGCGGGATCATGCTGACAGACCTGCCGCACCAGTTCGGAAAATCTGCCGCTGATCGTGTACGGCAGGGCGGCCAGCAGCCGTCTGAGACGCAGCACCGCACCGGCGCCGGTATCGGGAAGTGTCTCGGCAGCCTGTCCGCCGATTTCGGTATTTGCGCAGAAGCGAACGGGAATCCGCCGCATCGCCGCATCATGCAGCACGGATGCGCAGAGCCGGATGCCCGCCTCACAGAGCCGCCGGTCAGAGGTCTGCTCGCGGTCGGTCTCGCGTGTCTGCACATTGAACAGAACGGTCACGCCCGGAGAAATCGTCTCATGAAACTGCCGGATCATCGGGCTGCCCATGCGCGCCGTCGCGCTCCAGCAGATATCGCGCAGCGGATCGCCGTCCGCATACGGCCGGATGCCGCAGAAGGCAAGACGGTCCGGCATCAGACTGCGCGGCCGGATCAGCTCTCCGGTCAGCTGTTCGGGCACGGTGTCCGGCAAAGAGAGCTCCCGCACCGCGGGCAGCACCCGGACGGACGCTGCGGCATCCGGATACGCCTGGGACAGCTCCCCTGCGCCGAACAGGTCCGACAGAATCAGCACTGCATGAGATACCGTATATTCGCCGCGCTGCGTGCAGATGACCTTCCAGCGCCGCTCGATTTTCCGGTACGGCCGCAGAGAGAAAAAGCTCGACACAAAACGGGTTTCCTCAGAGACAGAGGAATGTCCCGATGCAAACTGCAGCGCCGAGGCGGTGGTCAGCTCTGCCTTCACCCACGGAAGCGGCAGCAGCTTGGCACTGCAGATTGTCTCCGTGAGATACACCGTGTCCCCTTCCGTGACCTCCTCCTCCGAAAAGGAAAGCGTATAGGTCAGGGCGGAAAAACCGAACCGCCGCAGCAGTCCCGCGGAAAGAGAGAGCACGCCGCCCAGCAGCAGCAGGAGCAGCAGTAAAATCATCCTTTTTTCACCTCAACGGTTTTCAACAGATTCTGAATCAGATCGTAGACGGCATGGCGCTCTGCCAGCAGGCCGCCCGCTAATTGCAGACGGTGCGCGCAGACAGCCGGGAACACCGCCTTGATATCGTCCGGCAGCAGATATTCTCTGCCCGCGGCTGCGGCATTCGCCTGCGCCGCATGACGCAGCGCCAGCACACCGCGTGTACTCAGCCCGAACCGGATCTGCGGATTCCGTCTGGTCGCGTCGGCCAGATCGAGCAGATATTCCAGCACCGCCGGCGACGCCGAAACCGTGCGCACCGCCTCCTGTGCCGCGCAGAGCGTCTCCGGCGAGGTCACGGCCGTCACGCTGTCAAGCGGATCTGCGGTCTGACGGTCGTTCAGGACGGACAGCTCCTGCTCACGGGCAGGCTGTCCCATCTCCAGCCGCATGAAAAACCGGTCCAGCTGCGCCTCCGGCAGCGGGAAGGTGCCCTGCAGCTCGATCGGGTTCTGCGTCGCAAAGACGAGAAACGGGCTGGGCAGCGCATAGGAGCTGCCGCCGGCCGTCACCTGACGCTCCGCCATACATTCCAGCAGACCGGACTGCGAGCGCGGCGCCATGCGGTTGATCTCGTCGGCAAGCAGCAGGTTCGTGAACACGGGACCTCTGCGGAACTGCATGATGTGGGAGCCGTCCGGCTGCTGCACGAGCATCTCATAGCCCGTGATATCCGCAGGAAGCAGATCCGGCGTACACTGGATACGGCAGAATCCGCAGCCCGCGGCCTTGGCAAAGGCCTTGACCAGCGTGGTCTTGCCGGTGCCGGGCAAATCCTCAAGCAGAACATGACCGCCGCAAAGCGCTGCGATCATCATGCTGTGGACGGTGCTGTCTGCGCCGAGAATGACGGCGGACACAGCCTCCTTCAATGATGCGGCAAGTACCGGAATCTCCTTCAATGTCATTGCTGCTGCCATGTAAAGTCCCTCCCTGAAACGGATGATGTTTCTATCAGTATAGCATGAATATGCGGTTTTGTCAATCAAACGGCGCAGCAAAACCCGGAAGAATGCAGCGCCCCCTAAACAATAATTCTTGCAGTGTTGCTGCCTTGAGGGCATAAAAAAGCACCTGCGTCATTTGCAAGTGCTTTGTGGGTATTCAGTTAACGTGAGAAATCAGAATTTATTTGAAATAAGCGGTATCAAACTCCTCACCGTTGTTCAGCTTATCAAGTAATTCCAGCAATCCTTTTTGCTGATGGGTATCCATCCAAACGCTTATCTCATGTTTCGCATTCAGATAACGGAAACGCCTGTCTTCTTTTGTTCCTGCATAGAATTCAGAGGGCGTATCCATATCTTCAAGAGAAAGCGCACTTTTTCCGTTATCGGTCTGTTCGATCCACGTTTCCAGCCCATATTGCTCACGATAATCATTTTGCGTGGCAAGTCCCTCATCAAACCATGTGGGAATACTTTTCAGTGCTTTCATATTCAAGCGAGTGTGCAGCTCTGCATGAGTGAATTCATGTGCTATTATGTCGATATTAAGGTATTCATCTGAAACAGAAATGTAGTTTTTCTTCGTATATGATGTTTTCGTATCATGATCTCCGTCAAGCTTTGAAAGCAGCTTATCATCATCGCAGATAATTATAATCGTTGTATCGGTACATTGTAATTCTCCGAAAAATGCTCTGTCCCGTTCCAATGCTTCTTCCGTGAGCTGAATCGCTTCTTTGATATTACCGGAATAGTTTTTGTTGACATAAATATTATCTGCTACTTTTTCAAAGGAACTGCGGTACGGAACTGACATTCGATATCCTAACCCCGTAAATTGAAAAATATAGACAGCCGCCAATAACAACAGCAGTATCAAAGAAATACAACAGCATAATATGATTCTCTTCTTCTTTGATTTCACTTTCATATTCATTTCTCCTCTAAATTACGATTTAGCAGAGGAAGCCCCTGGCTTTCCCCATACCCGAATTATAACACAGCAGGGAGAAAAAGTCAATCAGAAGGCGTCAGAATCCGTTCCGGTCACAGACACGGGCAATGTCTGAACGCGGAGGACGGTCAAGGCTGCAACACGGCAAGAATTATGGATTGCGACAAGGCTGCAAAGTTCTGCCGAAAAGGGTGAAGCACCGGTTCTCACATCTTTCCGCTCACCCGCGATTTGACATTTCGCGCAAATCCGGTTATAATATAACCGAAGAAACCTGCCGAAGGGAGAGAATTGCCGTGCTGGAAGTGACACTGCCGGGAACCGGCGGCACCATGCCGCTGAAAAACCGCTGGCTGACCTGCTGTCTGCTGCGTCATGAGGGCGAAACCGTCCTGATCGACTGCGGCGAGGGCACGCAGATCGCGCTGCGCTGCGCGGGAAAGACCGTACAGCGGCTCAGGCTGCTCTGCTTCACGCATTATCACGCGGATCACATCAGCGGACTGCCCGGACTGCTGCTCTCAATGGGACTGGACGGCAGAACCGAGCCGCTGCTGCTGGCAGGGCCCCGCGGACTGCGCCGCACGGTTGAGGGACTGCGCGTCATCGCGCCGGAGCTGCCCTTTCCGCTCGAATATCTGGAGCTGGACGGTACGGAAACCTTTTCCGCCGCCGGCCTGACGGTCGAACCGTTTGCCGTTTCCCACACGATGCCCTGTCTCGGCTACCGCCTGACGCTGCCCCGTGCGGGAAAATTTGACACGGAAAAGGCAAAGGAAAATCAGGTGCCGGTGGCGGTCTGGAGCCGCCTGCAAAAGCAGGAAACCGCCGAGCATGATGGCATCTGCTATCACCGGTCGCAGGTACTCGGCCCGCCGCGCAGGGGCATTTCGGTCACATACTGCACGGACACGCGGCCGGTTCCGGCGCTGCTTCGCTATGCTGACAGTGCCGACCTGCTGATTCTCGAAGGAATGTACGGCGAGGACGACAAGCTGCCAAAGGCCGTTGAGACGCGGCATATGCTCTTTTCCGAGGCCGCGGGCATTGCGCGTGACGCAAATGCAAAGCGCCTGTGGCTGACGCATTACAGCCCGTCCCTGCCGAATCCGGAGGAGTTTCTTGCGGCGGCACAGGCGATTTTCCCGCAGACCGAATGCGCCGCGGACGGATATGACACGGACCTCTGCTTCCCGGATGAGGAAGCCGGAATCGCACACTCTGACTGAATAAAACATCAGCGGCCGGACTTTCTGAAAAAGCCCGGCCGCTTTCTGCTGTCGGAAAAACATGTTTTGGCTGCACGGGTTTTTAAGGGAAGTCCCTCAACCCCGCAGCCCTTTGAAAAGGCCTGACCGTGGCTTCAGTCCGGGCTGCCGGACTGTTTGCCGAGATGTCTGCCGAACTTGATTTCCGTTCCGTCGGCAATCCGGTGAATGTTCTCGATGTGCTTGGCCAGAATGAATACGCCCAGCACGGTGAACATCAGCAGCTCGTACAGGTCATGCGACAGCACATACCAGCAGATCGGCAGCACCATTGCACAGATGATCGTTGCCAGCGCGATATAGCGCGTCAGCAGCAGCGCAAAGAGCAGTATGCCCAGCGCAATCAGGAACAGCCGCCAGTCCAGCCCCAGCGTCATGCCGAGCAGGGAAGCAAAGCCCTTTCCGCCGTTGAATTCCAGCCAGAACGGGAACATATGCCCCGCGATGACCGAAATGCCGACGATCACCGCCAGATGCCGGCAGTCCGACGGAACCGACAGAAAGGAATTGATCAGAAATACCGGAATGAACGCCTTCATGATGTCCACATAGGCCGTCAGGACACCGGCCCGCTTGCCCATTGTCACCAGCGCATTCGATGCGCCGGCGTTTCCGGAGCCCTGTGTCCGGATGTCAAAGCCCTTCAGACGGGCGAGAATTGCGCCTGTATTGATACAGCCGATGAAATAACCGGCAATGATGCCGAACAGATACCAGATCCAACTCATTGATTTATATCCAGCAGCTCTGAGCCGCCGCTCCTTATACAGTGATTCGGGTGCGCGCCGAGGTGAATCGCACCGGCGGAGCGCATAAATACATTCAGATCGCAGTCAATCAGCATGAGGGACGCATCGCGCTCCAGACTGCCGAGATCCACTGCCTTGTTGCCCTCGCAGCGCACGGCCACCTTACACGCCCTGAGACTGATATCCGGCGAACGGTCGCCTGAGCCGATGACAACCAGCTGCTGTCCGGTGAGCTGCGCACTGACGGCGCTCTCTGTCAGGACAGCATTGCAGCCGCCGTTCAGCGAGCCGAGACAGGCCAGCGTCTTGCCCGACGCATCAAAGTTGAAATCTGCGGTATTGCACCGGATCTCCGGCGTGCCGGCGTATACGCCGACGCCCGCACCGGTGGCGAGAGAAAGGTCAAAATCCGCGGGACAGCCCGCGAAGTCCAGCTTTACCTCGCCCTCCAGCGTACCGATCGCAATGCCCTCCAGACCGCTCATCTGAATGAAGATTTTGGTGCCGGTCACGGAAATCGTCTGGTTCTTGCCGGTTCCCGCGCCGATGCCGATTGCCTGATCGCCGTTGGAATTGATGGACAGCACGCCTGCAAGGTCGATGTGAATATCGCCGCAGGAGTAGTCCGAGTCATTGCCGATGGCGTAGGACTTGATGTGATTGATGCTGATGCTGAGATTGCCCCTGCCCGTCAGGTGCAGCCGGCTGCTCTCCGGCACCAGAATGCCGCCGTTATCAAGGCGGTTGTCACCCTCAAAGACCAGCGTGACATCGCAGTTTCTGCCGAGCTGCACAATGGGCAGCTGGTTGGCGGAGTTGATGAACACATCCCGCAGCACGATGCGGCAGGTTGTGCCGTCCTTGATCTTGATGAGCATACCGGTCGCAGTGTTGAATTCGCCGAGCAGCTCCAGTTCGTTCTGCGCGACAAAGATATCCGTGTAGTTCTCGCGGTCGAGATCCACGAGCGAGACGGACTGCTCGCCCGCCGGCATGAAGGTCTTGCGGACCAGCTGCTTGGCCGCCGCCGCGGAGAGCTTGACAATCAGCTGCGAGAGCGTCTCGTCAACCGAAGTACACGGAACCGAGCTCGGCTTGCCGGTGAAATTGCCCTGCACAAGGTCCGCGCCGAAGCGGATCACCGCCCGCAGCTCGTCCATCGTCTCGACGCCCTCTGCCAGCGCCATAAAGCCGTTTGCATGGGCAAATTCGATGATGTTCGTGACGAAATGCTGCTTCTTCGGATCCTCGTGGATGCTGGAAATCAGACTGCGGTCGATCTTGACATAATTCGGCGAATACCGCAGCAGATTCGTGATATTGGAATAGCCGGTGCCGTAGTCGTCAACGGCAATGTCCATCTTGTTTGCCGCGCAGCGCGCCTGCATCTTCATCAGCTCCTCGCCCTCGGTCTCTGCCTGCTCGGTGAATTCCACAACCAGACGGGGCAGCAGCTCGCCGTAGCGCTCGCGCAGCTTGTCAAAGTCATTGTCTGAGATGAAATGTCCGGGGATCGAATTGATGAAAATGCGTTTCCCGCCGAATTCGGCTTCGTGGGCGCACATATGCTCCAGCACATTGTAATAGGTCAGCCACTCGATCTCATAGAGCCTGCCGGCGTCGGTCGCATAGTGCAGCAGCGCCAGCGGCGGGATCGCGTTCTCCCCTCTGGTACGCATCAGCGCCTCATAGGCAAAGATGTGACCGGTCTTGGTGCTGACGATCGGCTGGAAGTGGTAAGTCAGCAGATTTTCGCTGATGATGCGGTCCATTTCGGCGGGATCCGCACGCTGCACGGCGATACCCTCGACAAAATCGGTCTTTTCGGCATCCTTCTGTGCGATTGCTTCATTGAGCAGCCCCTCCGGGGAAATGCTCGATGTCACCGGCGCGGAGACCTGTCCGACCGCAATTTCAATGCTGTAGCTCTTGCCGGAAACCTGATTGTAGCTTTGCAGACGCTTGCGCAGGACATCAATCAGCGCGTCTGCCGTATCGGTTCGGAGCTCCGAGGTAAAGAACGCCAGCAGGAATTCATCTCCGCCGATGCGCGCCGCCGTAATGTCGGAGTCAATGCAGTCGGAGATCGCATTTGCAAGGCTGAGCAATGCCTGATCGCCCTCGGAATGTCCGAAAATGCTGTTGATCTGGCGCAGCTTTCTGAGCCCGATGACCATCATGACCAGCCGCTGCGGGTGGTCTTCCGCATTGATGCGCTCGTTAACGGCACGGAGTGCGCCGTGCAGATTGAGCATACCGGTCAGCGGATCGCGGATGCGCGTGGCCAGCAGACGCTCGTTCATCTTGAACAGGCGTGCGGCAATCAGATTGGAACCGATGACATGGCCCGCGGTGTGGATGCGCTTGGGGAGCAGGAAGCTCTCCTCGTCCACATCGGTGCCGTAGTAGACATAGTAGCCGTAGACCTCGTTTTGCAGATAGACGCCCGTGATATAGAGCGTTCTGCCGGTCGCCAGCACCGTGTCGAGATTCGGGATGAGCTGCGCCCGCGGAATGATCGCAAAGCGCTTTTCGCGGCGGGTGAAGCTCGCCGTGCTCATCAGCTCCGAGGCGTCGGCAAACTGTTCGAGGCTTGCCGCGCTGAGATCGGCGCTGAGGCTGTCTCTGAGACACAGCACTGCGTCATCGGGGATATGTGTGACAAGGACATCGAGATAGTCGATGACCGAGACCTGCTTTCTGCCCATCAGCTCGCTCATGATGCGGTGCTCGTCCGCATCCTGTGCAGCACTGACGCTGAGCCGGCGGGAGAGCTGCAGAATAACGGCATTCTGGTCACGCTGTTCGGTGACACAGCAGCCGCAGGATTCGGAAATCTGCGTCAGCGGCGGGATTTCGCAGCGCAGTGCAGCGTCTTCGCCGTCGAGAATCAGCTCGGCAGTATCCAGCGCCGCAGCACCCATGCGTTCGAGGTCGCGGGAAGCGGTCGTCAGACGGGGCGTCATGGAGCGTTCCAGTACGATGCCGTCCAGACCTGTGACAATCACATCCTCCGGCACACGCAGACCGTGCTCCCGCAGGACACTGCAGCAGGCAATCGCCATGGAGTCGTTGCAGCAGACGATCGCGTCGGGCGTATCCATCGCCAGCAGCCGGCGGACGGCCTCGGCGGCGGGATCCTCCCAGTAATCGCCGTATGCGACGCGCTCCGGCTCAAAGGGCAGCTTGTTGCGCTTTAAGGCTTCCCGGTACGCCAGCACCATGCACTCCGAGCCATAATTGCCGCGGATGCCTGTGACCAGATCCACCTTGCGGCAGCCGTGATGCGCGATCACATGGTCCAGCAGGCCGGGGAATGCCCGGAACGGATACGAGAATACAGAGGGGATGTCGTCCATTTCCCCGTCATAGCACATCACAGGGATCCGGCGTTCCTTTGCGAGCGCGGCAATCGTGTTGCAGACCGCATCATTCCGGATGCTGTCCCGCATAATCACGATCATATCGACCAGGTCAAACGGAATCAGATCATATACACTGTAACAGCTCTGATCGCCGCTGCCGCCGGACAGTTCTTCCAGTGCCGAATTAAATACAAGGACATCATAGCTGCGTCTGTGGGCTTCTGTGACAAATGATTGGATGCTTTCGCGGATTTCACTGTTTTGAATCTGCGCGGTGCAGAGCGCAAACAGCGGTCTGTCGTGAAGCATGGAACAACCCCCCTTTCAACGGGACGGCATAGTACGCCTGATTATAACTTATTGTATCATGTTTTCCGGCTTTTGTCAATGGGATGCAGCAGTTTTCCTGCTATGTCCGCCCGGCGCGTACAACCGTATTCACAAAAAATACAGGTATTTCCGTTCAAGTTTGTGTACCCTACCAGTTGATTTTTCAGCAGAAATGGACTATAATGATATGTGATAAAATGTATCGGAAAGGTGGATTCTCCCATGTCTGAGCTTCAGATGAACAGTAAAACCGTAAAATTCGGCGGCAGCAGTCTTGCCGATGCAGGACAGTTCCAGAAGGTCAAGGCGATCATCGACGCCGACGCCACGCGCCGCTATGTCATTCCCTCTGCGCCGGGCAAGCGCTTCTCCGCAGATACCAAAATCACCGACCTGCTCTACACCTGCCAGCGCATTGCGGCAGAGGGCGGCGATTTCTCTGAGCCGCTCGAAAAAATCCGCAGCCGCTATCTGGAAATTGCCAAGGCACTCGGCCTGGCCTTTGATCCGACCGACGAGCTCGACCGCATTGCCTTCCGCCTCAAAGAGGGCGCTACCAAGGACTATGCAGCCAGCCGCGGCGAATATCTGAACGGTCTGCTCCTGAGCAGCTATCTCGGCTTCCCGTTTGTCGATGCGGCGGATGTCGTCCGCTTCAGCGAGAACGGTACGCTGCTCATGCCGGAGACCATGATGGCCATGCGCGATGTGCTCTCCGACAAACCCTGCGCAGTCATCCCCGGCTTCTACGGCTCCGGCCCGAACGGCGAGATTATCACCTTCTCCCGCGGCGGCTCCGACATCACCGGTTCACTCGTCGCAAGAGCCGTCCGCGCCGCGATGTACGAGAACTGGACCGATGTGTCCGGCGTGCTCGTCGCAGATCCGCGCATCGTCCAGAATGCCGCCGTCATCAACACGATTACCTACGAGGAGCTGCGCGAGCTGTCCTACATGGGCGCAACCGTCCTGCATGAGGACGCGATCTTCCCGGTCCGCGCCGCCGGCATCCCGATCAACATCCGCAACACGAATGCGCCGGACGATCCCGGCACGCTGATTGTCTCCGACGACAGCGCCGACAGCGATATGCAGACCGGCTACACTATTACGGGCATCGCCGGCAAGAAGGGCTTCTGCGCCATCAACATCCAGAAAGCGATGATGAACGCCGAGCTGGGCTTCTGCCGCAAGGTACTCTCTGTGCTGGAGGAGGAGGGCATTTCGATCGAGCATATGCCGTCCGGCATCGACACGATGAGCATTATCCTTGCAGAGGACGCAATCAAGGGCAAGGAAAAGACCGTGCTGTCCAAGATCAAAAAGGCTGTGAACCCCGATTCCTGCGACATTGAGCACGGCATCTCGCTGCTGGCGGTCGTCGGCAGAGGTATGCGCCGCACCCGCGGTACGGCCGCCCGGATCTTCGCGGCACTGGCACACGCCCGCATCAATGTGAAGATGATTGACCAGGGCTCCAGCGAGCTGAACATCATCATCGGTATGCTGGACGGCGACTTTGAGGAAGCAGTCCGCCGCATTTACGATATGTTCGTCGGAAGCTCCGAAACCGGCACCAACTGATTCCGCGCACCCGCAGACATCATAAAAGAAAAAGTGCTGACCGCTCCCTGTACGGAACGGTCAGCTTTTTTGCCGGATTATTCCGGAATTCCGCGGAAGTGCTGTCTCCTGCGGATTCCGCATATGTCTGCGCTCAGCCGATGCCGGCAATCAGCCGCATCAGCTCCGAAAGATCCGCTGCGGTCAGCAGGGTATCGCCGTCCAGCTCGGCATTCTGTCTGCCGGCGGGCATGACCGGTGCTTCGCTGTCCTCGGCCAGATACCGCGCCATTAAAATCGCATCCGCAATGCTGACGCTTCCGTCGATGTTCAGATCGCCCTTCTGCACCAGCAGATT
This sequence comes from Oscillospiraceae bacterium, assembly GCA_024695445.1. Lineage (GTDB taxonomy): Bacteria > Bacillota > Clostridia > Oscillospirales > Ruminococcaceae > Firm-04. The sequence goes on from JAILIG010000158.1 coordinate 12,435, forward strand.
CCTTCCGGGCACCGGCGTCATCACGCTGTCATAGAACAGCCATGCCGGCATGATACCGGTCGCTTCGTACAGCTCCGCGACAACCCCAAACGCTGCCGGAAAATCACGGTCTGTGCCGCAGTGCAGCAGGTAATGCACATACGGCGTGTCATCATCAAGGGCACCGGTTCTGATCTCAAGGGTGCAGTCCGCGGCATTTTTCTCCAGATACGCCGTGATCTCCGCGGCTCTGTCCGCGTCCTCACTCAAATCCTCCGGTGTGTATTCAAACAGATATTCACCGTCCCGGAACATGAAGCCCTCCGCACGGTCGTAGTTCGCGGTCTCGCCCCACGAATAGAACGCAGAAATCAAGCCGGCCGCAGCCAGATCGTGCATGATGTGTCCGGCGGTCTCCGCGCTGCCTGCCGTCTCATCCAGATCGGTCAGCGCCAGCGTCATACAGGGCGTCTCCTCATACCGCTCATCCTTCGTCAGATGTGCTTCGTGCTTCGGCTCTGCCGACCAGAGGCGGTATTCCCCGCTGTTCCGGACATCATCCTCCACATCGGGATAATAGTTTCTCACGATTGCAAGCACCTGTTCGACCGCTGCATCCTCATCGGTCACGCCCTCCAGCGTAAAGGTCAGCGTATTGATACGCGGATACAAAACGGTCAGCTCGTCCCATTCCCTGTGTACCGTCTGGCCGTCCTGCTCAAAATCTCCGGTGCAATGCGCCGTGCCGGTCAGATACGGACGGCCGTTTCCGGACAGCCAACTGAAGATCCCGCGGTCATCCAGCAAGGTCATGTCCGCATATTCCCCGGCACTTGCCACGCCCCACGCACGCGGCAGCACGGCGGAGGCGTGCAGCCCGGGCAGCATCACGGCGGAAACGGCGCAGGCGGTCAGCGCCGCAAAATACTTTCTTTTTTTCATCAGAATCATTCCTTTCTCAAGGTTTATCCAAGAATCAGATACTCCTTCACCAGCCCCCGGAATACGGCGTCGTCTGTCATATGCCTATATTCCGCCCGGAAGCGCTTCCGGTTGATATTCAGGCTTTTCGGGATTTTCAGCGTGTAGCAGCAGATGAATCCGTCCTGATACCCGACAGCATCGAGACAGGAAACGGCCAGCACCGCCGAATCGCCCTCCAGACGAATACCCGTGACAGCAAGATCGGCACAGTTTGATTCAAAAGACACGACCAGACAGTCATTTTCCGCAAAGTCAAAGTCAGGCGGCAGCCACTCCGGAAGGTCATCTTCCTGCGGCAGCGCCGTGAACAGCCGGAAGTCGGCGGTGACGGTATTCGGCAACATCAGCACTTCATCCGTAATATCCTCCCAGCGGCGCAGCGGAATTGTCACAACCGGGACAGAGTACGGAACGGTTTCTTCTGTACTGATACACTCCCCTGTCAGATCCCACTCGATCGTGGTGTGCTCCGTTCCTGTAGACTCCTGTCCTGTTGTCGTGGTTGTCGTCCGTGAGGCGGAATCCGGGACGGTTGTCACCGCGGTCCCTGTGGTCACAGCGGTCTGCTGACCGGAGCTGCTGCCGGATGCCGTCGTCTCTGTTGTGAATACGGCAGAGGCGGACTGCGAATCGGAAAGTCCGGTTTCGGAGGCGGTCGTCGGCACCGTGCCGGACGGCTGACCGGTCTGCGAGGTACTCTGACCGCTTTCCGTCACAGAGGTCGTCACCGACTGCGTGACGGCAGCGGTCGTCTCCGGCACACGGGGCGGCGTTGTCCCCCTCAGCCGCGGGTATACCGCTGCTGCGATCAGCACAGCCAGACAGGCAGCGATTGCCGGAACCGTCCGCAAAAGCGAAATCGGCTTTCGCTTTTGCGGTGCCGCGGCAGAATCAATCCACTCGTCCGGCAGACTATTCAGCAGAGCCGTAATCTCAGCCTGACTCACAGCAATCCCTCCTTTTGCAGATATTTCTGAAGGCGTTTCCGGATACGGGAAAGTGTCACGCGGACATTGTTTTCGGACAGGCCGAAGAGCTCGCTCAGCTCTGCTGCGGACGACGCATACCAGTAACGCCGCACGAACAGGTCACGCTGATGCTGCGGCAGCTCTGCCAGAAAGGCTCTGACCGCTGCCTGAAGCTCCTTTTGCTCGACCTGATTTGCAACATTGTCCTTTGCGGGCAGGCACTCCGCCAGCTCGTCATACGCCGCCGGAATCTCGCTGCCGCCGCGCTTCTTCGCTTTCTGCTGCTCCAGACGGTTCAGTGCGGAATTTCGGACGATGCGCAGCAGATAAGCCCGCAGGCTCTCCGGATGCGCCGGCGGAATGGTCTCCCACGCTTTCAGCAGGGCATCGTTCAGACACTCCTCTGCGTCCTCACGGCTGCCGGTGATATTGCGTGCAAGGGACCGGCAGAGCGCTCCGTACTGCATCGCAGCCTCTTTGAGCGCCTGCTCGTTTCGTTCTTCAAACAGCAATAGAATTCTTTCGCCTTCCGTCGCAATCACCGCCCTTTTTAACCGCCTTCACCTATTCAGACAGGAAAAACCGAAAAACATTACACATGATTCTGAAAAAATTTTTTGCGTGCTGAAAACGGATGCCGGCACATTGCTGCACCGGCATCTGAATGATTCTGATGTCAGAGATTATGCCTTGAAGACCGCTCTGACGAAGTTGTAGATATGCGCGAGAATGGAGTCGTCACCGTGGTGACCGCCGTTCACGATATGCCAGATATGCGGCACACCGTTGCGCTCAAAGTTGTTGTGATAGCCCTGCGGCGTATCCAGACGAACCACATCGTCCTGCGTACCGCCCGTGATGAAGACCAGCGACGGCGTACTCTCCGCGCTGCTCCACTTCCAGTTGCCGGATGCGCCCGGTGCCGGGCAGATTGCGCCGACATAGCCGAACTTGTCACCGTACTTCATGCCGATCTGCAGCGACTCTCTGCCGCCCATCGAGAAACCGGTGACAGCGGCGTTCTCTCTGCCGGTTGCAGCACTGTAGTTCTGCTCAACCCACGGCATCAGGCTGTCAACGATGTCATCGACGAAGTTGTCGTAGCCCTCGTTGGAGCCCGGATCTGCGAAGCCCGTTGCATCGTTCATCGTTGCGCTCGTGAAGACGAACGGCACGACTACGATCATTTCCTCTGCCTCACCCGCGGCGATTGCGTTGGTGATGATCTCCGGGGTACGGATCGGCGGATTGTTGCCCGTCTTGATCATACGGTCTTCGTCCTCGAAGAAGCCGTGCAGGATATAGAGCACCGGATACTTCTTGCTCTCGTCATAGTTGGCCGGAAGCATGACATTGACATTCTTGTTCTTGTTTGCCTTCTTGGAGAAGTACTGCTTCTTCTGAATCTGCGGATAGGTCACGCCGTTCTTGCGCTGCGTGGAATCGCTTGTTTCCTTTTCGCGGACCTGCGCCTCAACGATCGGCGTATACTCCTCGATCGAACGCATCACGCCGGGAGGCGGAGCGACCGGCTCCGGGAATTCCTTGACCTGTGCGGTCAGATACTGGACAAACCACTCGATATCGTCGAGCTCGACCGCGCCGTTCTGATCGACATCGGCTGCCTTCTTGGCGCCGGCTGCCTTGAACTTGCCGGAAATCATGCCCTGCTTTGCAAGTGCGAGATCAATCGCATTGATGCTGCCGTCGCCGTTGACATCGCCGAGCTTGTAGCTGACGGGCTTCGGTCCCTTGATGACGGTGCCGTCCTTGGCGCCGATGACCTCGTCCAGATAGAAGTTATTTTTGCCGGAATCCGTCTCAACATACAGATGGATGCCGGTTGCGCCGGACGGAATCTTAAAGCTCGGATTTGCAAGCTGTACCCAGTCGCCCTGAGCAGCCGCGCCGGATGCGATCTTGTCATAATGCGAAGTGCCGTCGGAGTCCTTGTATTCCAGCGTCAGGTGGAAGGTTTCCGACGAAGAATCGGACATCGCCGTTGCACTGAAGCTGTAGGAGGTGCCGGGCTCAAATTCGCTGCCGAGTTCCTTTGTTGCGCCGTTCCACTCATACTCTCTGTCGGTCACCAGCAAAGAGCCGCTGCCCGCATAAGCTGCCTTCGTCGAGGCTGCAACAGAAGCACTGCCTCTGCCGGACCAGTCATCGGAGCCGGACTCGAAGGTGTCGTGGAAATAGTAGCCGTTTTCATCCGGTGCCGTGATGCTGTGGCCGCTCTCGCCGCCGGAGCTTTCACCGCCGGAGGAGGTGCCGTCAGTCGAGATCACGAAGGTCGTGACGGAGCTGGCGGGGAGCTGTGCGGTGAAGCTGCTGCCGCTGTAAGACAGGCCGGAAACAGACTTGATGTTCTCGCTGCTGCTGGTGCGGTATGCCTCCAGCTTGGTGATCGTCTCACCCTTTGCGAGCTTGATCGTCTCGGTGTTCGCGCTGTTGTTCTTGTTGATTGCGACCACGGCGATCTTGCCGTCGGTGTTCTTGTAGGCGGAGATCAGGACATTGTTCTCAGGAGACTCGGTCGCGTCGATGCGGACTGCGCCCGGACGCACCCACTTGGAGAACTGTGCCATGTTGTAGCCGCGCTTGGAGATCTGGCCGTTCTCCTTCATCGGGCCGTAGCTGCGGCGGATGTACCACCAGACATAGGCGTTCATGTTGCCGACAACGAGGCCGTTGTGCATATTCTCGGAGACCTGAATCGCCTGGCTCCAGATATCAGAGGAATCCGCGTCACTGTTCGGGACATAGACCTCTGTCATCCAGATGTCCTTGCCGCAGTTCTCCAGCGCCTGGAAGTTCATATCGTTGCGGGAGGTGCCGTAGAAGTGCGTGCCGAACAAATCGGTGTTTGCAAATGCCTGTGCATTGCCGAGGATGTCGTTGTAGAAGCCCTTGCGGTACTGGAAGCTCTCCGGCGACATCAGCTTCGCATTGGTGCCTTCCGTGACCTTTTTGCCGTAATTCGCAAGGAAGCTGACCATGTCATTGTTGCTCCAGTAGGTCCACTCCGAAGCGTAGTCCGGCTCGTTCTGGACAGAGACGGCATACAGGTCGATGCCCTGTCCCTCCATGTACTTGATGTAGCTGTTCAGGTGCTGCGCGTAGTTGGAGAAATGCTGAGAGGACATGGAATACTTTCCGCCGCCGCCGTTGTTGCGGGCATTGGAGGGCGGGTTCCACGGGGACGCGAACACGGTCGCACCGAGCGCCTGTGCGCGCTTCGCAGTCGGGACAGCCGTTTTCCACGCATTGCTGTCATCGCTGACATAGATCCGGAGGATCGTGAAGCCAAGCTCATCGGAGCCGTTTCCGAACGCCTTCTGGACCTGTGCATCGGTCATGTCACCCTGCGTGATCCACTCCGGCAGGTTGATGCCGCCGAAGCCGCGGATGGTCTGATAGGTCTTGCCGGTGTCCACACTGCAGTTGCCCGCTGCCGTGACGCTTCCCGGCTGAATGCCGCCGACTGCCGTCAGCAGCATGACGCTGCCGACTGCCGCCGACATCATCTTGCGTAAAAGCCTTTTCATGAATAGATACCCCCAATTTTATATAATGTACGGTCTTTGCGCTTGAAAATGGTACAACTCCCCATTTTCTATTTTATTCTACCACAAAACTCTGCAACTTTCAATAGGCAAATTGTATATTTTATTGGATAAAATATAGTAATTCCATACATCGACCGGACATTTTACGGATTGCACCATACACGGACTGGAAAATCGGAAGAAACGGCTGTGCGAATCTGCCCTGTGACTGTCAAAAATGAATCTCCCCCGTGCCCCGAAAAAACAGCAACGCCCCGGCCGCCGTTTTTCACGGACAGCCGGGGTTTTTCTGCGTCTGTCAGGGACTTTTACGCCTTCCAGTGATTCAGCGTCGGCAGCAGGCTGCCGAAATATTCCCGCGCCTGTGCCTCGGGGAACTGTGCATTTGACATATGCTGCACGAGGAATTCCGTCAGCTTCTCGATGCTCGTATATGCAAATTTCCCGTCCGCGTAGCACCATTTGCAGTACTCCTCATTGAAGCTGCCGTCCGGCTCCCGGCTGACTGACGCATCTTCAAGCGGCATTCCGCAGCACTGGCAGACAAGCTTCCGCGGCGAACCGAGCAGCGTATTGATGGAAACATCGTAGAGCTTCGAGAGGAGCTTCAGTGTCTCCGTGTTCGGAACAGTCTCGCCGGTTTCCCAGCGCGAGACGGCCTGCCGCGTCACAAAAACCTTTTCTGCAAGCGCTTCCTGAGACAATCCCTTTTTGGTTCTGAGTTCTGTTAAGATATCCTTGGGATTCATATTCATCACCTCACCCATATCATAGCACAAATCGGCACAAAGCGCAAGCAACGCGCAGTTGCGGGGCGTCATCTGCATGGATGATGCGGCCTGAAAACGGCTCGGCCGAATGCTTCCGTCCGGCCTCCCGGCGGGCGCGGAGACAATGAAAGCGGCACCCGTCAGGCAGATGCCGCTTCTTGTTTCTTACTTGTTGTCGTCGCCCGCTTTGCCGAACAAATCCTTCAGCTTCGAGAAGAAGCTTTCGCGCTTGGCGTAGTTCTTCGCCTCAAGCGATGCTTCCAGCTGCTGAATCAGCTCCTTCTGCTTCTTGTTCAGCCCCTTCGGCACTTCAATGTATACCCGCACATACTGGTCGCCGCGGTCGGAGCGCTGCAGCCGCTTGATGCCCTTGCCCTTTAAGCGGAACACCGTACCGGTCTGCGTCCCCTCTGCAATGCGGTACTTCACATTGCCGTCCACGGTCGGGACAACGATCTCGTCGCCCAGAACCGCCTGTGCATAGGTGATCGGGATGTCGCAGTGAATGTCAAAGCCGTCTCTCGTGTAAAGCGGATGCGGACGCACGCTCACGCCGACATACAGATCGCCGTTCGGTCCGCCGTTGAGGCCGACATCGCCCTGCCCGCTGACACGAAGCTGCTGTCCGTCATCAATACCCGCCGGAATGTTCACCGGGATGTTCTTGGTCACGCGGATTCTGCCCACGCCGCGGCATTTCTGGCACGGATTCTTGATAACCTTGCCTTTGCCGCCGCAGTGCGGACAGGGCTTGGAGGACGAAATCATACCGAAGGGCGTGCGCTGTGTCGCCTTGACCGTGCCGCGGCCCTGACAGTTCGGACAGACATCTGCCGCTGCGCCGCCGGCACTTCCTGAGCCGCGGCAGTCCGGACAGTTCTCCATGCGCTGCACGGTCAGGTCGATAGACTTGCCGTTGACCGCCTCCATGAAGTCCAGCGTGACATTGGTCTGCAGATCCCTGCCCTGACGCGGTGCGTTTGCGGCATTGACTCTGCCGCCGCCGCCGAACATTCCGCCCATGCCGCCGAACAGGCTCTCCAGGATCTCGCTGACATCGGAGAATCCGCCGGTGCCCGGTCCCATGCCGCCGCTTTCCAGTCCTTCATGGCCGTACTGATCGTAAACCTGCCGCTTCTCCGGATTGGACAGCACCTCATAAGCCTCGGTGATCTCCTTGAATTTCTCCTCAGCGGTCGGATCGTCCGGATGCAGGTCGGGGTGATATTTCCGCGCAAGCTGCCGGTAGACCTTTTTTAACTCCTCGTCGGATACATCTCTGCCGACACCCAGCACTTCATAGTAATCTCTCTTGTCTGCCATATCACAGCAACCTTTCCGTATAGTCTCGCAGCGCACGGTGCTTTCGCCGCCGCACGCGAACAGTCAGTTTTTTTGATTTCCGCAGTTTCCCGCACCGTGCGGGATGCCGCACAATTCTCACTGTGCAGTCAGCGGCAGCAGCGGAATCGGAACCATCGAATAAATCAGCAGGAACAGAATGACCGCAATCGCAACCACCGTCATCATAATACACAAGCGTTTGTCCCGGTCGTTCATCTGCGCACCCCTCTGCCTGTTGTCATACATCCAATGCCTGAAACGGAGATACGGCTCCAGGGGCGGAAGATTCTCCCGCCCCTGCCGTGTTTTCAATGCTTACACATCGGTAAAGTCTGCATCCACGACATTCGGATCGTCATTTCCGCTGCCGCTGTCATTTGCGGTAAAGCCCGCACCGGACATATCCGGCTGCACGCCGTCCGGATTGACCTGGCTGTAAACCTTCGAGCTGAGTGCATAGAACGCATTCTGGAGCGCCTCGGTCTTTGCCTTGATCTCGGCGGTGTTGTCGCTCTTCAGCGCTTCCTTCAGATCGTTCAGCGCCGACTCGATCGGAGCCTTATCCTCTGCGGAAACCTTGTCGCCGAATTCGTTCAGCGCCTTCTCGCACTGGAAAACGAGCGATTCGCCGTTGTTCTTGGTATCGACCTCTTCCTTGCGCTTCTTGTCCTCCTCGGCAAACTGCTCTGCCTCGCGGACTGCGCGGTCGATGTCGTCCTTGCTCATGTTCGTGGACGCGGTGATCGAGATATGCTGCTCCTTGCCCGTGCCGAGGTCCTTTGCGGAGACATTCACGATGCCGTTTGCATCAATGTCGAAGGTGACCTCAATCTGCGGGACACCGCGCGGTGCCGGTGCAATGCCGTCGAGACGGAAGACGCCGAGCTGCTTGTTGTCCTTTGCAAATTCACGCTCGCCCTGCAGCACAACGATATCGACAGCCGGCTGATTGTCGGCCGCGGTCGAGAAGACCTGCGACTTTTTGGTCGGAATCGTGGTGTTTCTCTCGATGATCTTCGTGCAGATGCCGCCCATGGTCTCCAGACCGAGCGACAGCGGCGTCACATCCAGCAGCAGCAGGCCGCCCTTGACATCGCCGCCCAGGATGCCGCCCTGATAGGCAGCGCCCAGTGCCACGCACTCGTCCGGGTTGATGCCCTTGAACGGCTCCTTGCCGATGCGCTGCTTCACAGCATCCTGCACGGCCGGGATTCTCGAAGAACCGCCGACCAGCAGCACCTTGTCGAGATCGGACGGGCTGAGGCCGGAGTCTTTGAGCGCCTGATCGACCGGTCCCATCGTCGCACGGACGAGGTCTGCGGTCATCTCGTTGAACTTTGCCTGCGTCAGCGTGAGATCGAGGTGCTTCGGACCGTTGGCGTCCACGCTGATGAACGGCTGGTTGATATTGGTCTGTGTCATCGAGGACAGCTCGATCTTTGCCTTTTCTGCCGCTTCCTTCAGACGCTGCATCGCGGTCTTGTCGGAGCGCAGGTCGATGCCCTCTGCCTTCTTGAATTCGTCCACGATCCAGTCAATGATGCGCTGGTCGAAGTCGTCGCCGCCCAGATGGTTGTTGCCGGCGGTTGCGAGAACCTCGGTCACGCCGTCGCCCATGTCGATGATCGAGACATCGAAGGTGCCGCCGCCGAGGTCGAAGACCATGATCTTCTGCTCCTCTTCCTTGTCAATGCCGTAGGACAGGGCAGCTGCGGTCGGCTCGTTGATGATGCGCTTGACATTGAGGCCGGCGATCTGACCGGCATCCTTGGTTGCCTGACGCTGAGAGTCTGTGAAGTATGCCGGGACGGTGATGACCGCCTCCGTGACCGGCTCGCCGAGATAGGCCTCTGCATCGGACTTCAGCTTCTGCAGGATCATCGCGGAGATTTCCTGCGGGGTGTATGCCTTGTCACCGATCGTGACCTTCTGATCCAGGCCCATCTTTCTCTTGATCGAGATGACGGTGTTGTCCGGATTCGTGATTGCCTGACGCTTTGCGATCTGGCCGACCAGACGCTCACCGGTCTTGGAGACCGCGACGACGGACGGCGTGGTTCTCGCACCCTCTGCGTTCGGGATGACGACGGCATTGCCGCCCTCCATGACCGCGACGCAGGAATTGGTTGTACCGAGGTCGATACCGATAATCTTGCTCATAACTGTTACCTCCCAATGATTGATCAAACCGGAACTCTCCGGAGCTTCCCCTGCTTACTGTTCGGGTTCCTCAGGAAATTCCCAGATCTTGATGCCTGATTTCAGTGCGGCGACAAACTCGCTGAAAAAGCCCTTCGCTTTTGCCGAAGGAAACGGGCCGATCTTGACCTCATGGTCACGGTTCTCGTGCACGGCACTGACGAGCACGAAGAAATACCGGTTGGTTTCATAGTCGTAATCCAGCTTCACCGTATCAAAGTGATCCAGATTATACATGGTATCCTGCCGTTTCAGCCACATAAAACACCCTTCTTTCAGTCAGACTGTCAGTCAGCGCTAGTTCGCAACGGAGACCATTGCGCAGCGGATGATGCGCTCCCCGATGCGGTAGCCCTTCTGATACACTTCACAGACCGTGCTCTCGCCAAAGCTTTCGTCCTCGATCTGCCGGATTGCGTTGTGAACCTTCGGATCAAAGGGCTCGTTCAGCGCGGGGATTTCCTCGACGCCGAGCTTTGCGAGAATGCCGGTCAGCTGCTGGTAAATCTTCTCCATGCCGGCGCGGTAGGCCTCGTCCGTGCAGGGCGACTCCATGGCGCGGTCGAAGCTGTCGATTGCCGGCAGCAGCTCCTGCACCGTCTTGGCAACGGCATCGAGATAGGTTTCTGATTTTTCCTTTGCGGTGCGCTTGCGGTAATTGTCAAACTCCGCAAACAGCCGCATATATTTGTCCTTTTCGGCCTGAAGCGCCGTTTCCAGCGGATCCTCCTCGATGATCTCCGGCTCGCCGTCATCGGTCTCGCCGAACAGCTCATCTGCTTCCTCCGCTGCGGCTGCCGCTTCCTCCGCCGTATCGTTTTCGGCGGTGTCATGCAGGCCGCTTTCTTCCAGCGATTCGTAATCCTCGCAGCCGTCCGCGTCGCGGATCTCGTCGTCTGTCATGCGTTGTCATCCTCCTCTTTCTCGGAGATCAGCTCCGTAATCTTCTGCGTGAAATACTCAAGGTAGGGAATCACCTTCGCGTAATCCAGCCGCATCGGTCCGATGATGCCCAGGCCGCCGGCATCCTTGCCGTCTCTGCGGTAGCGCCCGACGATCATGCTGGAATTGCCGATGACAAAGGTCGGGCTCTGCCCCTCCTGCGCCTCGTCGCTGAACATCACATGGATGCCGCTGAAGGTGCTGTTGAGCAGCGGCATGATGATATCCTCATGCTCCATGAACTCGACGATATCCTGTGTTTCCAGCTCGCCGCAGGTCAGCAGATTGCGTGTGCCGTTGACGGTCAGCTCCTGCCGCATCATGTCGCGGCTCAGCTCGTAAAGCCCCTGCATCAGCGGCGCCAGCGTCGCCATGTAGGTACCCATCGCGGTGATGAGCTGATCGAACAGCTCCGGCGACAGCTCGCCAAGCGAAATGCCGTGCAGATGCTCCGTCAGAAAAGCGGTGAAGAACGAAAGCTGTTCCTCGTTCAGATCAAATTCCAGCCGGCAAGCCTTGTTCTTGATGCTGCCCGCCGAGGTAATCAGCAGGATCACATACAGCCGCTTGCCGGTCGGGATGACCTCGACCTTCGAGATCACCGAGAATTCCGGCGCCGCATTGACGGCAACGGCGGCACATTTCGTGATTTCGGCCAGTGCGGTCGTCGCGGACTGAATCAGCAGCTCCTCCGTCAGCGGCGTGTCCTCCGGGAACATCCCGTCCAGACGCTGCCGTTCCTCCGGCGGAAGCCCCTGCCCGTGCATACACCGTTCAATATAGACTTTATAGCCCTGAAAGGTCGGCACTCTGCCCGCCGAGGTATGGGGCTGCTCCAGCAGACCGAGCTGTTCGAGCACCGCCATATCGTTGCGGATTGTCGCGGCGGAAACATGAATATCAGGCAGCGCAGCAATGGTTTTGGAGCCGACCGGCTCACCGGTCGTCACATATTCATCGACCACCGCTGCCAGAATCCGAAGCTTGCGGTCATCCATCTGCTGCACACCTCCTCTTTTCATGCGTTTCGCAGACTGTTTTTTGATGTGCTAGCACTCATCATCTTCGAGTGCTAAACATAAGATACCACTTTTTCCGGCACTTGTCAAGCGTTCCCGCAGGTTTTTCACAAACTTCGTCATTTTGCACAATAACCGTTTGCGGAATGAAATTCCGGACAGCACATTTCCGAGGCTTACGGCTGTGCTTCTGCTCCCGCCGCCGCGAAATTTCCCGTTCTGTCTGCACAGCGCCGCTTTTTCTCCGCGATTGCTTGACAGCATCGGGGAAATGTGGTAGAATAGAATCCGGCAGAATCAACCGCATATAATAATTATAGTATCGAACAGGTGCCGACAAAGCGCGGCACGCCGGAGGGATCAGTTTGACAGTCGAGATCAACGGATTATCCGTCAACTACGAAAGCTTTGAACCGGCGGTTCCCGAAACGGACACCGTCGTCTTTGTGCTGCACGGCTGGGGCGCAAACCTCAATGTCTACCGCAGCATCGCGGCTGTGACCGCCGCCAAATACCGCACGGTCCTCTTTGATTTTCCGGGCTTCGGCCAGAGCGACGAGCCGAAGGAGCCGTGGAATGTCTCTCAGTTTACCGAGCTTGCGATCCGCTTCATCGGGCATTTTCAGTGCAGGCGCGTCATTCTGATCGGGCATTCGTTCGGCGGGCGCGTCACCATCAAGATGTGTACCGAATTCCGCGAGACACTCCCCTTTGAAATCGAGAAGATCATCCTGACGGACAGCGCGGGCATCCGCCCGAAGCGCTCGTTCAAGTCAAAATGCCGCACCCGCGTCTACAAGATCTCCAAATGGTTCGTGCAGCTCGCACCCGTCAAAAAGCTCTATCCGGATGCGCTCGGCAATTTGCAGAAGAAGTTCGGCTCGGCGGACTACGCCGCGGCCTCCCCGATGATGCGGCAGTGTCTCGTCAAAACCGTCAATGAGGACCTGTCGGCGCTGCTGCCGCAGATTCAGGTGCCGGCGCTGCTGATCTGGGGCGACAAAGACACCGCGACACCGCTCTCCGACGGGCAGCGCATGGAGCGCGAGATCAAGGGCTCAGGACTCGTGACGCTCAGCGGCGCGGGGCATTTCTCCTTCCTCGATCAGCCGGCCGTCTACGCCGCAGTTCTGCGGTCATTCCTCGAAATTGGTGCTTAATATGAATATCACACATCTCATCGCGGCAGTGCTTGCCCTCGCCGGCACGGTCCTCAGCTTTTTCAAGTATGTCCACATCTTCCAGCTCAATTCCTATAAGATGCCGGAACAGCTCAAATGGACACGGACAAATCCGGGGCGGCTGCTTCCCCACTGGATTGCGGCGATTCTGGCCGTGATCGCGCTGCTGACGCAACGCCTGCCGTTCCTGATTGCGGAAGCGGTGCTGCTGCTGCTCTTTCTGCCGGCGGTCCGGCCGCCGAAAAAGGCAAAGAAGCCGCTGGTCATGACGCCCCGCGTCATCCGGCTGACCGTCACCGCCTTGCTGCTCGCACTGGTGATCTGGCAGTTCAGCTTCACCGCACCGGAGCGCATCCGGTACTGCTTCCCCGCGCTGACCTTCTGTCTGGCACCGCTGCTGCCGGTCGCCGCGAATTTCCTCAATCAGCCAGTCGAACGGCATATTCAGAACGGCTTTATCAGGGACGCACAGCGGATGCTCCGCGAATCCCCGAACCTGACCGTCATCGGCATCACCGGAAGCTACGGCAAGACCTCGGTCAAGTATTTCCTGCACACGCTGCTGAAATCGCATTTTGATGTCCTGATGACGCCGGGCAGCTTCAACACGCCGATGGGCGTCGTGCGGACCGTCCGCGAACAGCTCCGCCCGACACATGAAATCTTCCTCTGTGAAATGGGTGCGCGCCGTGCCGGTGAAATCAAGGAGCTCTGCGACATCGCGGAGCCGACCTACGGCATCCTGACCTCGATCGGACCGCAGCACCTTGAAACCTTCCGTACGATCGAAACGATCATCGAGACGAAATTTGCGCTGGCTGACGCAGTCGAAGCCGCCGGAAAGGGCGTCTGCTTCGTCAACTGCGACAACGAGCTGATCCGGAACAATTTAGGCAGCAGAACCCGCACCGTCGCCTACGGAATGCAGCCCGGCTGTGCGTACTGGGCGGACAATCTCCGCGTGACGCACGAGGGCACCGCCTTTGACCTGCACTGTCCGGACGGCACCGTGCTGGAAAATCTGCAGACCTCGCTGATCGGCGCACACAACGCCGTCAATCTGGCCGGCGCAATCGGCATGGCGCTGCACCTCGGCGTGACCGAGCAGGAGATCCGCATTCAGCTCCGCAAGATCGCCGCACCGCCGCACCGTCTGGAATTAAAGCGCAGCGGAAGCGCCGTCATCATTGACGACGCCTATAATTCCAATCCGAGCGGCAGCAAGGCCGCACTCGACGCGCTCGCCATGTTCCCGGACTGCAAAATTCTCATCACGCCCGGCATGGTCGAGCTCGGTGAGCAGCAGGACGAACTCAATGCCGCATTCGGCAGGCAGGCTGCCGCTGTCTGTGACTACATTTTCCTGGTCGGCGAAAAGCAGGCCGTCCCGATCCGCAGAGGCATCGAGGAAGCGGGCTTTGACATGAGCCGCGTGACGGTCACGCACACCGTCGATGAGGCCATCGCACAGGCCTATGCCGTCAAGACGCAGCAGCGCAGAGTGATCCTGCTGGAAAACGATCTTCCGGACAATTATCTCTGAAAAGGAGCTGTCATTCTTATGAAAATCAATCTCGCAGTCCTGTTCGGCGGAAACAGCGTCGAACATGAGGTCTCCATTATTTCCGCGTTGCAGGCCATCCGCTCGCTCAACAAGGAAAAATACGAGGTCATCCCGGTCTATATCACGAAAGAAAGTGAGTTTTTTGCCGGTGACCGTCTGCTCGATATCAAGGCATACACGAACATTCCGCAGCTTCTGAAGGAAAGCCGCCGCGTAACCTTCCTGAACCGCAGCGGCAGAACGCTGCTCATCGACGACGAGACAAAGCTCTTCGGCAAGCGCACCGAAATCCCGGTGGACATCGCGTTTCCGATCGTCCACGGCACCAATGTCGAGGACGGCACGCTCGCTGGCTTCCTGAACCAGCTTCACCTGCCCTATGTCGGCTGCGATATCATGTCGTCGGCGCTCTGTATGGACAAATACTATTCCAAAATGATTCTGAAGGCGGCAGGCATTCCGGTGCTGGACTGCGTGCAGTTCACTGCGGCGGAGCAGCTCGACACCGACCGTCTGCTCAACGAGACCGAGGCGCATTTCCCCTATCCGGTCATCGTCAAGCCGGTCAATTTAGGCTCCAGCGTCGGCATCACCAAAGCGGATGACCGCGAGGCGCTCGCAGAGGCAATCCGCACAGCCTTCACCTACGCCGACCGCCTCATCATTGAGCCGGCCGTGCAGCACTTAAAGGAGATCAACTGCTCCGTACTGGGCGACCGCGACGAGGCAGAGGCTTCTGAGTGCGAATCGCCGGTCAACTCCGACAAAATCCTCAGCTACGAGGACAAGTATATGAGCGGCGGAAAATCCGGAAAAACCGGCGGCGGCAGCAAGGGCATGGCCGACCTGCAGCGCGAGATCCCCGCAAAGATCTCCGACGAGCTGCGCACGGCCATCCGTGAAACCTCCGTCAGAGCGTTCAAGGTGCTCGGCTGCGGCGGCGTGGTGCGCATCGACTACCTGACGGACACCGAGACCGGCAAATTCTGGCTCAACGAGGTCAACACGATTCCCGGCTCGCTCTCGTTCTACCTCTGGAAGCCGGTCGGCACGGACTATCCGGAGCTGCTCGACAAGATGATTGCGCTCGCACTCAAGAGAAAGCGCCGCAGCGACGAGACCGTGTTCTCCTTTGACACGAACCTGCTGGCAACCTTCGCAGAGGGAAACGGAGCCAAGGGTGCAAAGCGCTGAGCTGAAACCCGTTTTGCAGCGGGAACAGCCGGAGCTGCTGCCCGCAGACCGGATCTGCGAATGCGGTGAGGGCTTTGTACAGCTCACCGACTCCGACTGCTTTCACATAGATCTGCGGTACGCCGCAGCGGGCATCCGCGGTGCCGTGACGGAATGCTTTGTCCGGAAAACCGTTGCCGAAAAGCTGAAAGCGGCACATTCAATGCTGCCCGCCGGATACCGGCTGCGCATCTTTGACGCATGGCGTCCGTTTTGTGTACAGCAGGCGCTGTATGACGACTTTGCCGCCGTGTTTACGGCCGAACACCCGGAGCTGACCGGAGATGCGCTCCGGCAAGCCCTGATTCCGTTTGTATCCGAGCCGCGGCGCGACCGCATTGCAGCACCCGTTCACTGCACGGGCGGTGCCGTCGATCTGACGGTCGAGCGCCCGGACGGCACCGTGCTCGACATGGGCACGGAATTTGACAGCTTTACCGAAGCCGCCCACACGGCATACTTTGAGGGCAGCGCGGAAACCGGAATCATCCGGAACCGGCGGCTGCTCGTGCAGATCATGACTGCGGCTGGCTTTACGAACCTGCCCTCGGAATGGTGGCACTTTGATTACGGCGACCGGTTCTGGGGCTGGTATCTTCACTGTCCGAGCCGCTACGAAGCGGTCTATACCGCGGAGGATGCGGCAAAAATGCTGCTCTGAGCACACAAAAAACGCCCGAAGGAGTGTTCCTTCGGGCGCCTCAATCCGTCGAAAAAGTCATCCTCGTCTTTTTAGGGGGACGCCCTTTATCGCAGGGCGTCCCCCTCTTGCCGCTCTGCGGCAATTCACCCCCTTGCGGGGCTCTTCTAAGGTGGGGGAGTTTCGCGCTCTGCGGAGCGCGATGAGGGGCGCTGCCCCTCAACCCCGCAAGCCTTTGAAAAGGCTTGACCGAAACTTTAGTTTGGGCTGCCGCGGATTTAGCGACAAGATGAAGCGCCGCCTGTCGTAAGACAGACGGCGCCTCTTTGTCTCAGCTGATTTACTGCTGCGGCACTTCCGGCTCACCGATCACACCGGCCAGAACACCTCTGGCGTTGTCGAACTCGTATGAGCATGTGGAAAGCAGCAGCAGATGACTGTCCGCAAGTGTCTCCGGCTGCACATCCTCTTTGTAGAGTGCTTCGGAAAGCAGCATTGCAAGATAGTCCTTTTTTTCATCCTCCGTCAGAAAGACCGTGTGATAAACCGGAGCGTTGCTTTTCACATTCAGATATGCAAAAAACCGAACGGTTCTCACCTCGGCTCCGAGGATGAGCCTGCCGGTGCGGTGCTGCGCAAAAAACTGCGGATTCCGAAAGTCGCAGATCTGCGTAAACATCCGCTTTTTCGTCGAGTGATGCCCGTAGACGATCGAAGTGAATCCGGAGAAATCCGGCAGACAGCGGCAGTCCAGAAAGGGCGTGCCGAGCCGGTTTTCCGCACGGTCCGGTCCGTGGTCCAGGTAGAACGCATTGTCCTCAGCCTGCACGACCGGATAGTCAATCTGCGTATCCGGAATCTGAATCCACGCAACGACATCCGCGCAGCCGGATCTTGCCTCAGCGAGCAGATCCTGCTCCGCCGTCTGCACCGTTTCGGGCAGCTCCGGACGGATCTCTTCAATCAGCATATGAAGCTGCGCTTCGTCTGCCTGCATCGCCTGCTCCGGCAGATAAACCTCTCTCCGGTACCGCATTCCCGCATAGATTCCGACTGCCGCGACGGCAGCAAGCAGGAACACGACCGGGAGACGCTTCTTCTTCATTTGGTCCGCCTTTCCTTCCGCCGCTTTTTCAGCACGAGAAATGCTGCAAAGAGCAGAAAGGCGCCTGCGCCCGCCAGACAGCAGAGCCAGAAGGTTCCGTCCGCTGTCAGGAGGCCGGTTTTCGGCGGCACATAGTTCTCATCTACCGCGGCATAGAAAATCCACTTGTAGGTGATTTCGCCCTCGATGTGCCGGTCGCCGTTCCGGTCGCGGAGTACGACCATCCCGTTTCGGTCAACCAGTCTTGCGCCCTCGTCAATCCGGACATCCCCGTTCAGGCCCGTCCATGTCACGCTGCAGGACAGCGTGTCCGAGTCGCCGGGTTTGTAATATCCGAGATCGAGCGGCGTTTTTGTCAGATCCATATTTCCGATGCCGTTGACATTGCCGCGAAAGACTTCCGCCCCGCCCAGCGACATGGTACAGACGACTTCGGTTTCGAGGTCGATTTCGCCGGATTTCTCCAGCGGTTCCACATAGAAGTAAATGTGATACGCCTTATCTGTCCGGAGATTCGTAATCTGGACATTTTTCGTGTAGGTTTCGCCGTAGGTCATGCCCTCGACATGGAAGAAATACTCTCCCTTCGCGTTCGGGCTGATGCCTTCGGAATCCAGCACGGAAAGCCGCTCCGGAAGTCCGGCGACTGTGCCTTCCGGCAGCATTGATTCCGCAAATGCCGCCGGAGAGCTCAGCAGGAGAAATGCACTGCCGGCTGCTGCCAGCACAGATTTCAGATGCAACGCACATTCCTCCCCTTTCTGTAAGCTTATGCTGTCAGATTCTTACGAAACACTCCAGGTGACCTTGCCGTTCGTGGCGCTGATCTCAGTGCCCTGCTTGCCGTTGACAGTGCTGCCTGCAAGCCACGAAGCAGCGGTCTCATCGGTGTAGTTCTTTGCTTCATCGACAGAAGCCTGGATGCTTTCGAGCATCACATCGAGATCGTAGTCGAGCTTGATGTAAGCGCTCTGCTGCGTCTCAGTGCCGAGCGTCACGCTGCTGATGAGCGGGCTCTTGGTCTCTCCGCCTGCCGGCAGGACATAGTTGTAATAGAACTCGTCCTCTGCTGCGCAGTAGGTGTAATTGGTCTTTGCATCATCGTCGAATGCGACATAGACGACGATGTCATCGTCCGTGGCAGTGGCAGAGGTATCCTTGCCCGCATAGGTGATACGCATACCCTTTGCAGCAGTGAAGTCGGTCGTGGCAGTGCCGGTCTTGTCCAGAGCCGTGACAAACTCCGAGGTGACAGCGGCATCCTTGCCGAGGGTGTAGACCTGCTGATCGCCGACAGTCGGGATCGAGACCTTGCTCG
>JAILIG010000030.1 GCA_024695445.1 Oscillospiraceae bacterium
GGCAGAATTTTTATTGACAGCATCTATCATAGAAAAGGTTATGGAATTCGTTTAATGGAGTGCATAGAAAAGAAATACCCATTTGCCGCTGAGTTTCATCTGGACACTCCAAGCTGGAATGTCCGGACAAACGCTTTTTACCAAAAATTGGGGTATCAGATCATAAAAGAAGAGGACGGATTTGTTTTTTACAGGAAGACGAGATAGTGAACTCCATTTCATTCAGGTTTTCACATAAAGTTACATTTCAGTTTGTAGAAGAAGTGACAAACAGGCACAGTACATTCTGTGCCTGTTATTTATGGCAAAACAACAGCGGATTATATAAACGTATGCAGGATTCCCGACACAGACACCACAATCGCACCGGCAGCAAAGGTTTTGAGCGCAGCGACCTTGCCGACCGCGTTATTATCCTTGATCGAAAAGCCGAACATGACCGCACCGACCAGCGTTCCCGCGGCACCGACACGCCTTGTCCAGCGCCCGATAAACAACAGAAGATTCTGGAAGATGGTCTCGGCATTCATCGCTGCAAGGTCAAAAAGACCGAGATTTGCGATTGCCGCCTGAATCATAAAGCCGGACACCATTGTGAGCAGCGCGGGGAGCTGATCTCTTGTTTCATCGGCTTTAATCGAAAGCGCAAACTTGATCGCCCCGATAAATGCGACAAGTCCGCCGATACGCGAGATCCATGTTCCGAAAAAAGTGAGTCCGGTCTGCGCCAGATATGCGGGGTTTTCGGGAGCGCCGGTATTTGGGAGAATCGTCGCCATCATCGGTAAGATATTCATTATGCGTCCTCCTTACAGGGCACAGCCCGCCCCGCGCAGAGCGGGGCAGACCAGCCATACGGTTTAGCTGAACAGATCAAACATACTGGACGCGGCACACAGCGCGGCGACAATGAATCCCGCGATCATCGTGATCAGACCGGCCTGCTTCTGCTCGGCATCATTGTTTTTGATTGCCAGCGCGAACATGATTGCGCCGACAAACGCCACCATCATACCGATGCGGCGAATCCAGGTGATGAAAAAGGTGATCGTGGACTGA
Organism: Oscillospiraceae bacterium; assembly: GCA_024695445.1. Taxonomy (GTDB): domain Bacteria; phylum Bacillota; class Clostridia; order Oscillospirales; family Ruminococcaceae; genus Firm-04. Next base: position 1,060 of record JAILIG010000030.1, read on the forward strand.
TACGCTGCCTCAGAACCATCACCCGCCGCGAAAGCGGTCACAGCGCTGAGCGAGGTCACAACGGCGATCGTAAACAGCACGGTAAAGATCTTCGCAAACTTCTTATTCTTCTGAATCATCAGCTTCATGATAATACCTCTCTTTCACATGGCAGGAAACGAAAATACGGACAGATCGTCCGGATTTCCCGACTTTTCTGAATCATTGGCATACGATTCACTCGACAGCAGCCTGACTTCCAGTTCCTCCGCTGTAAGGTCTTCCAGCTTATCCGGAATTTCGTCCGGCTGACCATAATACGGACCGGTCTCAGTCACTTCCGGTTCTGGTTCGGTTTCAGCCTCTCCGTCCTCATCAATTACCGCGGGGGATATCTCTGCTTCTTCATCCTCATCAGCCTCCTTTCGCGGTTTCGATGCAGTACCCATGTCACAGCTGACGATTTCATCGTCCGGGATACCGTAATACTGCGTGTGGTCGGCGTAGGTTTCATCTTCAGCAACAGAGGATAATTCCGAATCCATGTCCAGAATATCCTCATAGCTTGTTGGGATTTCTTCTGCGGTTACGACTGATTCTGCGGCTTTGTAGATGACTTCGTCCGGCTTTTCTTCCGGTTTTGCCGCAGCTTTATACTGCTGAATCGCCTTTGCACGCTGTGCCCTGTGTTCCGCTTCAAACTCCGCAACCGTCACGGAATGAATCTGCCGGATATCTGCACGGTTTTCATCATCTGCCAGACCTGTGAAGCGGAAATTCGGGTGATCGAACGCCGGATATTTCTGCGCATAGAACGGGTTGTGCGAGCGCACCATGACGATACAGTCTGAGATTGGCATGGTCGCTAGCTCGTTCTGCTGCATCAGTTCTCTGCCGAGAATGCTGTTGTTTTCCGAAGTGCTGCTTTGCTTTCCTTTGGTGCGATTCTGCCCCTTGACATCGATCGTTTCCTTTCCGAGCTGTTCTGATATAGATTTGAGTGTGGTTTCCTCCTTTCCGCCCAGAAAGATCGTAGAATCGCAGTTACCGGTAATGACCTCCCATGTCTTTTCATATCGCGCCTTGAGCTGTGCGAGGTTCTGAATAATGACATTCAGCGACATTCCCATAGACCGGACAAATGCAATGACTTTGTCAAAGTCAGGGATTTGCCCGATGTTCGCAAACTCGTCCATGATGCAGCGAACATGACACGGCAATGTCCCGTGATACTTGAAATTTGCCCGGTTCGACAGCGTATCGAACAGCTGCGTATACATCATGGAAACGAGGAAGTTGTAGGTGCTGTTTGTCGCGGAAAGAATGATGAACAGCGCCGTTTTCTTGTCGCCGAGCGTTTCCAGATGTACATTGTCACAGCAGGTCAGGTTCTTGAGGTTTTCCAGATTGAAGAAAAAGGTCTTGACATTCGCGCTTGACACGAATGACTGACCGGTTTCCTCCGGCGCATTGCGTATTTCCTTGTAGAGCCGGAAAGCGAGCGTATTCGGCTTACGGCGTTCCAGTTTCAGAAAATCACGATCAAGCGGGCAGAGAAACGCTTTTGCCCGCCGCACTTCAAATTCTTCATCGGATTCATTGGGATTTTTCGTCAGGAACAGACCATCCGGCTTCTGTGAACCCTGCGGCGGATATTGCAGGCCGCGCATTTTCTCGGTGATCGCGTAGAAATTGAGATTCGTTTCATCGCGTGTGCCGGGAATGATTTTGCCATTCTCGTCAAACAGCGCGTTGTACTCAGATTCCTCGATCAGCAGAAACATCAGCGCCAGCAGCACGGTTTGTCCCTTTTGGCTCCAGAAATCATCCTTTTCTCCGTCACCTTTTGTAGACTGGAACAGCACATCCGCCATTTTCTTGACATTGTCCTCACACAGATCGCCGTTGTGGTCGTAGATATAATGGAACGGATTATAATTATGCGAATGCTCCATCTGGATCGTGTTGAACACACGAACTTCGTATCCGGCTTCTTGCAGCAGCTTCGCCGTTGCCTGATAGATTTCGCCCTTCGGGTCTGTAATGACAAACGAGGTGTTGAGCTGTAGGATATTGGTTATAACCCAAAAGAGCGTTTTACCGGAGCCCGAGCCGCCGATCACCAAGGTATTGAGGTTCAGACGATGCTGTTTCGTGTTCAGCGCAAGGTAAATATCCTTCGCCAGCACGATGTTATAGTCCACATCGGCGCAGATGAATTCGCCCTTGTCATCATACAGATACGCGCCGTTTTCATCCCGCAGCGCCAGCTGATACGGCTTTTTTTCCTGTTCTGCCAGCGCGCGGATCTCTTTCTCATCGCCCCACTTTGCAGAGCCATGCTCCGTACCGCGCCGGTGCAGGCGCTTTGGTTCCTCGCTGTACTTGTAAAGTGCGAAAATACCGATCACGCAGATACCGACAAACAGCATCTTCGGCACATAGCCGTCCTTTTTCGTAATTGCTGAGAAGATCACCGCCGGATGCGACAGGAAATAATGAAGCGCCGGACTGATCTTCGAACCGTCGATCGAGCCGTCTGCGCCGAGGGAATAATCGAACGCAGTACCAAGAATGACACAGGCTATCAACAGCACAACCCCGACCATGCTGAGCACGATCAGGGTTGTCCGGTCTATTTTCTTTTTCGGATGCGGGACGGTCAGCTTCTGACTCATCTTCTCGCCCCTCTCGGCGCGGGCTTCGGCATATCCGGAACATCAGGCACATCCGGAACCGGCAGATGAGGCTTGGCATCAGGAACGGGTGCGTCAGCGTGAAGCGCGTCAAGCACATTGCCCTCCGGATGCTTCTCATGACCGTTGCTGATTAGGGTGTCCGTCTTTGCGGCCGCTTCCTCACGGATTTCCTGTGCCTTCTCGACCAGAGTTTCTGCGGTCTGCGGCGATACACCGAGTTCGGCGATCTTTTCAGCCGCCTCCTGACGGTCTGCCGTAGACAGCACGACCGCTGCCCTGCCGTATGCAACCGTCATGGAATCCTGCCGGACTTCTTCGATCCGCAGCACCGTTTCCGGACTCTGCGCCTCTGCCTTGCTGTAAACCTCCTTCGCCATTGATTTTGCATCGGCTTCGCTCATACCGGCTTCCATATACATTGCCGAAAGAAAATGCAGCGTGCGCTTCTTGTCTGCCAGCGAGAATTCCAGATGCTCCGTCTTTTCATGCGGCAGCGATTCGCCCTTTTCGGTGATCTCTGTAGATCGGAATGTGGTATCGACCGTAAACAGGTCTTTTCCAGTGCGCTGAATACTGTTTTCGACACTATCCAGCGGCTTCTGCTTTGTGGCATACTCCATGCCGCTCGCGCCGGTGAATTTGCGCTCTGTGATCTTGTCGGGCGGGAAGTCATCCATTGTAAATGTCCTGTCTGCGGAAAGCAGTTTCGTATCCTGCCGCGCATAGAAATCTGTGACGCGGTCAGCTTTGTCCGTCAGCGCGTCGAGCGTTTTGCGGTCAGTGATGCCAAGCTGGGCCGTCAGCAATTCGCGCATCCGGTGTTTTGTCATATTCTGCGGCTCCAGCACGGCAAATTTACCGTCCTGATCACGGAAAACCACACGCGGCTTCTCGTCCTTCTTCGGCTGCACATACCAGCATCCGAACGGCTTGGCATACAGGCTTTCGCCTTCCAGCGTGACATTGCTCTCAATACGCGAGAACTCGTTTTGCGCGCTGCTGCTGAAATACCGCTCC
>JAILIG010000060.1 GCA_024695445.1 Oscillospiraceae bacterium
TCTGCGGGCTGGGCGGGCTCGGTTCCAATGTCGCCGTGCATCTGGCACGCGCCGGCATCGGCAGGCTGCATCTGATCGACTTTGACACCGTCGATCTGTTCAATCTCAACCGGCAGCAGTATTTCCCGGACCAGCTCGGAATGCCGAAGGCGGACGCCCTGCTGCAGACAATCCGGCGCATTGCGCCCTACTGCAATGTCACCGCGCAGACAGTCCGGCTGACAGAGGAGAACATCCCGTCTCTCCTCGCGCCGTTCCCGCTCATCTGTGAGTGCTTTGACCGCGCCGATCAGAAGGCCATGCTCGTCAACTGCGTGCTGGAGCATCTGCAGGACGCAGACCTGATCTCTGCGTCCGGCATGGCGGGCATCGGCTCGGCCAACAGCATCAGGACGCGAAAGCTCGCCCCGCATTTTTATCTCTGCGGCGACGGTGTCAGCGATGCCGCCGAAGCAGGCGGGCTGTTCAGCGCGAGAGTCGCGGTCTGCGCCGGACATCAGGCCAATACGGTCATCAGAATCATTGCAGGCGAACGGGACGCCTGAACAGAAAGGAAATCAAAAGCATGAACCAGAATGACGCACTGCTCCTCGGCGGACACGCATTTCAGTCGCGGTTTATCCTCGGCTCCGGTAAATATTCGCTGTCGCTGATCGAAGCAGCAGTCCGGTATGCGGGCGCACAGATCATCACCTGTGCGGTCCGCCGGGCAAACTCCAAAGAACACGAAAACATCCTCGACTACATTCCGAAGGGCGTAACGCTCCTGCCGAACACCTCCGGCGCCCGCAATGCGGACGAAGCGGTGCGGATTGCACGGCTGGCACGGGAGCTCGGCTGCGGCGATTTCGTCAAAATCGAGATCATGCGCGACACGAAGTATCTCCTGCCGGACAACGCAGAGACCGTGCGCGCAACGGAAATCCTCGCAAAGGAGGGCTTTGTCGTCCTGCCGTATATGTTTCCGGACCTGAACGCCGCACGCGATCTGGTCAGCGCCGGCGCTGCCGCCGTGATGCCGCTGGCCGCACCGATCGGCTCAAACAAGGGGCTCTGTGCGCGGGAATTCATCCAGATCCTCGTGGACGAGATCGACCTGCCTGTCATCGTGGATGCGGGCATCGGGCGGCCGTCACAGGCCTGCGAGGCAATGGAAATGGGCGCGGCTGCCGTCATGTCGAACACCGCGCTCGCAACGGCAGGCGATCTGCCGCGCATGGCGTCTGCCTTCCGGCAGGCAGTCGAGGCGGGACGCAGTGCTTATCTCTCCGGACTCGGCCGCGTGCTGCAAAGAGGCGCTTCGCCCTCTGACACGCTGACGGGCTTCCTGCATGACTGAGGAGGCGTCCCGAAATGGAAAATCAGTTTCTGGTCGATTCCGGCGCGCTGTCTCCGGCGGCGCTGGAACGCAAGCACCGGCTCGAAAACGATCCGTCCTGCCGCACCGACCACATGGCATATCTGGAGGGGCAGGAGCAGATTTCGTCCGATATCTGCGAAAAGGTGATGCGCGAGGTCGCGTCCTATGATCCGTCGCAGTACACCGCCGCGGATGTCGTCCGCGCACTGGAAAAGGAAAATCCCGGCATTCCGGAGCTGAAGGCCCTGCTTTCCCCTGCCGCGGAGCCGTTTCTGGAGCGGATGTCGCAGCGCGCTGCCGCCGAAACGCGCAAACATTTCGGCAATACGGTCTATCTGTTCACGCCGCTTTACATCGCAAATTACTGCGAAAATTACTGCGTCTACTGCGGCTTCAACTGCTATAACCACATCCGCCGCATGAAGCTCAGCGCCGCGCAGATCGAGCACGAGATGCAGGTCATCGCGGAGAGCGGCATGGAGGAAATCCTCATCCTGACAGGTGAAAGCCGTGCGCAGAGCGATGTCGCATACATCGGGGAGGCGTGCAGGCTGGCGCGGAAATACTTCCGCATGGTCGGCATCGAAATCTATCCGGTCAATGTCGCGGATTACCGCTATCTGCACGAATGCGGCGCGGACTATGTGACCGTCTTTCAGGAGACCTACGACACGGAGAAGTACGAGACGCTGCATCTCGCGGGACACAAGCGCGTCTGGCCGTACCGCTTTGACGCGCAGGAACGCGCCCTGATGGGCGGAATGCGCGGCGTCGCCGGCTCGGCACTACTGGGGCTGTCCGAATTCCGGCACGATGCGCTCGCCAGTGCGCTGCATATGTACTTTTTGCAGCGGAAATACCCGCAGGCGGAGATTTCGCTCTCCTGCCCGCGGCTGCGCCCGATCATCAACAACGGCAGAATTCACCCGCAGGATGTCGGGGAACGGCAGCTCTGCCAGATTCTCTGTGCGTACCGGATCTTCCTGCCCTTTGCGGGCATCACGGTCTCGTCGAGAGAGAGCCGGCGGTTCCGCGACGGCATCGTGAAAATTGCCGCAACGAAGATCTCGGCGGGCGTGTCCACCGGCATCGGCGACCACGAGAGCAAATACACCGGAAAGGAGTGCGGCACGGAGGGCGACGAGCAGTTTGAGATTGCCGATGCCCGCAGCTTCCGCCAGATGTATCAGGATATGTCCGGAGAGGGGCTCCAGCCCGTGCTGAACGATTATCTCTATGTTTAAGATCATCTGCGTGACCGACCGCGGGAGCTGCCGCGGC
>JAILIG010000064.1 GCA_024695445.1 Oscillospiraceae bacterium
CTATACGGTCGTTGTGGAGGGCGATGTGACCTACGGCTCGACTGAGCAGAATACATCGGCTTCGGAGACGGAAACGACCACGACATCGGAGCTGCTGAGCGATTCGACGGAGCCGTTTGAGACCGTTGAGACGATTGAAACGGTTTGGACGGTCGCAGACACCACCTTCTGTGACGACACGACGGAGACAGAGCCGGAGACGGAGACAGAAACCGCAGGCGGCTCCCTCAGACGGCCGGGCGATGTGGACTGCAACGGTCAGGTTGCGATCGCGGATGCCGTGCTGCTGGCGCGGTATCTGGCAGAGGACGCGGTTGCCGTCACGGCGCAGGGGCTGGTCAATGCAGAACTGGACGGAGACAGCACCGCGCTGAGCGCAGCCGATCTCTCCGTGCTGCTGCAGCTTCTGGCTGGTTCGGTTTCGATCTGAATGAAAAAGGTATCGCTGTGCGATGATTTTGAACGGGCTGTCCAAACCCGCCAAAGGGACACAGCCCTTGCAGAATGTTCGTATGGAGAGTAACACCCAAGCAGTTGTTTTCCGATTGATAACTGATCTTCAACTGCTGTTAATCTTTACCTGAAAGCACTGAAACTTCATAGGTGTCAAAATGAAAAAGCCTGTGTTCATCTGCTCATTGATGAACACAGGCTTTTGATCGTATGTATCGAATGCTTCAGTCAGCATCCGTCCCCGCGATGATCTGCAGCAGCTTTGCAAAATCACCGGCATCCAGTGATTCTGTTTTTCCGTCCAGCTCGGCGTTCTGAAGTCCCTGTGCCGTGACGGTGACCGCATCCTCTGCCAGATACCGCGCCAGCAGCACAGCGTCCGCAATCCCGACCTGACCGCTGCAGTCTACATCGCCCGAAACAGCGGTTTCATTCTCCGCCAGTGCATTCCGGCCGTATGTCTGCTTGACCTCATCATTACACCAGATTGCCGGACGGATGCCGGTCGATTCATAAATACCGGCGGCAACAGCAAACAACCCGGCAAAAGACATTTCTTCGCCCGGAACAAGTTCATAGTCTTTCCATGTCAGAACTTCATTCGGGAATTCGGCTTCATGGATATGCTCCGCAACCGTGCAGTTCAGTGAATGCTCTGTCAGATAGCGTTCGACTGTTTCTTTGTCAAAGCCGTCCTCGATATAGCCCGCCCAGCCGTTGTATTGCTGATAATATGCCCCCTGTCCCCATGTGTAGAACTCCGAGATCAGACCGGCATCCGCGAGATCGTGCATGATGCTGTCTGACCGCTCCGCAGAACCGGCATATTCGGTCCGATCATGCAGTTCATATCCGGCGCTGATCGGGTCAGGAATCAGGCTTGCGTAATCATTCGGTTTATGCTGACTGTAAGTGCTGCTGAGTTCAGGATAATACCGGTCCAGAATCTCAAGCATTTTCTGTTCCGCGTCCGGCTGATCGGAACGGAGCACAAACCACAGCGTGTCTGGAATCGGTGAAACCACATATACGCGGCAGCTGTCATTGTATATCCGATCTGTTACGGTTTCACCGGTTACCGGATCAGTCGCTTCTTCGTCATGATAATCCGTGCAGTACTGCATATATACCTGATAATTGCATTCCCCGCCGCTCAGATTGAACAAACCTTTATCATCCAGCGGTATCATATCCTGGAATGTCTCGCCGGCCTCTGCGCCGACAAGCTCCCAGACCTGTGCAGATACCGGTGCGGCGGGCAATACTCCGGAAAGCATCCCTGCACCTGCAAGCATTGCTGCGATTCTCAAGCGCTTTTTCATGGTAATGCCGCCTTTCTAGTAATCGGGTTCAAAGATCAGGTTTTCTGTCAGAAGTGCCTGATATTCAGATTCATCTGTCACGGCAATCTGTTCTGCCGTGCAGCGTTCGGGCGTAAGCGTTCAATTCTCCGGAACCGCCTGTCAAAGGCCTGCTGATACCGGATAGATTTCAGTGATTCTGATTCAAGTATAGCACATCGAAAAAAATTGTCAATAGCAAACAGACTTTTTTATAGAAATGCACAACAATGCGAATAGTTGAATAAAAAGAGCAAAGGCCGGCGTGTGTTCCGAAACGCCGGCCTTCTTCGTGTCATTCAGTCATCTGGACATCGACTGTCAGGATATGCTCCGCATTCACGGTCAGCACCGCATCAAAGCCGCCGCAGTGCAGCGTGACGGCACTGTCGGAGATTTCCGCATGATCTGTGCCCTGATAATAGCCGGCCAGCGTCTGAAAATCACAGCAGATTTTCCTTGAACGGGTTACATCCTCATAGTCGGAATCTGCGGAAAGTCCCGACGGGAACGGAATGCTGACGGTACGGTCTCTCTCTCGGTCTTTCACTCTGCAAGCTTCATTCTGAAACTGATAAATATACCGCTTTGACCATAAAAAACGCGTGTTTTCATCGCAGCGCAGCGAGAACAGCTCCCCCCCGTGCCAGAACAGGATCCGGTCGGTCAGTTCGTCGTACCATGCGCCCGGATACTGTTCCGCGGCCAGACGGAGCAGGCTGTCCGCAGGTTCCGGACAGCTGAACCGCGCCCAGTAGTATTCGTAATGAACTGTGTGATTCCGGCATTCCAGAACCACATCCTGCTCATGCCGGTCTTTGATGACAATGCGGCCGGCATCGTGATAAAAGACGGTCTGAAGCGCGGTGAACGCGATTATGCCGGCCAAAACGGCAGTGCCGAGAACGGAAAGCAGCTTTCTGCGTCCGCTTTTCTTCGTGCGAAACAGTGCAAAGAGAATCAGGGCAAGGAATATCAGCAGCAAAATCCAGATGTAGTACATAGGAATACCTCATTTTTCATGTTGATTGTGTAGAGCGATGCAATGCGAAAAAACGGATACAACAGGCCGGCGTATGTTCCGATACGCCGGCCTGTTTGTGTCATATCAATAATGCAGCTTGCCGGTCAGATAGGCGAGCAGCTCGGTGATCGGGATGCGGACCTGCTCCATCGTGTCGCGGTCGCGGACGGTCACGCACTGGTCCTTCTCTGCCGTGTCAAAGTCATAGGTGATGCAGAACGGCGTACCGATCTCGTCCTCGCGGCGATAGCGCTTGCCGATCGAGCCGGTGTCGTCGAAATCGACCATGAAGTGCTCGGACAGCATCGCGTACACCTCGCGTGCCGGCTCGGAGAGCTTCTTCGAGAGCGGCAGCACGGCGCACTTGAACGGCGCGAGCATCGGGTGCAGCCGCAGCACGGTGCGGACATCCTCCTTGCCCTTGTCGTCGGTCAGCTTTTCCTCGTCGTAGGCCTCGGTCAGCACGGAGAGGAACAGTCTTTCCACGCCGAGCGACGGCTCGATGACATACGGGATATACTTCTCGTTCGTCTCCGGATCGAAATAGTCGAGCGTCTTGCCGGAAACCTTGCTGTGCTGCGTCAGGTCGTAGTCGGTGCGGTCCGCAACGCCCCAGAGCTCGCCCCAGCCGAACGGGAACAGATACTCAAAGTCGGTGGTCGCCTTGGAGTAGAAGCAGAGCTCCTCCGGCGAGTGGTCGCGCAGGCGGAGATTCTCCTCCTTGAGGCCGATCTTCAGCAGGAAGTCCTTGCAGTATGCGCGCCAGTACCGGAACCATTCGAGGTCGGTGCCGGGCTTGCAGAAGAATTCGAGCTCCATCTGCTCAAATTCGCGGACGCGGAAGATGAAGTTGCCGGGCGTGATCTCGTTGCGGAAGGACTTGCCGATCTGGCCGACGCCGAACGGTACCTTTCTTCTCGTGGTGCGCTGGATGTTCTGGAAGTTGACGAAGATGCCCTGTGCGGTCTCAGGACGGAGATACAGCTCAGACTTGGAATCCTCGGTGACGCCCTGGAAGGTCTTGAACATCAGGTTGAACTGCCGGATGTCGGTGAAATTCGCCTTGCCGCAGTTCGGGCAGACGATGCCCTTCTCGCGGATGTAGCTGAGCATCTGCTCATTGCTCCAGCCCGCGACATTCGTGCCGTCAAAGTCCTCGATGAGGTTGTCGGCGCGGTGACGGGTTTTGCACTCCTTGCAGTCCATGAGCGGATCGGAGAAGCCGCCGATGTGGCCGGATGCAACCCAGGTCTGCGGGTTCATGAGGATGGCGCTGTCCAGTCCGACATTGTGCGGATTGGCCTGCACGAAGAAGTGCCACCATGCCTTTTTGATATTGTTTTTCAGCTCGACGCCAAGAGGGCCGTAGTCCCAGGTGTTTGCCAGACCGCCGTAAATTTCGGAGCCGGCATAGACAAAGCCTCTGCCCTGACAGAGCGCCACGAGCTGATCCATGGATTTTGCAGTATTCTGCATAAAAGTAAACCGCCTTTCGTTTTCTGAATCCTCAGTGTGCTTTTTCTATTATAGTCGCTTTTGCGAAAAAAGTCAAGTGACTGTTTTGCCGGGGCGCCTCCTGCAAAACGGATTGTCCGGGGGATGCTTGACAAAACGGGCAGAAGTATGGTACAATAGGGGGCGTGAGCAGACTGTGCGGCCGCGGCAGCGCGATGAGCTGACGAGGAAAGTCCGGGCATCACAGAGCAGGGTAGCTGCCAACAGCAGCCGGAGGCGACTCCAGGGCCAGTGCAACAGAGATGAGACTGCCCCGCATTTTTGCGGAGCGATGGTGGAAAGGTGGGGTAAGAGCCCACCGGAGCATATGAGAATATGCTGCCGTGTAAACCCTATCCGATGCAACGCCGATTGGTGTGCGCGGCCGAAAACGCTTGCTCGGCGGGCCGTGCGCAAAGGCGGCTTGAGCGGCGCGGCGACGCACCGCCTAGATAAATGGCTGCACAATGTGCATTCCGCACAGGACAAAACCCGGCTTACAGGTCTGGTCACGCCGGACATCCGTCCGGAAGAGCCGATGCGCTGCTGCATCGGCTTTTCATCTGCAATCCAGCGCGGCAGATACGGCTGCCTGCGCCGAAAGGAGCGTTTTTCCATGTCACAGAAGACCGGTGCGGTCATGATTGCGTTTCTGGCAATCCTGCTGCTGCTTGCGATCTATCTCGGAATCGCCGGCAAAAAGAAGAACAGACAGCAGGAGTCGTCTGCGGCGGTGACCGGGACGGAGAGCACCTTGCCCGCGATCGTCCCCTCGTCGATGCCGGACGGCTTTACGATGCAGATTCCCTCCGGATTCACGGAGACCGGCTCACAGTATATCGACCGGTACTATGTCCGGAACGACGCTTCGATCATCGTGACGGGCGAGAAGATCATCATTCCAGGCGAGTATCTCGAAGACTATGTTGCGGATGTCAAGAAGCAGTATGCCCTGACCGCGGATGAATTCCAGCTGGTCAAGGAGGAGCCGATCAGGCTGGCGGACGGGCTGCCGTGTACGATTCTTGAATTCAGCTACGCGATCGTCGGCGAAAATGCGCGGCAGGATTTCCGCTGCCTGACCGCCGTGATGCTCAAGGACAACCACTCTTATATTGTCACCTGCAAGAGCCGGGCGGACACCTTCGGCGGCTATTACCAGAGCTTCCGCGACGCAGTCAAGAGCATCCGCATCGCCGATCAGTCCGTGACCGGCACGCAGACTTCGGAGACTGTTCCGACAGCGTCGGTCGTCACCGTGGTGCCCTGAACCGCCGCCTTTCAGAGAAAACACAGCCCGGAAACGGAATCCGATTCGGCAAAATGCACAAATCACATCTGCGAAAAAGCACAATAATAACAATCTTTTGCGTTCCTGCAAAAAAGGATTTGACAAATCCGCTGTTTGTGGTATAATATAAGAGGCGGCTTGTGCCTTTCCCCGGCACAGGTCTGTCCGGAACCGGCAGAACCCCTCTGGATTTCGTCCGGACGGTCCTGCTGACATATACCCCGCGTGCGGGTATGAAAGGAGCCTAAATATATGTCAAAAATGATTGCGGTGACCTCCGGTAAGGGCGGTACCGGAAAATCTTCCATCTGCGCAGGAATCGGCTACACACTTGCAAAACAGGGCAGCCGCACGCTGATTATCGAACTGGATTTCGGCCTGCGGTGCATTGACATCATCTTCGGCATGACGAATCAGATCAAGTACGATCTGAGCGATGTCCTCGACGGAAAGATCGAGGCCCTCGATGCCGTCACGCGCGTTCCGATGGCAAGCAATCTTTTTGTACTCTGTGCGCCGAAAAATCCCTTCCAGCAGGTCACGGTCGAGCAGATCATCTCGATCTGCCGCTCCGTCCGCAAATATTATGACTACATCATCATCGACACCGGTGCAGGCATCAACAACCATGTCTTCGACATCGTGGAGCAGGCAAACCTGATTCTCGTCGTCACGACGCCGGATCCGATCTGCGTCCGCGACGCGCAGATGATGTCCGATGAGTTCTATGCCCGCGGCAACCGCCGGCAGCGCCTCATCATCAACAAGGTCAGCAAAAAGGCCATCGGCGCCAAGCTCGTGCGCGATCTCGATGAAATCATCGACACGATCGGCGTGCAGCTCATCGGTGTGGTGCCGGAGGACGATCAGCTTTTGATCTCGACAAGCAAGGGCGAACCGCTTCCCTCCAATGCGCCCTCTCTTGCGGCGTTTGACGCAATCGCAAAGCGTCTGCGCGGCGAAAACGCTCCGCTCACCGTTAAAATCGGCTGAGCCGTGCCGGAGTCATCCGGCCGCTTCCAGAAAGACCAGATTCAGAAAGGAATGACATTCTTATGACGATTGCTCTGATTGCACACGATGCGAAGAAGGAGCTGATGATCCAATTTTGTACCGCATATTCCGGAATTCTGAGCCACCACAATCTCTGTGCGACCGGCACGACCGGCAAGCAGGTCTCTGAGGCAACCGGACTGCCCATCAAGCGCTTTTTAAGCGGCGCGCAGGGCGGCGGTCAGGAGATTTCCGCACGCATTTCCTGCGACGAAATTGATGTGCTGCTCTTCTTCCGCGATCCGATTAACCCGAAGGCGACCGAGCCGAACGACATGAACCTGCTGCGGCTCTGTGATGTTCACAATGTTCCGGTTGCGACGAACATTGCGACGGCGGAAGCGCTGATTCTCGCGCTGGAGCGCGGCGATCTCGACTGGCGGGAAATCGGAAATCCCGTCATGTGATGCAGCAGAACCGTACCGCGGCAGACCGCGTGTGCGGACGGGCTGCGGATATGAACTGACACCCGATTGCCCCTTCCTCTGTGAACGGGGCAATCCTTATGTTTGGGAAATCACGGATTCCCCACGCCTGACGGCGCGGCACGCAGTCTGCCTGCATCCTGCGCACCGGAGCGGATCCCTGATTTCTGAGGAAAGGAACCTTGTCTATGGCAAATTACTTAAAGCGTCCCAACGGCACCGAGGATGTCACGCCGGAGCGCATTCACAAGTGGCACACCGTCGAGCGCGTGACCCGCGAGATTGCGGAGTCCTTCGGCTTTTCGGAGATCCGGGTGCCGACCTTTGAGGTGACGGAGCTCTTCCAGCGCTCGGTCGGCGAGACCACCGATGTCGTCCAGAAGGAGATGTATTCGGTCATCGCAAAGGAGACGCAGTTCACGCTGCGTCCGGAAGGCACCGCCGGCACAATCCGTGCGATGCTCCAGAACGGCCTGCTCGCGGAGGCGCTGCCGCAGAAGGTCTTTTATCAGCTCTCCTGCTTCCGGCATGAGCGCCCGCAGGCGGGCAGACTCAGAGAATTCCACCAGTTCGGCGTGGAAATGGCCGGTGCTGCCTCCCCGTATGCGGATGCAGAGGTCATTCTGCTCGCAAAGACCGTGCTGGACCGTCTCGGCCTGAAAAACATCGTCCTGAACCTCAACAGCATCGGCTGCCCGAAGTGCCGCGCAAAGTATCAGGAAGCGCTGCGGGCGTATTTCACGCCGTATCAAGAGCAGCTCTGCGAGACCTGTCAGGAGCGCCTTGTCCGCAATCCGATGCGCCTGCTGGACTGCAAGAGCCCCGAAGACCGTGAAATCGCAAAGGACGCGCCGGTCATTCTCGACTATCTCTGCGAGGAATGCAAAGCGCATTTTGAAGGCGTCAAGACCGCACTGACGGACATGGGCGTCGAATATGTCATCAACCCGAAGATTGTCCGCGGCCTCGATTACTACACCAAGACCGTCTTTGAGTTCATCACGACCGAGATCGGCGCACAGGGGACCGTCTGTGCGGGCGGCCGCTATGACGGCCTGATCGAGCAGCTCGGCGGACAGTCCGTTCCGGCGCTCGGCTTCGGCATGGGCCTCGAACGCCTGATTCTGACGATGGAGCAGCAGGGCTGTGAATTCCTGGAGCCGTCCGTCTGCGATGTCTATCTTGCCCCGATGGACGATGC
>JAILIG010000067.1 GCA_024695445.1 Oscillospiraceae bacterium
CGCGGCGAAAAGCTCGGCATCATCGGGGAAAACGGCGCCGGAAAATCGACGCTGCTCAAGGTGCTCAGAAACATTCTGCCGCACAAGGGACTGGTGCGCTGGGCGGCCGGCACGCGCCTTGGATGCTTTGAACAGGAGAGCGAATCGCTCAACCCCTACGCGACCGTCTTTGACGAGCTGCACGACCGCTGTCCCTCGCTCAGCGACTTTGAGGTGCGCTCGCTGCTCGGTCAGGTGCGCCTGACCGGCGAAAATGTGTTCAAGGAAACCGGCGTCATTTCGGGCGGCGAGCGCGCAAAGCTCTGCTTCGCCATTCTGATGACCGAGCACGGCAATGTGCTGCTGCTCGATGAGCCGACGAACCATCTGGATCTTGCGACGAAGGAGATTCTGGAGCAGGCGCTGGCGGAATTTGACGGGACGATCCTTTTCGTCAGCCACGACCGTTATCTGCTCGACCGCCTGGCGGACGGGCTGCTCATCATGGAGAACGGCACGCTCGAACGCTTTGCCGGACGCTTCTCCGTCTATCAGGAGCAGGTGCGCCGCCGCACGGAGCTGGAGGAGCAGGCCGCTGCCGAGGAGAAATCGAAAAAGGCGGCGGAAAAAGCGGCACAGTCCGCGCAGAACAGCTACCGCTCCAGAGAAATGCGGAGCCTTGCCGCGAAGCGCCGTGCCGAAAAGGCACGCATTGAGCAGGAAATGGACGATCTGCAAAACGAGGAGACTGCCCTGCAGGCATCGCTTTCGGATGAAGCGGTCATCGCCGACTACGAAAAGATGAACGCCGCCTGCACAAGGCTCGACGAAATACACAGGACACTCGACGACCTGCTGGAGCAGCTCATTCTGCTGGAGGAAGAGGCGTAAGCGGGCGCGGAAAGGAGAACCGATATGCTGCGGATCGACAATATTCCGCTGCCGCTGGACTACACCGACGAAACCCTGAAAAAGCGCGCCGTGAAAAAGCTCCGCTGCCGGCCGTCGGAGATCCGGAAGGTGACGCTTTCGCGCCGTGCGGTCGATGCAAGACACGGCGTACATTTTACGGCGACGCTGGATGTGACCGTCCGTGACGAGGACGCTCTGCTCAAGGCGCTGCCGCCGACCGTGCGCGTCCGGCAGGTACAGCCGTTTGTCATGCCGCACTATGAGCGGAAAAACCTGCCGCATCCGCCGGTGGTCATCGGGGCGGGCCCCGCGGGACTGTTTGCCGCGTGGGTGCTGGCGCAGGCAGGGCTCTGCCCTTTGCTTCTGGAGCGCGGAAAGCCGGTTCCGGAGCGGCAGAAGGCCGTGGCGCAGTATCATCTGACCGGGCGGCTCGATCCGGAGTGCAATGTGCAGTTCGGTGAGGGCGGCGCCGGCACCTTTTCGGACGGCAAGCTCAATACCGGCACAAACAGCCCCTATCACCGCACGGTCTTTCAGACCTTTGCGGACTGCGGTGCGCCGGAGGAGATTCTGTGGCAGGCGATGCCGCATATCGGGACCGACCGGCTTGCAGTCTGCATTCCCGCGCTGCGCAGGAAAATCGAGCAGGCGGGCGGAAAAGTGCTGTTTTCCGCGAAATGCACCGGCATCACGGCAAAGGACGGCAGAGTCGTCTCCATGGAATATGAGCAGGACGGCTGTGCGGAATCCGTGCGCACCGACCATGCCGTGCTGGCGGTCGGGCACAGTGCGCGCGATGTCTTCCGGTGGCTGTATGACGCCGGCATCCGGATGATTCAGAAGCCGTTTTCGCTCGGCCTGCGCATCGAGCACCGGCAGCGGGACATCGACCGGCTCTGCTACGGCGATGCCGCATCACATCCCCGCCTCTCCGCCGCGAGCTACCGTCTGGTCGCACACGGTGCGCAGAGCCGGACGCTTTCCGGCGGAATGCCGCTCACAAGGACGGTCTATTCGTTCTGTATGTGTCCGGGCGGCACCGTGCAGGCGGCGGCCTCCGAACCTGAGACCGTCGTGACAAACGGCATGAGCTGCTTTGCGCGGGACGGCGAAAATGCGAATTCCGCGCTGCTGGCGGTCGTGCAGACCGAGGACTTCGGCGGCTCCGATCCGCTGGCGGGCGTGCGGCTTCAGCGGCAGATCGAGCAGGCGGCCTACCGTGCGGGCGGATGCAGCGGAAAAGCGCCGGTCACGCTGCTTGCCGATTTTCTGAAGGGGCAGAATTCCGCGGCGTTCGGCAATGTGATGCCGACCTATCCGCTCGGAACGGTGTTTGCAAGGCCGGAGAGCTGTCTGCCGGAGCCGATCTGTCAGGCGCTGCGCGATGCGCTCCCGAAGCTGGAGCAGGGGCTTCACGGCTTCCTGATGCCGGATGCGGTGCTGACTGCGCCGGAGACGCGCAGCTCCTCACCGGTCTGCGTGCTGCGGGACGCCGACACCCTGGAATCGGTCTCGCTGCACGGGCTGTACCCCTGCGGAGAGGGCGCCGGATATGCCGGCGGCATCGTCTCGGCCGCCGCGGACGGCATTCGCTGTGCAGAGCAGATCCTC
This sequence comes from Oscillospiraceae bacterium, assembly GCA_024695445.1. Classification (GTDB taxonomy): domain Bacteria; phylum Bacillota; class Clostridia; order Oscillospirales; family Ruminococcaceae; genus Firm-04. The sequence continues at coordinate 2,503 of JAILIG010000067.1, forward strand.
GGATGCCGGCCGGAGTGACAAAAAAACAAACCCGCCTGTCAAGGCGGGTTTTATCTTTGCATCAAAGGCAGCGGGCTTTCGGCTTTATATCATCCAGACGCGGTATTTGAGCACCTCGCCTGTCATCGCATTGATCGTCGCTTCATATTCGTAATCCGCTGTCTGAAATTCAAATTCGTAGACATAGGCGGCGTTGCTGCGGTCGATCTTTGCCTTTGAGAACCGCACACCGCTGTTTTCGGCGGACAGTCCCGCCTTTTCGAGCGCGGCGTCCTTGGCCTTCAGCGTGCCGATCAGATGCGAGGTGTCCGCGGAAACCGGCCGGACATCCACGGCGTTCGCCATGCCGGTGCGGGCGTTGAGCTCGACCGTGTACTGCGTGCCGTCGTCGAGCGTAAAGCCGATTACCCAGACCGTGCCCTCGCGTTTTTCCTTCGTGAAGAGCACCTGATCCGGCTTCAGATCGCCGGCGCGGAGCAGTGCCTTTGCCTTGGCGTCGCTGAGCGGAATCAGGCTGCCGTCATCCGGCACATCCGCGTCCTTGACCGCGTAGCGCATCAGCCCGCCGGTCCGCGCATTCAGATAGACGGAGTAATTGCGGCTGCCGTCCTCGGTGAACTCGATCTTGTAGTAGTACACATCGCCGTCTGTGCTGAGCTTTTCCTTCGTAAATACGGCCGTCTGGAGGTTGGCGCAACTCAGTGCAAGCTGCCGCAGCTCGGCGAGACTGCGCCAGCCGGCGGTATTCGGCCGGTCGTCCAGATTGCTGGTCTGTTCGGTGTGCTGCAAAACGGCCTTGCCGTTCTCTGTCAGATATTCATACTGCTTGCCGTTTTCATCGAGGAAAATGACCGTATAGCGCGCCGTGCTGCTGCCGTCCGTGAGCTTTGTGTTCAGGAAAATGACCGATTCCGGCGCCAATCCGGCTTCCTTGAGCACAGTCTCCTGCGCCTCGGCCAGCGCGGGTGCGCGCTGCTCGGAAACATCCTTGATATATTTCGGTGCCGGCATATCCGTGTCAGAATCCGAAGTTTCCGGCGGTGCCGGCTGCTGCGGCTTCCGGACGGCGAGGACGGTCAGCGCGACAGCCATGCCGCAGACCAGCACCGCCCCGCAGATCATGGCCCAGAGCGGAACCCGTACCGTTTTGTACTTCCCGTTTTCCGGATTTGCCGTGCTGCGCGTAATCTGATGAATTCTGCTGCCGGCCGCCTGCTCCTCCGGGCTGCTCTGCCGCTTCGACAGCTTGTCCTGAATGTCACGGCTCAGCTCATCGGCGCGGGCGCGCAGAGACGGTGTGCCGTGCAAAGCCTGCTTCAGTGCGGAAACATCGGGTGCCTGTCCGTGCTGCAAAAAACGAAGCTGCCGGATCGCCTTGCCGCACCGTCCCGAAAGCTCACTGCCGGAAAGTCCCGCCGCCGATTCGATCAGTTCCGGCGGCAGCTCCGAAAGCATCAGCGCCAGATCGGAACGGCTCTGAAACGGCAGCCGCCCGGTGGGACAGAGCGGGGAATCCTCCTGCCATGCAGGCGCAGTTTCGCCGGAACGGGCCGAGCAGAGCCGGATCAGCGTTTTCAGTGCCTCGGCCTCCCGTTCGGCGGAGGATGCCGAAGCTTTTTTCTCTGCGGCGGAGATGACCGCCTCGCTGACGGTGCTGTATGCAGCCGACTCATCGCAGAGCGCTGCTGCCGCATAGGCGTACAGCAGCCGGATGACCGCCGTACTGCGGTCGGGGCTGTCCGCTGCGGGAAGCGGGGGGCTGATGCGTTCGGAATCCATAGCGTTACCTCCGGGCTGTGTGTGCTTCTGTCTGATTTTTATTATATCAGTAACCGGCTGCTTTGTCAAGCGCAAAACCGTTTTTTCAACCGCTCCGAAGGCTGCTTTGCGCCGGCGGGCAGTATGCGGTGTTTCCGGCGGATTCCAAATGAGGCTCCGCCCTGAGCCTCTCCGAAAGAACACGGTCCCTTCGGAGAGGCTCAGGGCGGAGCCCCTGATCGGTCATCGCACAGCGATACCTCTTTTTTACGGGATTCAGCGGATCGACTCAAAGCCGTGCGTCAGGTCGGCAATGATGTCCTCCACATTTTCCAGACCGACGGACAGACGGATCATGCCGGCGTTGATGCCTGCGGCGACCAGCTGCTCGTCCGTGAGCTGACGGTGCGTCTCCGAGGCCGGATGCAGCACACAGGTGCGGATATCCGCCACATGGACGACATTCGAGGCGAGCTGGAGCGAATCCATCCAGTTCATTGCCTTCTCTCTGCCGCCCTTGATGACAAACGAGATGACGCCGCTGCAGCCGTCCTTCAGATAGGTCTTTGCACGCTCGTAATACGGATCGTCCGCAAGGCCCGGATAGCTGACCGATTCGACCTCCGGACGGTTCTTCAGGAACTCCGCAACCTTCTGCGCGTTGATGCAGTACTGCTTCATGCGGACGGCGAGCGTTTCCAGACCGAGATTCAGGTAGAAGGCCGCCGTGGCACTCGGATAGCAGCCGAAATCACGCATCAGCTGCATTCTGCACTTGATGATGTAAGCCATATTGCCGAACTCGCGGACATAGCAGACGCCGTGATAGCTCTCGTCCGGCTCGGTGAACTCCGGGAATTTGCCGTTGTCCCACGGGAAGGTGCCGCAGTCCACGATGACGCCGCCGCCCTGTACGGCATGGCCGTCCATGTATTTGGTCGTCGAGTGTACGACCACATCCGCGCCGAATTCCTTCGGGCGGCAGAGAATCGGAGTCGGGAAGGTGTTGTCGATGATGAGCGGCAGGCCGTTGTCATGCGCAAAATCGGCAAACTTCCGGATGTCCAGCACGGAAAGCGCCGGGTTTGCCAGCGTTTCGCCGAAGACGCAGCGGGTGTTCGGCTTGATCGCCTTCTGCAGCTCCTCGCGGGAGGCCTCCTGATCGACGAAAATGCACTCGATGCCGAAGCGCTTTAATGTCACGGCAAACAGATTGACCGTGCCGCCGTAGATTGTTCCGGTCGAGATGAAGCTGTCGCCGGCCTTGCAGACATTGAGGACGGAGAGCAGGCTGGCTGCCTGTCCGCTGGTCGTACACATTGCGGCGACGCCGCCTTCGAGCGCAGCGATCTTTTTCTCTACGGCATCAACAGTCGGATTTGCAAAGCGTGAGTACATCGGTTCGGTCGGCATATCAAACAGTGCCGCGATGTGTGCGGTCGAGTCAAATGTGTAGGTCGTGCTCTGAACGATCGGCACCACTCTGGGGTCTCCGTTCTTCGGGGTGTAGCCTGCGTGCAGGCACTGTGTTTCGATTTTCATTGCAATTCCTCCTTCAAAAGCACCCGCAGTATGCCTGCGGGACTGCCTTTTATTATAAGTGATTTTCGGAAATCTGTCAAGAGCGGCAGAGGAACTTAAAAACTGATTGAATCGCCAGTTAAAGGATGAGAAAAGTACTTTCTCTTTGTTTGTTTTGTAGAAGATGCATAATTCCCTTGAGCTTTTGAAGAAAATGTGCTACAATTAAGATGGACGGAGACCGGTGATGTTCGGGAACCGGTCTGCACCGTCCGCACAGAAAAACCGGCTTCAGACCGGTGAAACCGAATCAAAAAAGGCGAAGGAGAGAGGCTGCCGTGAAAAGAAACAATCGGAAGCTTGCCGCCTGTCTGACGGCGGCGCTGCTGACGGCAGGTGCGGCGGGTGTCATGCCCGCTGTACCCGTCTCGGCGGAAATCAAAACCGCACTCTATGAAGGAGAGGCGGAAAGCTGTACCGTCACCGCAGGCGGTGCCGTAGCGACAAAGGTTTACAATGACGAATACCCCGGTTATTCCGGCGAGGGCTTTGTCTGGGCCGGCAATTCCGGCGGCGTGTCCTTTGAGGTCGAGCTCAGCGAGGAAGGAATGTGCGAGCTGCGCTCCCGGTGCCGGATGTACCTCGGAAGCACCGGAGATACCCGGACGCAGACCGTCTTCGCGGACGGCGAGCAGGTGCTGAGCGCCGATGTGCCGAACATGGGCGACTGGTATGACTTCTGCTTCGGATCGTTCTATCTGCCGGCCGGAAAGCATACCATCGAAATCGGCGGGGCGGGCAGCTATTATTTCGTGCTGTACGATACCGTGGCTTTCGGCTACAAGAAAATGCCGGAGCACAAAATCGCCGCGGCTCCGTGCGATAAAAAGGCTACGCCGGAGACAAAGGCGCTGATGCAGTATCTCACCTCGGTCTACGGCAGACAGATTCTGTCCGGCCAGCAGGAGATCTACGGCAGCGGCCACGACGGAAACTATGAATACGAATTCGACTACATCAAGGATGCGACCGGCAAGCTGCCCGCGATCCGCGGCTTCGACCTGATGAACTATAACCCGCTCTACGGCTGGGATGACAATACGACGGAGCGCGTCATCGACTGGGTGACGGAGAAAAACGGAATCGCAACCGCAAGCTGCCACTGGAATATCCCGAAGGATTTTGAGAACTATACGCTCGGCGACACGGTGGACTGGCAGCAATGCTCCTACAAGGACTGCGCGACCTCCGGCAGCACCTTCAACACCGCGAATGTACTGAAGAAGGATACAAAGGAGCGGGCGCTCTTTGACGAAATGGTCCGGATGGCTGCGGAGCAGATTCAGCGGATGCAGGATGCCGGCGCGCCGCTCATCTTCCGCCCGCTGCACGAGGCACAGGGCAATTACGGACGCTATGACGGCGGCGGCTCGGCGTGGTTCTGGTGGGGCGACCGCGGCCCGGAGGTCTACAAGGAGCTCTGGAAGCTGCTCTACACCGAGCTGACCGAAACCTACGGCCTTCACAATCTGCTCTGGGAAATCAATATCTATGAGCTGGAAAATTCGATGGAGTGGTATCCGGGCGACGAGTATGTGGACATCATCGCCTATGACAAATACGAGGGCTCCCCGACGCACTGGGGCAAATCGTCCGCAGCTTCGGTGTATTTCAAGCTGGTCGGCGATACCGATGACACGAAAATGGTCTCGATTGCCGAGTGCGACAGCATCCCTGCGATCGGGAACATGAAAAACGACGGCGCGTGGTGGCTGTATGTCTGCCCGTGGTTTGACACCTACCTGACCGACGCGCAGTACAACCCCAAGGATTCGCTCAGGGAATTCTATACAAGCGATTATGTCGTCACGCTCGATGAGCTGCCCGCTGACCTCTATCAGAACGGACAGATCATTCCGGCGGACACGACGGTTTCCGCCGGCGGGAGCACGGCGCAGAGCAGTGATGCACCCGCGCTGCTGCCCGGCGATGTCGATACCAACGGCGCCGTACAGATTGCGGATGCTGTGCTGCTGGCACGCTACCTTGCAGAGGACAAGGGACTCAATGTGACGGCAGAGGGCAAGCTGAATGCCGAGCTGGACGGCACCGAGGGACTGAACGCCGATGACCTCAGCTGCCTGCTCCGGATGCTGGCCGGAACCCTGTAAGGCAGAGAAACTGCGCGGTGCGTTCGGGACGGAAAGACCGTGCCGGAAAACGCCTGCGCGTCTGACAGTCTGAAAGCTGCATCTTCCGGAACGGGGATGCAGCTTTTTCATCCGTGCGGCAGGAGGACTTGACAAATACCGCGAATGATGCTATGATTATCGAAAAGGAGGGGGAACACCATGCTGAAGAAGTTCTTTTCCAAGTTCCAGTACAACGCACCGGTTATTCTGACCTATACATTGGTCTGCGCCGCCGCACTGCTGCTCAATATGCTCACAAACGGCTGGGCAAACAAATACCTGTTCTCGGCGTACCGCACGAGCTTTCTGAGCCCGATGCAGTATCCCCGCCTGATTACCCACATCATCGGCCACGGAAGCTATGAGCATTTCCTCGGCAATTTCATGATTATTTTGCTGGTCGGGCCGATGCTGGAGGAGAAGTACGGCTCAAAGCCCATGCTGAAAATGATTCTGTTCACGGGCTTTGTCACGGGCCTGATTCAGGTGATTTTCTTCCCGTCGATCCGGCTGCTCGGCGCGAGCGGCATCGCGTTTATGCTGATTCTGCTCAGCTCCTTTGCGAATTTCCGCAAGGGCAGGATTCCGCTGACGCTGATTCTCGTCGCACTGATTTATCTGAGCGGAGAGATCATCGCGGCACTGTCCCCGCAGAAGGACAATGTTTCGCAGATGGCACATATCATCGGCGGACTCTGCGGTACGGCGTTCGGCTGGGCGGTGACCAAGCCGAAGGCGGAGGGCGGCTCCGGCAGTCCGGCAGCCCCGCAGATGCCGTCCTGAACGGTTCCTTTGCACAAGAGATGCCGCATCACGGCAGCCGGCCTTTGCCGGAGCCTTTGTGATGCGGCATTTTTTGCGATTTGTGTGCGGCGGGCGGTGAGAAAGACCGCCGCCGAATTTTTCGCGGCGGAACTTTGATAAAAGCTTGACAAACTGACGGAAATGTGATAGAATATAGTCGCATGAAATACAACTGTCCGCCACTGGCGGAATATTTGCGCAGAATGTGCGCACAGGAAGGAAGGCTCCTCAATGATGGAACACAAACGCTTGTCAGACTGCACGCCCGCCGAACGCGCCGGAATGCTCGCGGCTGCAAAAGCCGCTTATGAGGCATTTCAGGCGAAAAAGCTCAGCCTCAACATGGCACGCGGAAAGCCCGGCCCCGAACAGCTCGATCTGACGATGCCGCTGCTCAACGCCCTGCCCGCTGACGCCGATCCGATCTCCGAAAGCGGCGACGATACCCGCAACTACGGGCTGCTCTCCGGCATCAGGGAGGCGAAAAAGCTCTTTGCCGACCTGCTCGGTGCCGGCGCAGAGGAAATGTTCATCGGCGGAAACTCCAGTCTGGAGCTGATGTTTGCCTGTCTGCAGATTGCCTATGTCAAGGGCATCGCGGGCTGCACGCCGTGGAGCCGCCTGGATAAGGTGAAGTTCCTGTGTCCCGTCCCCGGCTACGACCGTCACTTCGCGCTGACCGAGTATTTCGGCGTCGAGATGATTCCGGTCAGTACCGATGAAAACGGCCCCGACATGGCTGCCGTGAAGCAGTATGTCGAAAACGATCCCGCCGTCAAGGGCATCTGGTGCGTGCCGGTCTATACGAATCCGTCCGGCATCGTTTACAGCGACGACACCGTCCGCGCATTTGCGGCGCTGAAGCCCGCCGCGGCTGATTTCCGCATCTTCTGGGACAACGCCTACTGCGTTCACCACCTGGTCGCAGAGCCGAAAAAGCCCCTGACGATTAACGCGGCCTGCGCGGAAACCGGCAATACCCGCATCTTCTATCAGTTCGCCTCGACCTCGAAGATCACCTTCCCCGGCGCGGGCGTGGCGGTTCTGAACACCGCAAGGGAGAACCTCGACGAGCTGGAAAAGTGCCTCGGCATCCAGACGATTGGCTTTGACAAGATCAATATGCTGCGTCATGTGCGCTTCTTCGGCAATGCAGATGCCGTCCGTGCCCACATGGAAAAGCACCGCGCCGTGCTGGCGCCGAAATTCAAGGTCGTGCTGGATATGCTGGAGCAGGAGATCGCGCCGCTCGGCATCGCCTCGTGGACAAAGCCGGAGGGCGGCTATTTTGTCTCGTTCAATGCGCCGAAGGGAACTGCAAAGCGAATCGTGCAGCTCTGCAAAGAGGGCGGCGTGACGCTGACCGGCGCCGGCGCAACCTATCCCTACAAGAACGATCCCGACGACAGCAACATCCGCATTGCCCCGACCTACCCGTCGCCGGCCGAGCTGGAACAGGCGATGGAGCTCTTCTGCATTGCTGTCAAGGTGGCGGCACTGGAGCAGCAGGTCTGACAGGAAACGGTTATCCGTGCGGATGATTCCGCCGGAAAGCCCTTGCCGGGGAGAACGTTCCCGGTATCATATGCCGGCACGGGCTGCGTGCAGGGGGACGCCCTCTATCGCAGGGCGTCCCCTTTTTTTCAGACCGGAACATTCCGCCGTCTGCTGCCGTTCTCAGGTGCTCAGTGCGGTCACGGCCTGCAAAAAGTCCTCTGCGGAAACGGATGTGCCGAACCGTGCGGAAAAATCGTCAAAAAGCGGCTCGTCGATCTGCTCCTTTGTGACGGAAATAACGCCGCCGTGCAGCAGGAATGTCCCCTGCGTGAAATAGGTGCTGCTGACTGTGCCGTCCCCGTCCGGGCTGTATTCCCCGAAGTAGATCACATCGTCGCCCTGCCGGATGATCGGCGCGTTTTCCCAGTGATATTCCGCCCATTCGGCTGAGGTGTCCGGCCCCTGCAGCCCGATGCTCCCGAGCAGCTTTGCATATTCCTGCATCGGCATGATGCCGCCCGGTGTATAGAGCGGCTCGTTCTGATAGCTGCCCTTGTAAGCGGTCACATCCTGCGGCTGCATGACCGTCATCACGCGGTCGGTGCCGGGCGGGACCGTGTGCGTCACGGCGCCGGCGGTAAAGCGCAGGATCAGGTCGGAATGCGCATACAGCTCCTCCAGCGTGAAGGCGGCGGCATTGCGGTCGCCGCGCCCGTATGCTTGCAGGACGGAAGGTGCTTCCGATTCGGCATCTGCACAGGCAGAAAGAACTGCTGTCAGCAGTCCGCAAAGAAAAGCAGCCACATATTTCGTTTTCATTGCAATGCTCCTTTCCCGGTCGTCAAAGCTCTGCACACGCGCAGAACAGCTCCCTGTTTTCAGTATAGCGCAGCATTTCATGTGTGTCAACGGCATCCCTCTGAAATTCCTCTGAAATTCCGCGGGAATTCCGCAGAAATTCCACATAACACAGCACTTTTGTGCCGGCGCGGCATGACGGCGCCGGGATACCGCCGCACGGCCTGCTTTTTACGGGCTCCGGAGCGGAACGGGAGGATTTCCGGTTTTCCGCCCGCCCGCCCGGCGCGTCCTCTTGACTGAAAGCGAAAACTGTGTTATAATAAAACCTGAAAAAACCGGCATCCGCCGGAATGAGAATTTACCGAAAAAGCGGTTTCCCGCGAAGGAGTACACTATGCTCGATATCAAATTTCTGATCGCCAACAAGGACGCGGTCAAGGAGAACATCAAAAAGAAGTATCAGGAGGAGAAGCTCCCGCTCGTCGATGAGGCGGCGGCGCTCTATCAGCAGATCCTCGACGCCAAGCACAGCTCGGAGGCCATCCGTGCAGAGCGCAACAAGCTCTCGGCACAGGTTCCCGTGCTGATGAAGGCCGGCAAAAAGGACGAGGCAGACGCCATCCGCGAAAAGGTCAAGGCCGATGCCGCGACCATGAAGGAGCAGGAGACGCTGATGGACGAGCTCTCCGCAAAGCTCGACGACATCATGAAGCGCATCCCGCAGATGATTGATCCGTCGGTGCCGATCGGCAGGGACGATTCGGAAAATGTCGAGGTCGAGCGCTTCGGCGAGCCGGTCGTGCCGGACTACGAGATTCCGTATCACGCGGAGATCATGCAGAGCCTCTGCGGTCTGGACAAGGATTCCGCCGCGAGAGTCGCCGGCACCGGCTTCTACTACCTCATGGGCGATATCGCCCGTCTGCATGAGGCCGTCCTTGCGTATGCGAGAGACTTCATGATCGACCACGGCTTCACTTACATGATTCCGCCCTTCATGATGCACAAGAGCATTGTCGAAGGCGTCATGAGCTTCGAGGAAATGGAAGCGATGATGTATAAGATCGAGGGCGAGGATCTCTATCTGATCGGCACCTCGGAGCATACGATGATCGGCAGATTCGTCGGACAGATCATCGACGAGAGCCAGCTCCCGCTGACGCTGACCTCGTATTCGCCCTGCTTCCGCAAGGAGATCGGCTCGCACGGTCTGGAGGAGCGCGGCGTGTACCGCATCCACCAGTTTGAAAAGCAGGAGATGATTGTCCTGTGCAAGCCGGAGGAGTCGATGGACTGGTACAACAAGATGTGGAAGCTCTCGGTCGAGCTGTTCCGCAGCATGGAGATTCCGGTGCGGCAGCTGGAGTGCTGCTCCGGCGACCTCGCAAACCTCAAGGTCAAGTCCTGCGACATCGAGGCGTGGAGCCCGCGTCAGCAGAAGTATTTTGAGGTCTGCTCGTGCTCGAACCTCGGCGATGCACAGGCACGCCGCCTGAAGATCCGCACGAAGGGCGAGAAGGGCACTTATCTGGTCCACACGCTGAACAATACGGTGGTTGCGCCGCCGAGAATGCTGATTGCGCTGCTGGAGAATCACTATCAGGCAGACGGCTCGGTGACGGTGCCGGCGGTGCTGCGTCCGTA
>JAILIG010000069.1 GCA_024695445.1 Oscillospiraceae bacterium
AACGCTATCTTTTTATCCTGATATAACCGGCTTGGCATTTACGGCAGGAATTTACCGGATGCAAGATACAGCGCATACCAGTCATGATGTGAAAGCGTCACATCGCCGGCTGCACAGATATCCTTGATGTGTGCGGGATTCATTGTGCCGATGATCGCCTGCATCTTCGCGGGATGCCGCAGAATCCAGGCGATTGAGACAGCGGCTTTTGAGGCATGCTCTCGTTCTGCAATCTCGCCGAGTGCTTTGTTCAGCTCCGGAAAACCCGGATTGTCAATGAATGTGCCGCCAAACATGCCGATCTGCAGCGGCGACCATGCCTGCACCGTGATATCATGCAGACGACAGTAGTCAAGCGCGCTGCCGTCGCGGCTGATTGAGAAATCGGTCGTTTTGTTGTTCATATACAGCGGCTGGTCGATCAGCTGCGACTGCTCCAGTGACAGCTGCACCTGATTGATCACAAGCGGCTGCTTCACATATTTTTTCAGTAGTTCGATCTGCATCGGCATGAGATTGCTGACACCGAAAAAGCGCACCTTTCCTGCCTGTTTGAGCAAGTTAAATGCTTCCGCGACTTCTTCCGGATCAAAGAGCAGATCGGGGCGATGCAGCAGCAGCGTATCGAGATACTCCACGCCCAGTCTTCTGAGACTGTCATCGACACTGGAAAGGATGTTTTCCTTTGTCCAGTCAAATTCGTTCCGGTCAAAGCAGAGTCCGCACTTGCTCTGAATGACAATATCCTCGCGCTTTAAGCCGGTCAGCGGGAAAGCTTCGCAAAAGCGTGTTTCAGCGGCACCGTTTTCGCCGTAGCAGGTCGCATGGTCAAAGAAGTTGATGCCGCAGTCAAATGCTGTGCGGATGACCTTTGCCGCATCCTCTTTGGAGAGTGCCGGCATCCGCATACAGCCCTGAATGATCGCAGACACCTGCTGCGGTCCGTTTGCGATATTGATGTATTTCATTGTTTACCTCCTTCAAAAACATCCTTATATATCTGCTCCGGTGTCAGGTGGTTGGCTTTCAGCACATCCTCAACTGCATACCGGTCCAGAAATTCCTTTTTCAGTCCGAAGCAATGCACTTTCATGTCTGACGGTCCGAAGAACCGTGCGATCTTTTCGCCGAATCCGCCGTTCAGGATACCGTCCTCCAGCGTGATGATGGTGTCATGATCTGCTTTCAGCTGTTCCAGCATTGCTTCATCCAGACCTGTAATGTACCGCGGATTGATCAGCGTCGGTGCAATACCGTTTTTTTCCGCAATCAGTTTTGCATGTGCTTCGCCGATCTGATAAAAATCGCCGAGCGCAAGAATCGCCGTTTTTGTGCCCTGCTGTGTGACCTGATAGCGGTTCAGTGTGCTGTAATCCGTATCGACCGGCTGCGCGGTGTGATGCACGCCGTTGCAGGGAATCCGTATCGCAACCGGATATTTGTCCTGTTCGATACTCCATTCCAGCATCGCGAAATATTCCTCGCAGTTGGTCGGCGCAAGATAGACGAGATTCGGAATGTTGGACATCATAGCGATATCGAAAATGCCGAGATGCGTGATATCGTGCATGCCGTAGACAGATGCGGTATTGACAAGAAGCGTCGCGGGATTGGAATTGATGCAGAGATCCTGTGAAAGCTGATCGTATGTCCGCTGGAAGAAGCTGGAATGCGTTGCAAAGACGGGCTTGCCGCCGTTTTTCGCAATGCCGGATGCCATAGCGACGGCGTGTTCCTCTGCAATGCCGACGTCGATGAACTGCGCGCCGGCTTCTTTTCGTTTCTCCGGCGTAAAGCCGATGCAGACCGGAACTGCCGCGACCATTGTGACCACACGCTTGTCCGCTTTCATCTTTTTCAGCAGGTATTCGCAGGTCAGATCACCGTAGTTTTCGCCGCCTTCCGAGACCGGCGATTTACCGGTTTCCGGATCAAACGGCATATGCCAGTGCCAGTTTTCCTTCTCGGTTTCCGCCGGCGTATAGCCTTTGCCCTTTTTCGTCACAATATGCACCACGGTCGGATGATCAATGTCCTTTACAGCGGAGAATGCTTCGATCAGCGCAGAGATATCATTTCCGTCTGCTACAAAACGGTAGTCAAGCCCCATTGCACGGAACAGATTGTTGCAGCAGTTACCGTTTGATTCACGCAGCGCCTTGAGATTCTGATACAGACCGCCGTGGTTTTCTGCGATCGACATATCATTGTCATTGACAACGATGATGAAATTGCTGCCGAGTTCAGCAGCAAAATCAAGACCTTCCAGCGCCTCGCCGCCGCTCAGGGAGCCGTCGCCGATGATTGCGATGACATTGCCGGTTTCGCCTTTGAGATCACGGCTCTTTGCAAGTCCGCAGGCAAGGCTCACCGATGTGGATGTGTGTCCGACATTGAAAAAGTCGTGTTCGCTTTCCTCCGGGTTTGTATAGCCGGATACATCGCTGAAACGGGCATCGTCGAAAAATGCGTCTTTTCGTCCGGTCAGGATTTTATGTGTATAGCATTGATGCGATACATCAAATACGAATTTGTCCTTCGGCGACTCGAACACATAATGCAGCGCGATTGTTGCCTCGACGATTCCGAAATTCGGTCCGAAATGACCGCCGCGTTTGGAAAGCCGGTTCATCAGTCCGCTGCGGATCTCCGCTGCAAGCGCGGTCAGCTGTGCTGTATCAAATTCTTTGATGTCAGCAGGGGTTTGGATGGATTCAATCAGCATAGATTACTCCTTTTCTGTTCAGATCAAAGATCCGGATGTTCGCCGGACCATCCTCTTTCGGGCAGGCAGGATAGATATGACATATCATCAGCAGAAATCGTGAAGCCGAAAATGTCAAGATTCTCCAGCATACGCTCTTTGGAAGAGGATTTCGGAATGACGGGGATGCCGCGCTGATTGAGATACCGGAGGAGCAGTTTTGCATTGGAACAGCCGTATTTTGCAGCGATTTTTGTAATCTCCGGATCGTTCAGCAGTTTTGCTCTGCCGAGCGGGCTCCATGCCTGCGGCAGAATGCCCTGTTCTCTGAGATAGCTGAGCGCATATTCCTGCATATATCCGGCGTGCAGCTCAAGCTGATCAAGCATCGGCCGGATGCGTGCGGTCTCAAGAAGCGGGCGGATATGGTGCGGCAGGAAGTTTGACAGACCGATCACGCGAATCCTGCCCTGTGTATACAGGTCTTCCATTGCAGTCCACGACTGCCGGACCTTATCCAGCCAGTCCGGGTCATCCGCTTCAT